>JAZUHE010000186.1:0-1932 GCA_045641565.1 Acutalibacteraceae bacterium | reverse complement strand
TAGCCTTTTTCAAAAATTCTCGGTAAATCCTCCGGAGCGATGCCTATACCCGTGTCCTCAATACACAGCTGTCTGTTTTCTGTTTTATAAATTCTTACGCTGCCGTCTTTTGTGTATTTCAGCGAATTTGACAGCACCTGCTCAATAACAAACGAGAGCCACTTTTCGTCTGTTACAATGCTTTCGTTTATTTCGTCATATTCAAGACGGATTTTTTTACTGATGAAATCGGGCGCGAATTTTCTGACAGACTGTCTGATAATGCCGTCAACGCTGTATTCCTTAAAAACGTAGTCTGTTGAGGATGAGTCAAGTCTGATAAATGCCAGAACCATTTCAACGTACTGCTCAATTCGCATGAGCTCCGACGTCAGCTTTCTTGAAGCGGGGGAGTCCTTGCCCTGAAGAGTCAGCTTCATTGAGGCTATAGGCGTTTTTATCTGATGAGCCCAGACGCTGTAGTATTCGGTCATGTCACGGTATCTGTCGTTAAAGCTGTCCTCCGAGCGGATTACCTCTTCACGCAGAGCGCTGATTACGGTCTTATAGTCTTCATCATATATCTCTGTGCTTTCGGGCAGAGAGGTTATCATTGCCGCGGAAAGGCGGCTGATATTCTGAAGAACCGCATGCTTTCGTCTGAATCTTATAAAGTCAGCGGCGATAAAGAACGTGCCTGTGAGTGTGGTGAGCACCAGCGGATAAACCACCGCCGCCGCGGGCAGACGGTAAAGTATGAATGAGATTATAAAAATCACGGCGAAGATTATGTATGTGATAATGATTTTCTTCTTTGCGTTTAAAAATCTGAAAAACAGCTTCATTTTTTACTCCAGTATATATCCCACACCGAATTTTGTGGTGATGAAATTTTCGAGTCCTGCCGCGTCGAGCTTCTTTCGAAGTCTGTTGACGTTAACGGTCAGAGTGTTTTCGTCAACGAAGGAATCCGTTTCCCAGAGACGCTCCATCAGCTTCTCACGGCTGACGACCTTGCCTTTGTTTTCCATAAGGCACAGCAGGATTCTGTATTCGTTTTTGCTCAGCTCAATTTTGCTGTCGTTAAAAACGAGCGTGTTATCGCCTGTGTTGAGAAATGCTCCCCTGTGGGAGAGAACAGGCGCGCTCGACGCGAAATCGTAGCTTCTGCGAAGCAGGGCCTGAACCTTTGCCATAAGCACACTGCCGTCAAAGGGCTTAGCAATAAAATCGTCGCCGCCCATGTTTACGGCCATAACGATATTCATATTGTCAGAAGCGGAGGATATAAAAATAACTGGCACGTTAGAGAGCTTTCTTATTTCACTGCACCAGTGGTAGCCGTTATAAAAGGGGAGACCGATATCCATGAGCACAATGTGCGGCTGGTATTCGTTGAATTCCTCAGTAACCTTTCTGAAGTCGGAGCATATGCGCACGTCAAAATTCCACGATGACGCAAGATTGGCAACTTCGCATGCAATGCCCTCGTCATCCTCAACTATGTAAAGTCTGTACATTATCTATCACCCGCAGCAGATAATAACATAAACTTTTTAAAATTTCAATAAACAAACTGTAAAGAAAAAGCAGCTTCCGCTGAATTTACGAAAGCTGCTGTGAATTTGATTAATCTTATTTTGATCTTCTTTCCTGAAGCGCCGCGGAAATTTTCGCTTTCTTTTCGCCCTCAAGGTCATATCTGAACATGGGAATCGCGGCAAGGAGACTGAATATTCCGGGTGCGCCCACATAAGCGAAATAAACGATATTTCTTGTTGAATCCGTAATGCTCTCAATGCTTGCTGATGCGTCATAGCCCGATACCTGAATTAAAATCAGACCGAGAGCCGCGCCGACGGCAAGGCATACTTTTATAGTGAGTGTCAGAATTGAGAACGCGGGGCCCTCAACGCGCCTGCCTGTTTCATATTCGTAGTTGTCAACGCAGTC
>JAZUHE010000185.1:0-9313 GCA_045641565.1 Acutalibacteraceae bacterium | reverse complement strand
ATAACCTACGCATACAACTATCTGCGCTATGGATTTCTGAGGAATAGTAAGGCCGAGATTTCTCTTTTTCACAACTTTGATATAGTCATCGGCGAATCCTATAAGACCGAAAGCAAGAGCCATAACAATACCGGCCCACAGCTTGATATGTGTGTCCCCTTCTATTTTGAGGGGGTTTTTCATTATTGTATTTATAAGAAGTATAACGGCACTTGAAGCGCAGATGGAAATAATAAACATTATGCCGCCCATTGTGGGAGTGCCCTGCTTGTTTTTATGCCATGACGGGCCTATATCAAGTATCGTCTGACCGAATTTAAGCTTATGAAGCCACGGAATCATCACCTTGCCCAAAAGCTGTGTTGCGAGAAACGCAACAAGCGCCGCAACTACCATTGATGCCGCCGCTGTAAATATATATCCGCTCATATTATCAATCCTCTCAGTTCAGCTTCTCATACAGTTTATTTATTACTTCTTCGAGCTTCATTGCTCTGCTCGCTTTGAAAAGCACCGCGTCACCCGGCTTAAGGAAATCAAGAAGCTTTTCCGCTATTTCATCGTGAGATGAATAATTTCCTGTGTATTCTATGCCCATTTCAGCGGCCTTTTCGGCTGTGGCCAATGACCTTTCACCCAATGTGAACACAGCGTCTATGCCTTTCTTCGCGGCAAGCATACCCGAATTCTTGTGTGCTTCCTCGCTTATGGAGCCAAGCTCAAGCATATCGCCGAGAACAGCGATTTTTCTTTGAGCTTCAATGCTTGAGAGCGTGTTTATCGCCGCGCGTACGGAATCGGGGCTTGCGTTATAGCAGTCCTCAATAAATGTTATACCGCCTGCCGTGCGGAGCCTCTGACGCATACCCGACGGGGTATAGCCAGAAAGACCCTTGGCGGCGTTTTCGGGATTCACGCCGTATTCGCATCCTACAGCAAAAGCCGCAAGAGCGTTATACACATTATGTCTGCCTATCGCGGGGAGAACAATATGCTGAACCGAATCATCCCAGCATATATCGAATTCCGTAACGGCACCCTTTGCTTCTATATTTTCAGCCTTATATTTGCAGGCCGAGTTATTGATTCCGAAATATACAATCTCATGTGAATCAAGCTGAACGCTCATAAGATAAGGGTCATCGCTGTTGAGAAAAAGCTTTCCGCCCTGCTTAAGGCCTTCCACAATTTCCATTTTAGCCGCGAGAATACCCTCTCTTGAGCCGAGATTCTCCATATGTGAAACACCGATATTCGTTATGACAGCGGCGTCGGGTTTAACACAGTTTGTAAGAACGGAAATCTGTCCTTTGCCGTCCATACCCATTTCAACAACAGCCGCCTCAACGCTTTCATCAAGGCGCATAAGTGTTCTCGGAACTCCGATTGAATTATTGAGATTGCCCTCTGTCTTGAGAGTTTTCTTTTCACTGCCGAGCACAGCCGCTATCATTTCTTTTGTCGTTGTCTTTCCGACGCTTCCTGTAAGTCCAACAACAAAAGTGCCGAGCGACTCTCTGTACCATTCGGCAAGGCTGAGAAACGCTTTCTGAGTATCCTCAACAATTATTTTAGGACAATCGCAGTCAATCTCTTTATGACACATAACCGCGGCGGCTCCGTTTTCAACAGCGCTTTTTGAAAAATCATGGCCGTCAAAATTTTCGCCCTGAATGGCAATATACAAATCGCCTTTTTCAACGGTTCTGGAGTCAATAGATATATTTTTTACTTCGGCACATCCTTCATATTCCGCGCCCAATGCTTTCGCAATGTCTTTTATCGAAAGAGTTTTCATAAAAACACCCCGTTCAGAGAAATTAACCGTCGGTAATACCTGTATTCGTTTTAAAGTAAACCGTTACCGTACTGCCGTATTCAATCTGCGTACCCTTTTCAATGCTCTGTCTGTATGCCGTAAGCCCCGCGCTTTGCAGCGAATTGCCCGTGACTTTGATATTCAGACCTGCCTGCGCGGCAATAACAGAAGCTGTTGAAATATTCATGGTGCTGAAATCAGGCACCGTAACCATATATTTTTCTGAATTTTCCGCTGTATATACAGCCGCAGTTCCGTTCTGAGGAATAAACTGTCCGTAAGCCGGGCACTGAGAAAGAACAGTGTCTCCGTTACCGATAACCTTTACCGTAAGTCCTTTTTCAGCTGCGGCCGCCATTGCGGACGATACATCTGAGCCGACAAAGTTCGGAACAGCTATATTAAGCTCTGACGCTTCATCGCTTGAATAATTACGCTTAACATTAAGATATGTGAGAGTATTCTCAACAACCTCTGCCGCTACGGGAGCCGCTACAGCGCTGCCGAAGGTCTGTCCCTGAGGCTCATCGACAACAATGATAATTGAAATTTCAGGGTCATTCGCGGGGGCGATGCCTGCAAAGGAGGCGATACACTCACCTGTTTTGGTAAGCTTATCGGATGTACCTGTTTTGCCTGCTACATTGTAGCCTGCAACGTATGCGTTCTTAGCTGTGCCTGTCTCAACAGTTTCGACCATCGCTTCAAGCACACGCTTTGAGGTTGATTCTGATATAACCTGACGCTTTACAACAGGCTTTGTTTCGCTGATAACATTATTGTTGCTGTCGAGAGTTTTAGCAACAACATAAGGCTGCATAAGCTTTCCGCCGTTGCCAATGGCGTTGACAGCGGTAATCATCTGAATTGCGCTGACGCCGAAAGACTGACCGAAAGATGTTGAAGCAAGGTTAACGCGCGTCATTTCGTCAAATTTATGGTAAGTAACGCCTGCAACCGGATTCGATTCGGCAGGAAGGTCGATTCCTGTTTTCTCCGTGAATCCGAATGCTTCAAAATATTTTGTGAATCTGTTTACGCCGAGATTCTGACCCATTGTGATATAAAACGGGTTGCAGGAATTGGCAAGTCCCTGATTAAGAGTTTCGTTTCCGCAGCCTGCATGATTGTGGCAGAAATAGTTTCTGTCTTCAATCTGAATGCTGCCTCCGCAGAAGAAGTTGTCAAGGTCTTCGCTCTCCTCTATCGCCGCGGAAAGAGTAATGAGCTTGAATACAGAGCCGGGCTCGTAAACGTCGCTTATGGCATTGTTGCTCCACTGCTGCGCTCTTGCATTTTCAATATACTTGTTCTTTTCTTCTTCATCTGTAATCTCAGATATTAATTTTGAAATTCTTTCGTTTGTGATTTTGCTCGGATTATTCGGGTCATAGTCATTCTTTGATGACATCGCAAGCACAGCGCCTGTATCAACGTCCATAACAATTCCGTAGCAGGTCTCGCAGTTGGAATCAATAAAGCACTGTTCAAGAGCGTCATCAAGATAGCGCTGAATCGTTTCGTCAATCGTAAGAACAAGATTGCTTCCGGGTACCGCGTCGTATGTGCTTTCGAATTCAAGGGACGAATTTGTGTTCATCGCACTGTTTGAATAAATCGTTCTGCCGTCGGTGCCTGTAAGCACATTGTCATATTCATATTCAAGTCCGTAACGGCCCTCATCCTCAGAGCCTGTAAAGCCGAGAAGCGCCGAAGCAAGATTTCCGTCGGGATAATAACGCTTTATATCCGTTTCAACGCCTATATAGTAGCTGTAATAAACTTTATCGACCTTGTCTTTACCGTCCTCAGTAACAGCAGGCATTGAAATGCACTCTGAAAGCAGTTCGTTAACCTTGTCTCTCTGCTGTTTTTCCACCTTTGATTTGATAACGACATATTTGTACTGAGAATTGTCTGTAATCTTTTGGCGTATTGTCTCTTTATCAAGCTCAAGAATCTGAGCGAGCTTTTCACTTACGCTGTCAATGGCAAGATTGTTGAAATCATCGCTGTAAACAGTAAAATTATTAGGATTAACATAAACCTTCCATACAGACGCGCTCTGAGCAAGCACATTCATATTGCAGTCATATATCGTTCCTCTTCTTGCGGAAACAGTTCTGTCCTCAAGCTGATTTTTTTCGGCATAGGCCTTGAATGTATCATTTTTTATAAGCTGAACGTTAACAAGAGAAAGGATGTTAATTGTAAAAAGAAAAGCCATAGCTACAAGAACGATAAGGCTTCTTTTTAAAACTTCCTTTCGTGTTATCCTGCTGTTTTTCTTCTTTGCCACCGTATTTTACCTCAAAACATTAAAAATTTTGCGTTGTCTTAAAATCACTGTAAGGGCGGATGATAATATCCGCCCTTTTTATATATGAAAACCAAAAATTTAATATTCTTTTTTATTGCTCCGCCTGCACCGCACCGTCAACGCTGAAATAGTTGACCTGGTAGGTGTCTTTTTTTATCATCCCCAGCTCATCCTCTGCATAAGCGGAAATGTTTCCTATTGAGTACATTGATTTTACTTCGCTTTCGAGTCTTACGTTTTCGCTCTGAGCCTCTCTGTACTGAACCTGAAGTTCATCGGCTTTAGCTGAAATTTCCATTATCTGAACTCTTCCGTAGATAAGTGAGCCTACAAGAACAAGAAGCAGAGCGGAAGCAATGAGAACCTTGAGCGCATTAATCCTTGACGCTTTTGCTTCTCTTTTAAGCTCCTTTGCCGAACGTGCTTTTTCCTTTACAAGTCTCGGCTTCGCAGGTCTGCTGATTTTAGGAGCGGCAGAACCGGCGGTGCCTCTGCTGCTGAACATATCAAAATCATATACATTTGCAATACTACCGGCCATTTTCTGCACCATCCTTACATTTTATAAACTGATTTTTTCAATCACTCTGAGTTTTGCGCTTCTTGAGCGCGGATTGTTTTCAATCTCTTCTTTTGAGGGAAGAACCGGTTTAAGCGCCTTGCCTCTCGGCTTTCTTCCGCATACACAAACGGGAAAATCAGGCGGGCATATACAGCCCTCACAGTACTTTTTAAAATGAGTTTTCACCGTTCGGTCTTCAAGGGAGTGGAAGGTGATTATTGCGAGTCTTCCGCCCACCTTGAGTCTATCAAACATGACATCAAGCGTATTTTCAAGCTTTTCGATTTCGCCATTGACTTCAATTCTCAAAGCCTGAAATGTTTTTCTCGCAGGATGTCCGTCTCTGCGTGCCGCAGCAGGAACTGAGGAGGAAACGATATTTGATAATTGCAGAGTCGTTTTTATCGGATTCTTTTCTCTTTCCTTTACTATGTTTCTTGAAATCGCAGGGGCGAACTTTTCGTCACCAAATGTGAAAAGAATCCTCTGTAGTTCCTGCTGTGAAAGTTGGTTTATCAGGTCCCCTGCGCTGACGCCTGTTCCGCTCATTCTCATGTCAAGCGGTGCGTCTTTATGATATGAAAATCCTCTGTCCCCATTGTCAAGCTGATATGAGCTGACTCCCAGATCAGCCATGACACCGTCCGCGCACGCGCCGTCATAGCCCAGCGATGTTAAGACGGAATCGAGGTTTTCATAATTGTCATGTACTATTGATATTCTGTTTTCACCGTCAAAGCGGTTTTTCAGAGTTTTTATGGCATCGGGATCCTGGTCAATCGCAACGAGTCTGCCTTCGTCCATTCTTGAAAGCACCTCATTCGAATGTCCACCGCCGCCTGCAGTGCAGTCAACGTATAATCCCCCGTTGTGAACATTGAGAGCATCCACCGTTTCATTAAGCAGCACCGAAATATGATTGAACTCCATATGCTACCCCCGAATCAGTGAATAATACTCTTAAGGAATTCAAGCTCGTCATCTGCAAGCTTAGCGGGTTCATCCTCTTCTTTAAGAGCCGCGATCTCAATACCTCGGCCTTCACCGATAATGCACACATTTTTTTCAATGCCTAAAAGCTTTGCAAGTTTCTTGTTAATTGTAAGTCTGCCCTGAGCGTCCATCTTCTGCTCTTCTGTGAAGTGATAAAGAGTACGCATCATGCGGACTCTGTCTTCATTGTTTTCGATAGCGTCAATCTTGGGCTGAACAAACTCCACCCATCCGTCGTAAGGATAAATTCTTATGGAATTAAAAGCAACGGAATAATGAACGTATACAACTTCGTCTTTGCTCTGAGCCTTTTCAAGCTGAGTGCGAAGTCTTGCGGGAACGGAAAGTCTGCCTTTATCGTCAAGGGTGCGCTCAAAATAGCCGGAGAAGATTAAATCAGTAAAATTATTCTCAGCTGCCATTCTGTCACATCCTTTCTGAAAATTCTTAAATTTCCCACGATTAGGTTTTTTCTTCCACTTCGTCCCACTTTTTCCACTATTATATATCATCACAAGGCAGTTGTCAACTATATTCTGAAAACTTTTCTTAAAAAATAACCAAAACATTTATTTAATTTTTGGTTATTTATGATATTCCGTTTTTGTGGTCTTTTATTGAAAAGACAACGCATTAATGTTATAATTAGACAAGACTAATCGGTCTAATTTATACGGAGGTATTATTATGAAAAACACTATGAAGAAAATTCTCTGCATTGTTATGTGTCTGGCTATGCTTATGGCAACAGGCATTGTTTCCGCTTTTGCAGAGGGTGATAACACAATTTCAAGAGTTTCCTGCACAATCAACGGCGACACAAAAACTCAGAGAGGATTCTGCTGGTACACAACAGCCGAATCCGAAAGCAAAATACAGCTCTTCCTTGATGACGAAGACGTTACCGCAAACGTTACCGTTACGGAAAAGATGAACGAGGAATGGGAAGGCAATTACGTTCATCAGGTCACAGTAAGCGGTCTTGAGGCCGGCAAGGAATACACCTATAAGGTAGGCGACGGTGTAAACTGGAGCAATACAGGTAAATTCAAAACAGACGACGGCGACAGCAAATTCAGCTTCATTTCAATCGGCGACGTTCAAGCCGGCTCCGACGAAAACTTCAAGAGAGCTTCCTATGTTGTTGACGCAGCTTTCCAGACAGTTCCCGACGCTGAGTTCCTCGCAAACATGGGCGACCACACGAATGACAGCACAAATGAAGAATGGGATTATTACTTCTCAAACTTTGAAAAAATCAACATGAACACCTCTCTCGCTCCCGCGGCAGGCAACCATGACGGCCTCGGTGTATGGCACTGGTTTGAAAACATCTTCAACCTTGACGAAAGTGAAGCAACTCAGACTCTCAACGGCGTTAACTATTCATTTGATTACGGCAACGCTCACTTCGCAGTACTTAACACAAACGACCTTCTCTGTGTTACACTCGCTCAGATGCAGTGGCTCAAGAATGACATGAACCGTTCAGCAGCTGACTGGAAAATCGTTTTCATGCACAAATCTCCCTACACACTCGGCAAGGACGGCAAATGGCCCGACGCTCTTTATCTTTCAGATGTACTTGTAGATATAATTGACGAATGTGACGTTGACCTCGTTATGTCCGGTCACGACCATATGTATCTCAGAACAAAGCCCCTCACCGACAACAAGATTGACGAAGAAAACGGCGCGGTTTATGTTCTCGGCGGCACAGCAGGCACAAAGAGATATGAGGTTCGTGAATTCTCCGCAAACCTTTATATGAAGACCGACTTCATCGACGCCATGACAATCCAGAAAGACGGCTACGGCAACTACTGGAACGGTAAGGACTGGAGTTCAACAGATGAAGCTAATGTCGGCGGCGTATTCGACGCAATCAGCATTGACGGCGGTACACTCACACTCAACGCTTATGTTCTTACTGAAGAAACTCAGACAACAAAGCTCATTGACACAATGACTCTCACAAAAGAGACAGGCAAAGCCAAGCCCTCATTCAGCGGAGATAACACAACATCTGTATTCGATTATGCTATGACTGTTATCCCCTCATTCCTCAATCTTGCAAAGTACACATTCATGAGCTGGCTTCCCAAGACAATAATCTTCCTTCCGAAGATTATCTATTATGTAATCAAAACTGATACATTCTGATTCAGATAAAGAAGAAATCCGGCAGTTTAAGACTGTCGGATTTTTTATAAAGGAGAGATTTAATTGAACGCACCTGAAATTTTAAATTCCGCTGCAGTTACCGAAATCTGCCGTGGTGAAGATAATCCGCGAAACAGCGAGGGTGATTTTGCCCAACTTAAAGACGGCTCAATTCTTTTTGCGTACAGCCGCTATCACGGCAATTCCCCCGAAGACCACGACCCGTGTGACATCGCAGGCATGATATCCCGTAACAACGGTGACACATTCGAGCCTCTGCCGAAGCTTCTGATTTCCGCTAAGGAGCACAATACGCTGAATCTTATGAGCGTTTCATTTCAAAGGCTCGCCGACGGAACTCTTTGCCTGTTTTATCTTGCCAAGTTCGGCTCACAGTCCGCTTATTATATGCGCCGTGTTGACGAAGATACGCTCACTCTCGGCGAAGCGGAGACCTGTATTAAAACTAATAAAGATATTTACTATGTCATCAACAACTGCCGTGTTTTCAGATTTCCCGACGGAAGACTTCTCGTGCCCGCCGCAAGGCACGCAATTAATAATAACGGCCCCGAATATTTCGGCACCTGCCGCTTTTTCGGCTGTGACGCTGACGGAAAGAACTGGCGCCCTGTTTCGGATATTATAGAAATGCCGAACCCCGGCCATTCGGAAACAGGACTTCAGGAACCGGGAATCTCGCTTCTCCCCGACGGAAGACTTTATGCCTATTTCCGCACAGACAGATGCTTTCAGTTTGAAGCGTTCTCATCCGATGAGGGAAAAACGTGGAGCACACCTGTTCAGTCGCCCTTCACCGCTCCCGAATCCCCTATGCTGATTGCGAAAAATCCTTATTCGGGAATATATTACGCCGTGTGGAATCCCGTTCCTTATTATAACGGCAGATACACAGAGGAGGTCTGGTGTCACGCAGGGCGCTTTCCGTTTGTAATGGCGCAGAGTGAAAACGGAATTGACTTTTCCGAATACGTCATTCTTGAGGGAATCCCCGAGCACGGCTACTGCTACCCTGCCATTCATTTCCTCAGTGAAAAAGAGATGCTTATGTCATACTGCTGCGGCGGAAAAGAAGACGTGAAATGTCTGACAAAAACAAGAATCAAAAAAATCACGCTGAAATAAGGAAGTGCTTTTATGAAAAAGAAAAGGCTGTACAACTGTCTTTCAATCATCATCAATCTGTCAATCGTACTGTTTACGGTGTATTCAATATCAGTTTATTTAATAAACCCCGGCAGTCATGACGCAATGCTCGTAAGCAAAACGACCTGCTTCAGATATTTCACAAATCTTTCCAACATTTTTGTTGCTGTCGCAAGTCTGATTACGCTGATATTCAACTGCAAGAACGCCGTCAAAGACAAATATTTTCTGCCCGAATGGGTTATGACGCTGAAATTTGCGGCAACCGTTTCGGTTATGCTGACGCTTG
>JAZUHE010000184.1:0-2139 GCA_045641565.1 Acutalibacteraceae bacterium | reverse complement strand
GCGTAATCGTGAAAGAGCGTTTTTGCCGCGTCATTGTTCAGCAGAAAATCCTTGTCCATAAACTGTTTCATAATAATCAACCTCTCTTAAAGCAGCCAGCCGTTAGGTCTGCTGCCTGTCTGTCTGACTGTTTTTTTCTCTTCTTCAGCCGCGGTCTCTATAACCGGTGCCGGCGCACATTCGCTTTCATTTTCAGCTTTGCAGTCAATACCCGTCAGCTCACAAAGAAGCTTAACGGCAGCCTTTGCCCCGTCGACATTAACCGAATAATACGTTGCCGTACCTCTTTTATTGCTTTTAATTATGCCTGAAACACACATAAGCTTAAGATGATGTGAAAGTGTGGACTGACCGAGACTGATTTTTTCAAGCAGCTCACTGCCGCACTTCTCCCCTTCAAGGAGCAATTCAAGAATTTTAAGTCTGTTTTCATCGCCGAGAGCCTTAAAGATATTTGCGTTATCTGTGTAATTGCCTGTCATAAAATCACCGCCTGTTAGAATTAATATATTTTATCAATGTAGATTTATTGCTTCACTCTTCGTCTTCCTTAAGAAGTCCCGCATATCTCGCGAACCAGTAAGGAAGCAGGAAAAGAGTACCTTCCTGTGAATGGTGTCTGTCAGTGGTATCCGCGTGAAAAACGCTTGCGTCGGGTCTGTTGACATTTCTCTCGTCATACGGGAGCGGAATCTTAAGCTGAGGCGCCTCGTGCCATTCCTCCTGCTCCGTATCGTAGATTAAATCCTTACGTTTTGAATTCTCAGCCCTGTAATGAACAAGGTCAAGAGGAATCTGTCTGAGGGACTCAACGCCCTCGACAAGGTCTTCGTCTCTGCCTGTAAGGAGTGCGTGAATGAAGCAGAACATAGGCTGCTTCTCTATTCTTTCGTATTCCCAGTGGTCCTCAACTCCGCAAAGATAAATAGAGCGAAGGCACTCGTCCTCCTCAAGTCTGAGAAGGGTCAGAGACGCGAGAAAGCCTAAATTATCGTCAATATGGCATATATGAGCGTCACGGATCTTATGCTGCATTATGTTGAGCGGATAATGATGCTCCTTAACAAATGAATCATAGAGTTTCTTATACTTCTCGTCGCCCGAAATATGATACGAAACCTTAAGGAAACCGAGAAGCTCAAGGGAATTTATTCCTCTTTCAAAATACCACTTGTCGTCATGGTTGAGCAGATTTGGATTCCACGCCGCCCATGTGGTGGGTAGTCCGTCATGGTCGATAAGACGGTAGTTGTTTCTGATGATATGCTCCATAATGCCGAGAAGAGCCGTGCGGATTTCTTCCTTTTCGCCTTCGTCGGCGCAGAGATCATAATAAATCGACTGGGCAAAGAAATGACTTGTCATCTCGTCACTGGAGGTTTCGCATTTCCACTCACATTCTCCGTCGGGAGTCTTTACCCATTCGTGGTTGCCGTCGCCGAAGCCCTCCTCGCCGGGATAGCGTACAGCTCTCGCGGTGAAGCCCGGAAGTCCTGTGATTTTTGTAAGCAGAAGTATTGCCTTAATAGCCTCACGCGCGTTTTCAAGAGCCTCTTTTTCGCCTGTAACGGCATATCTGAAGCTCTCGGCCGCGGCGTAAAGTCCTGTCCACGAGCCGTCGTTATCCGAAATATGAACGTGGCCCGAATTCATATCGTAATTGTCAATTATTCTCTCAGCTACAAAGCCGCGGCGGCTGTGATACTTTTTGATGTTCTTTTCGAATTCATCAGCCTTTTCTCTGAGGCTTGTTTCATATACCGAAATAACCGAAACGCCTTTATCGGTTGCGGCGTAAATCTTACTGCCGTCGGGAGCAACGGCAACATCATTGATTTTATTGTCAAGAACCCATCTGTCAGCGGAAAAATATTTGCATTTGCCCGCTTTCTGATAGATTACGCCTACATCCGAGGCATAATATCTGCCGCCTACAGAGTCGGTAACAATTTTATAAACGGGATTTTTGGGGAGAGTATGTATTTTATCGGCGCTGAGCCAGAGATGCTGATTATCGTGAATCGCCGCGCCGTTATCAGTACCGAGCCAAAGGTAACCCGCACTGTCAAAGCAGATGGTGTGCGCCTGAGTCTTCGGCATATCACTGAACTGAGGAAGAATATTCTTCCACTCCATACG
>JAZUHE010000183.1:0-11302 GCA_045641565.1 Acutalibacteraceae bacterium | reverse complement strand
ACAGAATATTATCAGCGGTTTTAGCGTTCTTTATTTCCCTTGGGCAGATGATTTTCACACCGAATGTTATAAGAATTGATTTTGATGATGTTATCGACGAAATCAGACCTGTTCACAACATCGGCAGAATGCCCGAATATGCGCTTGACAGCGAAATAAATAAGGTTTTCACCGAGGCGAACATGACCTCGTGCAGAACTCACGATATCAACTGCACCGATATTCACCGTATTTTTCCCGATTTTTCGGCGGATGTAAATGACGAAAGCTCGTATAACTTCAAAGAAAGCGACAAGGTACTTGCGGCTATTTCTGACACAGGCATGGAGCCTTTCTTCCGCCACGGTATAAGCTACAGCGACCCGATAGCGTCTCACGATCATCTTGTTCCGCCTGCGGATTACAACAAATGGGCGCAGATCTGCGAGCATATAATTCTTCACTACAACGAAGGTTGGGCAGACGGCTTTAACTACAATATAGAATACTGGGAAATCTGGAATGAGCCTGAAAACAGTGACGATATCAATGATAACCACTTCTGGATTGGCACTGATGAGGAATTTTTCCGTCTTTACGATACAGCCGCAAAATATCTGAAAGACAGATTTCCCGGGCTTAAAATCGGAGGATACGCCTCATGCGGATTCTATGCGCTGACAAAAACAAACGCCCTCAATACAGGCGCAAGTTCAAGAAATCAGTATTTTGTTACATACTTTAAAAACTTCCTCAGTTACGTTGAGGAACATAAATCTCCAATGGATTTCTTCTCATGGCACAGCTACACCACCACGGAAAAGAATGCACAGTATATTGAATACGTCAGAGAAAATCTCGCAGAAGCAGGCTACGGCGATGCTGAAATAATCTGCGATGAATGGAACTACAATCCGACGGAAAACGACAAGATTGACCGCCGTTACGGCGCGAATCAGACCTCAATGCTTCTTATGTTCCAGAATGAAGGACTTGATTCGGCGTATTACTACTGCAGTGACGATGATTACGGACTTCACTCCGGTATGTTTGTAAGAGACCGCAAGCCGTCTTCTGCTTATTACGGCTTCTATGCATTCGGTCAGCTTTATAAAATGGGCAGCCAGGTTGAAATAAAGAACAAGCTTCGCAAGGATATGTACGCCGTTGCCGCAAAAGGCGACGACGGCGAAGCGGCAATGCTTATTTCAAATGTTTCCGAAAAGAGAGACAGAAAGCTCAAAATTGACGCAGGTGAATACACCGTTGACAAATGCTTTACGGTGAACGAAAACTGCGAGTGGGTGGAAACAGAGCTCCCTCAAAAAATCGAAAGCGGTTCAATGCTGTATATCACATTCAAGAAATAAATCGAACAACCAACCGCCAGTAATACTTTATTCAGAAACTAAGCCAAGGTGGAATTTTAATGAATTTTGATAAAATAACCGAATTCCTTGATTCGCTTGTGCGCGATAAATTTACTCCGAGCGCGGACTGCATTATCACACAGAATCACAACTGCGTTTACCGTTATTTCACAGGATTCAGCGATATAAAAAATAATGTTGCTGTTAACGGGAATGAACAGTACATTATTTTTTCGATGACCAAAATGGTGACCTGCGTCTGCGCACTGCAGCTGCTTGAGATAGGAAAATATCAGCTTGACGACCCGCTTTCAATGTATATGCCTGAGTTTTCGGAAATGCGTGTCAGAAACGGGGAGAATGAACTGGAAACTGCACTCACACCGATAACAATACGCCATCTGTTTACGATGTCCGCGGGTCTGAACTATACCCTTGACTATGAGCATATTGTAACAGCGGCAAAAGAAAGCGGAAGCAATACACGCTCAATCGTTTCTTCTTTTTCAAAAACCGTTCTTGATTTTGAGCCCGGAACACATTTTCAATACAGTCTGTGCCACGATGTTTTAGGCGCGTTGATTGAGATATGGTCGGGAATGAAATTCAGCGAATATTTTGAAAAAAATATCGCGGAGCCTCTCGAAATGAAGCATACATTTTTTGCAAAATATCATAACGAAAACGTCGAAAATCTTGCGCAGATATATAAAGCGAATCCTCATGAGAGTTTTGAAGACAGGCCGCAGTGGAATCCGTATATACTTTCTGATAATTATGAAAGCGGCGGCGCGGGTCTTATTTCAAACACTGCGGATTATTCGCTGTTCCTTGACGCTCTTGCAAATAACGGAGTCGCGGCAAACGGAAACAGAATACTGAAAAAAGAGACTGTTGAAATGATGAAAAACAATCAGATTTCCGGCGCGGTGCTTGAAGATTTTGATAAAATGCGAAAAGGCTACGGTTATGGCCTCGGAGTCAGAACACATATCTGCCCCGAAAGAAGCGGCTCTCTGAGCCCTGTCGGTGAATTCGGCTGGGACGGTGCCGCGGGATCGTTTTCAATGGTTGATACAACAAACAGTATTTCACTTACATATTTTCAGCACGCGTTTGGTTGGGACGTGAAAACCCACGAAAAGCTGCGTAATATGCTTTATGAAGCATTAAACATATAAGATTACGATTTACAGGAATAACATCAATCATAGCATTTCGGAAGGAGATTTTTCGCAGGAATTTTAGCCGCATTTGAACTTTTTAATGCTGCGGCTTTCAAAACACCTGTTCATCCCTAACTTGTGTTATATTTTTCAAAATTAAATTGAGGTATTACTATGAACGCATATCTTTTGAGAAAATCTGATATGCAGTGGCTTGCACAGGATAAAAAGTGCAGGCTTGTACATCTGTATTCATTTTTAAATCTGTAAAGAGATTAAACCTAATTGATGGAGGAAAACAAAATGCGTAAAAATGTAACAAAAAGTGCGGCTGCGATTATTGCCACCGTGGTTATGGCTTCGGTTAGCCTTTTCCCGGCTGTCGCAATTAACAACACCTTAAACACCTATACGGCCAATACCGTGCAGTCGGCAGTGCAGGAGGAAAGCGAATTGACCCCATTGCCCGACGAAACAGAGGAACCTCAGATTGATACATATACCGCAAAAAGCAAGCTTCCGACATCTGCCGGTATTGAAGCGCTGAGAAATGAATTTACCCTTCATCAGGGCCCGCGGGTCAGCGGCCGCTCAAACGATTATGCGCTTTATAACCCGGTTGGTGAAAACGATACCAACAAATATCCGCTTATTATTTACATCCACGGGCTGATGCATGGCTTTAAATACGGGGACCAGCTTAAAGACAGCGGTATGCCTTATTGGGCTTCCTCTGAGCTTCAGGCAAGGTTTGAAGAAACCGGCGCATTTATCATGCTGCCCCGCTCATCAAACAACGGCAAGTTCTTTTTTTGGGGCAGCGGCCAGATTGAGCCGTTGAAAGCGGCGATTGATGATGTGATAAACAGCAACAGAAATAATATTGACACCAAAAAAATCATAATCATGGGCTCCTCCGCAGGCGGTGGAATGGCAAGAAAAATGCTCAGAACTTATCCTGACTTTTTCGGCGGTGCGCTTATTATGTGCCAGACGGGGTTTATGACACCGTCACAGGTGAAAAAGCTTGGCGATATGCCCATCTGGACGGTTGCTACAAAAAATGACCTGCTTGTTAACTATTGGCTGTTTCAGCTGCCGATATGGAATACAATAAAAAACAACACCTCTGTGCCTGAAAAATGCCGCCACACGGTATTCACTTGGGTTCGTTACCCCGATGGCACCGTTCCGCTGGTCAGTCACAATCTTTGCGATGTTATCACCTATGATTTTCAGATGCTCGACGGCAGCGATTACCCGAACTGCACTACTGTTGACGGCAACAGAAATCCAGTGCACCTCACCGCAGGCAGTGGAATAATCGAATGGATTAATTCATTTGATAATTAAATATAATTTTAACATCCCGTCCAATCCGAATCGAACAAATCCGGTAAAAAACAATGAAAAAAGAATTTCTCCTATGATATAATGTGAAAAAAATAGTGAGAATTTTTATATCCGGAAGTTTTCGGAATTCAATAAACTACTGATCGTTTTTTGTTTATTTTTGCAGGAACATATGATATAATCGTTTCACAGATAACTTAAACGGAGAGGATTTTATGAGGATCGGGTTCACATCAACTTCATTCCGTCAGATAAAAAGTGTTTCAGAAATTGTGAAAATTGCTTCACTGGCAAACGCTGACTGTATTGAATGGGGCGGAGATGTTCACGTTAAAAATTACAGTGATGCCGAGAGGGTGAACACTCTTTGCGAGGGTGCGGAAATTTCCATAAGCTCGTACGGAAGTTATTACCGTGTCGGAAGCGGTGACACGGGGGAATGGAAAAGAATATGTGAAATTGCGGCAGCAATGAACTGCGGCTCTGTGAGATATACCACATATTTCGGCAGTATATCCGCTTCGTACAGTGGTGATTTTGCTGTGAACGATATTACCGCGCAAACTGAGTTTGACCGTTATGACTGCAAATTCTGCCACGCGGAGCGTAAATCTGATTCAGTTTTTGTTGATAGCGGTAAAAACACGCTGTATCTTGATTTCACACTGGATGAACGCAAACAATCTGAATCGAATAACGGTTAAGCAAATAATATGTTTAAAACTGTTTTGATGAGCTGCAGCCGTATCCTTTTCAGAAAAACCTATTAATCCCAACGAAATAATCAATTCCGTTATATAAAACACAAAAGCCTCCGAGATACATCAAAGCGGTGTGCCTCGGAGGCATTGATTTTTGTGCCATGAGATAATCTAAAGATACCATTGTATTTATACAATTATATCATTTTAAAAATTTTTTTATTTTTATTAGCCCTCTTTCAAAGTCTTTCGTATAAAGAGATGTAAGACAAAAACGAAGGAACTCACGGAGGTAATGAAAAATGAAAAAGAACAGATTATTTAAAAAAGCAATCGCAATGGTACTCGCAATAATGACAGTATTCTCAGTAATGTCCGCAGGCTTCACAGCAAGCGCGATGGATATTGAAAACACTTCAAAAAAAGCGGCAAAGGCACTCATCATAACAGGCGCAGGCAAGATTCCCGTTATCGGCGATTTCGCCAAGTCGGCACTCGATCCCATCCTCGGGGATTTATTCGGGATCAAAGGCGACACGGCAATGATTCTTGAAAAGCTTGACGAAATTTCAAAAAAGATTGACGCTCTTGAAGCAACACTTGAAAAAGACACACAGGATATTCTCAAAAATCTGACCACAGCTCAGTACAATGAATTCAACTCAAGCATCACAGCGTTAAGAACAATGGTTGAAACAAACTACAGATTCTTAAAGAGCGTTGAAAAAACAAACGAGTCAGATTACGCAAAGATGGTTCTCATAGCCGAAATGCTCGACTTTGACCTTAAGAACGCTGAGCAGTTCGAGGTTCTCACCCAGACTCTCAGAAATTATGTAGGCGGAACACAGATAAGCTTCGGCAGTACACAGGGCGTTTACGAATACGTTCTTATGTCAAAATGCGACGGTGCAGTCATCGGCGGCAACGCGGCAATCAAAGCATCAGGTTATGTAAACGAAGTAAATGAAGTTATCAGCAGCGCTTATAAGCTTATGATAATCGTCCTCGGTGAAAAGATTCGTTTCTATCAGGGAATGAAAGACGGCAGCATCGCTTCCGCAGCAGAGACCGATGAAGAACTCAGAGACGCTCTTGAGACAATCACATCTCAGAAGCTTGCCTGCTACAAATCAGCAGCATACAGAGATTACTGGGCAGAGCTCCTCGGCGAAGAAAGCAACGAAGGCTACATCGGCGACTACAACAGAATGTTTGACCTTGAAAATCCCGACAGCACAGTATCAAAGTACAACGCAAAGGTTGACAGCATCTGGTTCTCATACATCAGAGGCTTCAAATACACATCAGACGGCATAAACGTAACATTCGTTCCCCTCAACCGTGAAATCAGCTACACAACTCTCGGCAAGGCGGGTCTTGACGACACAGCAGGCAAATATCAGGTTGAAAGCATGATTAAAAAGACAACATCAAACATCAACGCAAAAATCACATCAGTACTCACAAAAGCAGAAGTAAGAAAACTCTATGAGCTCTTCATCTCAGACGAAATCTTATCAAAAGATGAAAACGGCGAAAAGTTATCACTCCTTGACGCTTTCAGAGATTACGGATTCACCTGCGACTCATGGGAAAACTCAGAAGAAGGCGTAGCTCTTCACCAGTTCTATACTCAGCTTGCAAAAATGTTCGCGCAGTTTGGCATAAAGATTAACGTAGCTGATAAGTATTATCTCACTCCGTTATTCGCTCTTGAAGCCAATTACAAATACATAAACGTAGACAACAGCACTCAGTGCTACTGGGACGCTAAGGGAAGCGTAACGACCTTCAACGGATACAATACAAGCGACGCATACGAAACAGTTAAGGCAGACGGAACAGTCAGCTACAACTTCGCAGGTACCACAACACAGTATTTCTCATTCCACCAGGCTCGCGGCTGCGATTCAAACGTTGAAACCACATCTGAAGTTTTCGGACTTATGTACTTCACAGCAGCTTGAACAAACCAAAAAGGAATCAGAGACAAAAAGAATATCAAACAGACAGAAAAAGAGCCCGGAATCGCACCGGGCTCATTCTTTTTAAGTTTATAATACCGTTTGGCGGCAATGATTTCGTAATTGATAAAAGCCGCATTATCGCCTGCGGACTCGCAGAAGCTGATTACTGCCCGCACCGCTTTGACTGCAGCGTCTGCATAATTATGTTAACTTGTTCTCCTGCAGGTACAGCGGTATCAAATCATTTATTCAAGCCGATAAGGCTGAGCAGCTCATCAAAATTATCACCGAAAACAAATATCAAATCTTTGTATATCCATTTGATTGTGCTGAAAAATCTTGTGAAGATTCCTGTTCTTTTTGAGCTTAATTCTCTTGTGTCTTCTTTGAAATCATCAGACTTTGTAAATTTAAAATTACATACGGCTCCGTTGTGGTCAGAAAGACGTTCGCCGTTTTCGTTTTCAGCAACAAAATATTCAAAATCTTCGGCAGAAATTTCAATTCCTCCACCGCTGCGATAGTAGAACTTTTCTACGCTGTCCCAGATTCCCCAGTATGAACTCGGATATAATTTCTGCCATTCTGAAAAATTATCATAATCTCCGTTGTTGCAGGTTTCTATCCATGCATCTTTAAAGCCGTACTTTTGGGTGAGGTCATACATCATTTCTTCATCTGCGCTGTTCTCGCCGCCATAATTAAGATGAACGGATGTATTAAAGTCACCTGTAAGAATAACAGGGCGGTCTGAAGAATTTTCACCGACAAAAGCTAAAAGCTGTAAATACTGCGCAGCTCTTGAAAGCGCGTTTCCCGCTCCGTCAAACGCGTCAGCATGAATATCATAAAAATCAACTGTAATTCCATTGCCTAAATCAAGCACCGTGTAAAGAATCCCTTTGGGAGTAAGCGCATCTCCTTCAGCAATACCGCCAAAGCAGGAATGCCATTCCTGTCTTGTCTGATTATATATGGGTATACTCTTTGTGAAAATATTCAGTCCGTCGCCGCCGGGAACACCGCCTGAGTGACCTGTTGAGTATTTGTAGTTTTTCATTTCACGAGTAAGAATATTGTGATAATTGAAATCCTCCTGAACAGCAATTACATCAAAATCGGAGGAATTAAAAACAGCACCTAACTGTCTGGTGTTTCCTTTTACATCTGTTGAACCCATGCCGATAAGTGACTTGAAGTCGGGAAGTCCCGCAACATTGCAGTTAAGGAATTTAGCCGTTACGCTGTCATTATTCTCTTCTGCGGATACACCGATAACTGTGAAAGCAGAAACAAATAATGCAAGTGAAATAATAACAGATAAAACTTTTTTCATCATTTTTATTTCCTTTCAATTTTTTTAAAAAATTGTACCACAGAAATCAATATAATACAACAATTTTCGCTTGTTTTGTATGTTTATTACCGGTTTAATATTTTCCGTATGAATACATGCCGGTATTCCGTTGTTTCAGCGTTTAACGAATCTTTTCTTTTTAAAATGAAAATACCGCTTACAGGTTTTAGTCGGTGTCTGTTGACATAATATGCATATGCTGATAAAATATATTTGGTATATTGTCAGTTTTTTAACAAAACCGGCTTCATTGTTTATATAACAGAAAAAACTATTTGCCGTCAGCGGCAATGAAAGAGGGTATTTTATGAAACATGTAATCGAAGAATTCCTGATATCAGTAAATGAGTATGCGAATCAGCCCGCTGTTTCTGACGAGAGCAGCACCTTTACATACAGAGAACTGTATGATTTTGCTTTATGTGTGGCGGCGAACCTTCAGAAAAACGGCGTTCGGTACGGCAGCCGTGTAATTGTTGAAATCTCGAGAAGAAAAGAATACGTAGGCTGTCTTATAGGCTGCTGGCTCATGGGAGCAGTTGCCATTCCCCTTTCGGACGATTATCCGCAGGAGCGTCTTGATTATATTAAAAAAGACTCGCAGTATGAGCTGAGCATTGATGAAGATTTCATAAAATCAATGGATATGTCGCTTACTGTTGAGCCGATTGTTGCCGAAATGGATGCTGAGGGCATTGTTATATACACCTCAGGCTCTACGGGAAATCCCAAAGGCGTTGTGCATGATTTTTATTCAATGAGTGCGGTTGCGGCAAGAAACGCAATCCATGACCAGGCAGACGACACAGAGCGCAACAATGTTTACGGCCTTGTGGCACCATTCACCTTTGTTGTGGGAACAGGTCTGCTTCTTGCGGCAATGACACTTTCAAAGCATCTTGTCATTGTTCCCGACGAAATCCGCAAGGATCCATACAAGCTCGCAAAATATTATGATGACAATAATATCGAATCGTCTTTTGTTCCGCCGAGAATGGTTGACTTCATGCTGAAAAACAATAAATCGCTTAAAGTCATTTCCGTAGGCTCGGAACGAATAACAAATATTTTTTACGATAACAATCCTGTTGTCATGAACGGATACGGTTCAACGGAGCTGTTCGGCGGCACACTCGGCTTTCAGATTGACAAACCTTATGAAAACACGCCTATCGGCAAGCCCTTCGGCGCTGAAAAAGCGTATGTTCTTGATGAAAACAACAACGAGGTTGAAATCGGCGAGCTCTGCATTTCGGGATATGTGGCAAAGGGTTATCTTAACCGTCCCGAAGAAACGAAAAAAGCCTTTATTAAAAATCCGTTTAAAGAGCTTGACGGTTATGACCGTATGTTCCGCACAGGCGATATTGTTCAGCGTCTGCCCGACGGCAATCTTGTATTTATCGAGCGCAAAGACTGGATGATTAAAATCAACGGTCAGCGCGTTGAGCCCCTTGAGGTTGAAAGCACAATAAGAAGATATGATGGTATCGGCGAGGTTGCGGTAAAAGACTTCACGGCAAAGAACGGCATTACATATCTCGCGGCTTATTACACAGGCAGTGAGGATATCACCGAGGAAAAGCTCCGCGCGCACTGTAAAGCAAATCTCACATCATACATGGTACCTAGCTTCTATATTCATATGGATAAGCTTCCGCTGAACCCCAACGGAAAACTTGACAGAAAGAATCTTCCCGAGCCCGACATTTCCGCTTTCAAGCGTGAATATGCCGCGCCCGAAAACGATATAGAAAAAGCTGTATGCGACGCGATAGAGTCCGTTCTTAAATGCGGTAAAATCGGCAGAAATGACGACTTCTTCCTGCTCGGCGGCGACTCAATTAAGGCTATTGAAACAATCAACATACTCGAAGGTCTGCCTCTCGATATTGAACTGTTCTTTGAGGGAAAGACTCCTGCGAATATCGCGAAGCTTATTGAAAACGGCGGTGCAGAGGAAATACCCTTTGACAGAACGGGAAAAGAAGCATATCCGCTCACTTCATCACAGCTCGGCGTTTATTTCGCGGTTGAAGCTGACCCGGATAATCTTATGTACAACAACCCTGTCAGCATCACGCTCAGCGAACAGATTGATACTCAGAAGCTTGCCGAGGCAGTTGAAAAGGCTGTTGCTAATCATAAGGCGTATCAGTGCCGTATTGATATTGCGGGCGGACTGCCGTGCATGATTCCCGGTGAAAACAAATTCGCGGTTGAATATCAGAAAGTTGATGATATGCAGACCGCTCTCAACAGCTTTGTAAAGCCGTTCAATCTTACGGACGGTGAGCTTGTGCGTGCCTGCATTTTTGAAGACACAAAAGAAAAAGTGCTCGCTTTTGACGCTCACCATATCGTTTTTGACGGCACTACCCTTTCCGTCCTTTTAAAAGAAATCAGCAGGAGCTACGAAGGCCGCGATATCTTTGAAGAAAGAACGTCTGCGTTCGACCTTTCATCATATGAAGAAGCTCTGAAAACATCCGAAAAATATGCGGAAGCAAAAGCATATTATCAGAAACAGTTTGACGGACTTGACATATCCAATGACTTCCCGTGTGATTTTGAGGATAAGGGCAAGGCAACCCTTGACTCGATTGAAATTGAGCTTCCGTTAGCCCGTGAAAATCTGCTCAAATTCCTCAAGAGCAATAATCTTACCGAAAATTCACTTTTCCTCTCCGCTTTTGCGTATGTGCTCGCAAAATTCAACGGAACGGACAAGTCGCTTGTCTGTGTCGGCGAAAGCGGCAGACATACTTCAATGACATTCAACACAGCGGGTATGCTTGTTAAAACAATAGCGCTGCCCGTTGACCTTACAGGCGAGAGTGACATCTCACGCTATATTGAAAATATTCAGAATACATTCCGTGAAAGCACTAAGAATGACGCTTATCCGTTCAGCGAGCTGGCGGCGGAGTACGGAATTCAGAACGACTTTTCATTTGTTTATCAGAATGACGCGTTCAATTCGCTCACACTCTGCGGAGAACAGCTTCCCGTTATCGGTATTCACAACCCCGACGCCATGAACAGGCTGACACTTATGGCATTTTACAAAGACGACAGCTACCGTCTGAGTTTCCGCTACAGAAGTGACCTGTATCAGCGCGGCATTATTGAATCATTTGCAGAGGCTTTTGCCTGCGCAGTCAGAGAATTCACCGAAAAAGAATTCCTGAAAGACGTCAATCTCGTTTCGGAAAGACAGCGGAAGCTGCTTGATTCGTTCAATGACAGCGATGTGCCGATTGAAGATAAAACCGTTACGGAATTCTTTAACGAATGGGTCGGCAGAACGCCCGAAAAAGAGCTTGTTGTTTATAAAGACAATCACTACACATACGGCGAAGCGGGAAAAATCACAGACAGAATCGCGGCATATATTCAGTCGCTC
>JAZUHE010000182.1:0-11568 GCA_045641565.1 Acutalibacteraceae bacterium | reverse complement strand
CATAAAATTATATTGCATTATTAATACCCCTCCCAATCAGTAACGGCGGCCAGTATATGACAGAGCATGATATTTGACAAATAATTATGACAAAGCGGCACCGCTCAATGCGGTGCCGTTTTGGAAAAGCTGTATTATTATTTGAAGAGGTTGCCGATAACTCTGATGAGATATCCGCCGTATCTGTCGATTTCAGCAAAGAGGAAGTCAAACATACCGAGATTTATGAAGCTGAACTCCTGCTCTGTCTTCTGATTGGCGTTGATTGAGAATGCCTGTGTGTAAATAATTCCGCCTTCGCCGAAAACTTCAGCTCTGATGTAACCGTCAACAACGTCTGTGTAATCATCAAGGTCGATAACAGCGTCTTCTGTTGTGGTTGTTGCGATAACCTGACCGTCAGCTATCCAGCGTACGATGAGTGCGTCTTCTGACTCGATTGCGATTGTGTTTTCATTGTCGTCAACGTCAATCTTTGTAATCATCGGACGTGCGTCTCTGTTGAAGTAGCCTTCGTCGTCGATTGCTTCGTATTTAACGCTTGTGTTGCCGTCGTCATTTTCGTCAATCTTCTTCTGTCTGTCAGCCTCATAGCGTGCGACTGTAGCGGTAAGCTCGTTGTAGAGGTCTGTCTCGCCGTAGAATTTCTTGATTGAATCAGCAATCTGCTTCATTTCGTCGTGGTTGCAGATGCAGGTGCTTGCCGCGAAGAACTCACCGTTCTGAAGAGCAGCTTTTGTTGCGGCGCTTGTCTTTTCGTTCGCGAGAACGTATGTAAAGCCTGTATCGATTTTATTGAGCTGATGAGCGTCGCTTGATGCGATAGCGTAAACAGTCTTACCTGATTTTGCCGCTTCCATGAGCATGAGGTCCCAGAGCTTTCTTTCGTAACGTGTACGGTCGTCGCCCTTGGAGTTGATGTCTATGCCGAGGCAGCAGTCATACTTGTTGATAAGTCCGTAGAACTTGTTGAAAAGATATCTGTAGGAAGGATTGCTCAGGTCGTAAGCGTCCTCCTGGAAAAGCTCGTAGCGTGCATTTGAATATTCACCGGGATGATTGATAACGCATATGCCGCCTGCTCTCTGAACGCCTCTCATGGTTGCTTCGTAGTCGCAGGGGAGGTTGTTGTGGAAATCTGCGAACCAGCTGTTTACGTGAGCGTTAACCGAAACGGCGTTGTTTTCGATACCGTAGGGGATTCTCATCATTTCTCTGCCGTCATTCATAACGAGATAATCGTCGCCGTTGCGGGTTTCCATTTTGTAGCCCATGCCGCCCGCAAATTCGCCTTCTGTTCCGAGATAATCGAGAGCGAAGTCTGTTCTGCCGAAGAGTTTGAGGGCCTTGCCGATAAACTGTGAGCCTTCAAATCCGCTCCAGCTGTAGTTTACCGTGCCGTGGTCTGTTGTGGCCACAATGTCAAAGCCTGTCTCGTAGTGGCGCTCGAGTGACTGTCTTAATGTGATGTCGCCGTCGCTTGCGTTTGTATGTGTGTGGAGAGCTGTTTTGTACTGATTAACAGTGTCCCACTCAATAGCCGCGTAAGGATTGGTAATTGTAATTTTGTCTTCTTTAGCTGCGGCAAATACTGCCGAGCTTGATAAAAGCATAACCGCGCTCATTGCCGCGCAGGCAGTTTTCATCATTGCTGATTTAATTTTCATTGCTGCTGTAACCCCTTTTCGTTTGATTTTGACCGCACTGTTCTGTGCAGCCGGAACAGCTTCCGCAGCAACCGCCGCAGCCGCTCTTCTTATCTTTATGATTATACCACAACGCAATGGCGAGCGCAATAATTACCGCCGCCAAAATCGCAAAATCGGCAATTTTCACAAAATCCCCCCTATGTTATATACAATAAAAGCCATAACCCAGGCAATCACGCACTGCATAACCACCACGCCGACAGTCTGAACGGTTGAATGGAGCTCTCTTTTTATTGTCGCAACCGTCGCCACGCAGGGAGTGTAGAGCAGAGTGAAAACGAGAAAGCTGACCGCGGATAACGGCGTGAACATGGTGCTGAGCATATTGCCGAGATTTGCGGTGCCGACGCCTGTGAGAACGCTCATTGTGCTTACAACAGCCTCTTTTGCCGTAAAGCCCGAAATAAGCGAGGTGATTATGCGCCAGTCGCCGAAGCCGAGCGGTCTGAATATTGGAGTGATTTTCTGACCGAGGACGGCGAGAATGCTTTCGGTGCTGTCACTGACGGGGTTGAGCCGTGTGTCAAAGCTTTGGAAGAACCATATGATTACCGTTGCGATAAAAATAACGGTGAACGCTTTTTTCAGAAAGTCCTTTGCCTTTTCCCACATGAGAAGCAGTACGCTTCCTGCCGACGGAAGACGGTAGTTGGGAAGCTCCATGACAAAGGGAACAGGTTTGCCTTTAAACAGCGACGATTTGAAAATCGTTGCCATAAGTATCGCCATGAGAATGCCGAAAACATATATTCCGACCATCGCAAGGGCCGAGTATTTTCCGAAAAACGCTGTGCAGAATACGGCATAAACGGGAATCTTGGCCGAACAACTTATGTATGGAGTGAGAAGTACCGTCATTTTTCTGTCTCTTTCAGATGAAAGCGTTCTTGATGACATTATCGCCGGTACGGTACAGCCGAAGCCTATGAGCATTGGCACAAAGCTTTTGCCCGAAAGTCCGATTTTTCTCAGCGGCTTGTCCATCACAAAAGCAATTCGCGCCATATATCCCGTATCCTCGAGAATGGACAGGAAGAAGAACAGCACTACAATTATGGGCAGGAAGCTGAGCACCGAGCCTACACCTGCGAATATGCCGTCAATCACGAGGCTGTGGACAACGGGATTGATTCCGTATGATGTGAGCGCTCTGTCAACCGCTCCGGTCACTCCGTCAATCCCAAGGGAGAGAAGATTTGAAAGAGCGGCTCCGACTACATTGAATGAAAGCCGGAAAACAAGAAGCATTATGAGAATGAAAATGGGAATGGCAAGATACTTGTTGGTGAGCACATTGTCGATTTTAGTGCTTCGCTTATGCTCCTTGCTTTCGTGAGCACGGACGACCGTTTCTTTACATACGGATTCGATGAAATTATATCGCATATCCGCCATTGCCGCGTTGCGGTCGAGGCCTGTTTCAGCCTCCATTTCAATAACGCTGTGCTCAAGAAGTTCACGTTCGTTCTGATTTATGCCGAGACGCTCCATCATTTCCTCATCGTTTTCAATGAGCTTTGAAGCGCAGAAACGGGAAGAAACACCGAGCACAGCCGCGTGGTCCTCAATAATATGGGAAACAGCGTGGATACAGCGGTGAACCGCGCCCGAGGGGCAGAAGTCCTTGACTTTGGG
Source organism: Acutalibacteraceae bacterium (assembly GCA_045641565.1). Lineage (GTDB taxonomy): Bacteria > Bacillota > Clostridia > Oscillospirales > Acutalibacteraceae > CAG-488. The sequence goes on along the minus strand of JAZUHE010000182.1, from coordinate 8,224 downwards.
TAATTCTCTGTTTTTTGTGACCTCAACTATGGTGCGCACCAGTTCGGAAACGCCCTCGTTTTTAACCGCGCTTATGGGAATTACAGGCACACCGAGAAGTTCCGTGAGCAGACTGACGTTTATTGAACCGCCGTTGCCGCGGATTTCGTCCATCATGTTGACGGCGATGACCATCGGAATTCTCAGCTCCAGAAGCTGAAGTGTCAGATAAAGATTTCTTTCTATATTATTTGCGTCAATTATATTGATAATGCCGTCGGGCTTTTCGTTGAGAATGAAGTCGCGTGTGACGATTTCCTCCTGCGTATACGGTCTGAGTGAGTATATGCCCGGCAGGTCGACAACGGAGCATTTCGGAACGTTTTTTATTTCGCCGATTTTCTGGTCAACGGTAACACCCGGGAAATTACCTACGTGCTGATTGGAGCCTGTCAGAGCGTTGAAAAGTGTGGTTTTACCGCAGTTCTGATTGCCTGCAAGAGCAAAAATCATACATCACACCTCTTTCTCAACATCTATCATAGCGGCGTCTTCTTTTCTCAGAGTCAGGTCGTAGCCTCTGATAAGTATCTGTATCGGGTCACCAAGGGGAGCTATCTTCTGAACCCTGACTTCTGTCCTCGGGATAAGTCCCATGTCCAGCAGTCTCAGACGCAGAGCGCCTTCACCTCCGACAGCCTTTATTATTCCGCTTTCACCGGGTTTGAGCAAATTAAGTTTCATTACTGCCTCCTTTGAGTTAGATACAACTAACCGCAAAAATGATATCATAGAAACCGTGCAAAGTCAACTGTGCTTTACGGCTTTGAAATAAAAACAGATGTTTGTATATTTAATAATATTCGGGTGTTGTCTGTCATAGAATTTATTGAAAAATAATTCGGGAGGGATTGTGTGAATTCAAATAATGACAAATCTGTAATTACCGTACCCCACTGTATTTCAATGGATGACAGAAACAGAATAACGCTTACGGGCGTCAGTGATGTGGACAGCTTTGATGAGCAGACGGTGACGGTTGTCACAAGCTGCGGTGAGCTTGCGGTAAAGGGGAGCGGACTTCATATCGGTAAGCTTAGCACTGACACCGGCGAAATGAGCATAGAGGGGAGAATAGACGCGCTGGTTTATTCTTCTGAGACGCCGAAGCAGGGCGGCTTTTTCAGCAGGGTATTCCGCTGATGTATATTCAGGGAATGGCACAGCAGACGCAGATTTTTCTCCTGTGTACAGGTCTCGGCTTTTTACTGGGAGCTGTGTATGATGCTGTGAGATTTATAAGAAAAATAATATCGTGCTCTCACAGAGCCGTCATAGCTCAGGATGTTATATTCTCAGTTATATGCGTTTTCACGTCCTTTATATTCCTGCTGTGTGTGGGCGACGGTGAAATGCGGATGTATCCGTATCTCGGCATGATACTCGGCTTTTCGGTGTGGTATTTTACTCTCGGAGTGCCTGTCAGCTTCTTTTCTGAAAAGCTCAGCTCGGCAATGAGAACTTTTATCCGGTCAATTTTCAGTGCTGTAATTAAAATCTTCCGAAAAACAATAAAAAAATTAAAAAAAAGGAAAAATAAAAAGCCTAAACCCCTTGAAAATACGGTTGCTGATAGTGTATAATTACAGAGTATATTTTAAAGTAATCGAGGGGAAAGGTAATGGCTGCAAAAAAGAGTAAAAAAAGTAAGCGCAGAAACAGCTTCCTGCTTACTGTATGCTTCATTTCTTTGGCAATAGTTTTTATTATATCCCTTATTTCAATAAAGAAAAATATCAATTCTCTTAAAGAAGAGGTCAGCGAGCGTCAGGCTCAGTGCGACGAGATAAACGCCGATAACGAAGAGCTTCAGGACATCGTTGACAGTGGTGATCAGGACGAATATATCGAAAAGGTAGCAAGAGAAAAATACGGGTATATAAAACCCGGCGACAGAGTCTATCAGGACATTGCCGCCGGTGAATAAATAAAGACTTAAGGAGTCAAACAATCTATGCAGTTGGAAGTTGGAACAATCGTTGAAGGCAAAGTAACCGGTTTCACGTCATTCGGCGCGTTTATTGATCTGGGCGAGGGTAAAAAAGGTCTTGTTCATATCTCTGAGGTTGCCAATGAATATGTTAAGGAAATCGGTGAGCATCTTACCGTCGGGCAGGATGTCAAGGTGAAAATTCTTTCTGTCGGAGATGACGGGAAAATCAGTCTCTCCATAAAGAAAGCCGTTGAGGAAAAAAAGCCTCAGCCAAAGCCCCGTCAGGTAAATTCGCGCCCGGCTAATGTATGGCAGGGCAGCAAATCAGCAGACAACGGTTCTCACTCTTTTGAGGATATGATGGCAAAGTTCAAGCAGGTAAGCGACGAAAAAATGTCAGACCTCAAGCGTGATTCCAAGCACGGCGGCGGATTTAACCGCAGAGGAACAAACAAAATATAAAAATCCGGTGCAGTCCTTAACAGGGATGCACCGTTTATTTTAAATAATCTGCCTTTAGTCAGAATGTTAAATTTCTGATAATTTTTCATAAAATTTAAAAAAACTCTTTAATTTTATTGTGGAATGTGCTATAATATGCTTGCAAGGATAAAAAACGTTGAAAATACGTTGATTAAGCTTTGCACAGTAAAGGAGGCATCTTTTATGAAAACAACAATTATAGGCAGAAAATGCACACCCAAAGATTCTTTTAAGCTTCACGCCGAGAAAAAACTTGCTAAAATTGAGAAATTCTTTTCTGATGAAGCAGAGGCAAAAATCACAGTAACTGTTGAAAAGCCCGAGCAGATAGTTGAGCTTACAATCAAGAACAAGGGAATGTTCTTCCGCGCAGAGGAAAGTGCGAAGGATATGGACGACGCTCTTGATGCCTGCATTGACTTCATTATCAGAAAAATCCGCAAGAACAAGACAAAGGTTTCAAAAAAGCTGCGTGACGATGTTGACATCAGTTGGGGCGACGAGGATGAAGAAACAGCTGAAGATGAATTTGATATTATCCGTTCTAAATCAGTTTTCTTAAAGCCCGAAATGCCTGAGGAGGCAATCCTTCAGATGGAAATGCTCGGTCATCAGTTCTATATATTCTTTAACGGTGAAAGCGAAAAGATTTGTGTTGTATATAAAAGAAAAGACGGAGGCTACGGCCTTATCGAGCCTGAAGTTGAATAAAATATGAATGCGTCAGGGGCGAGAAATCGCCCCTGTTTTAGTTGCAGAGCTGATTTCGGTAAAATTGAGGTGTATTGCAGTGAGAGTGTCAAAAAAACTGAAAAAAACGCTTGTTATTGTATGTATAGTGCTTGTTGCCGTCGCTGCGGCAGTTACGGTATGGAGAACAATCGATATAAAAGCCGATAACAGTCAGCTGAAAAAAGAAAAAGAAAGCAAAACAGATGCGGCACTGCTGTATGATTTTGAAGAGGCGGGTACGCTGAATTTATCTGAGGATGAGCTGAAGAAATATATTCCGCTGGAGCAGTACGGAAATTTCTATGCTTCCGATAACGAAGAAATGCTTCTGCAGGCTATTGAGCAGACCTTTGTATCTGCTGTCGACTGCAAATATTATATTAATAACCACTGCTTTACCTGTAATTTCGGTGACGGATATCAGTATCGTTTTTTCGGAAAGGACGAGACTGACCTTCCGTTTTACCTGAGAATCAGTCCGGACGGAAAAATCACACAGTGGTTTATCAGAAACGGTTATATCGTTCCGTTTGTTGAGAAAGATGTTGTATCTGAAATAGTTTTGCTTAAAACAGCTGATGTATCATCCCTTGGTTCTCATTCGGCTGACGGCTTTGATCTGCGCAGAATAAATCCGTCTGACGGGATTATTATCAAAGACAAAAGCGTAATCAAAGAATATATCACCAGATATAATGACGAAAACTATGTTTTTGATGACAGACTTGATGATATAAAAGCGGCTAAAGAAAAATCCGACAGCGGATATGTTCTTGCGGGATTCGGAAACGGCAGTATTTATCAGTGTATCGGTGCGTATTAAGCGCAGGAACTTTATGTATATTGGGAGAATGAAATGAAAATAAACTATGTAATACCGTGCCTTCTGGGCGTTGAATCCGTAATAGCTGAGGAAATGCGCTCTATTGAAGCAGAAAATGTTGTTGCCGAAAACGGAAGAGTACTGTTCAGCGGTGATGAGCATATTCTGGCGAGGGCCAATATCTGCTCACGCTTCGCTGAAAGAATCCAGATTCTTGTAGGCACCTTCGAGGCGAGAAGCTTTGAGGAGCTTTTTCAGGGTACAAAGGAGCTTCCGTGGGAGCAGTGGATAGGCGCTGACGACGCTTTTCCCGTTAAGGGATATTCAATAAATTCAACTCTTTTCAGCGTCAGCGACTGTCAGTCGATTATTAAAAAAGCTGTTGTTGAACGGCTGAAATCCAAATACGGTATTTCGTGGTTTGATGAAACAGGTCCTGTTCATCAGATTCAGTTTTCCATTATGAAAGACAAGGTAAGTCTTCTGCTCGATACATCGGGAGCGGGACTTCATAAAAGGGGATACCGCCTTGAGGCCAACGGCGCGCCTCTTAAAGAAACTCTCGCGGCGGCTCTCTGCTCTCTGGCGAGAGTCAGAAATTACCATACGCTCTATGACCCCATGTGCGGCAGCGGAACGATTCTTATTGAGGGCGCGATGCTTGCTCATAATATCGCTCCGGGTATGAAGCGAAGATTTTCCGCCGAAAGATGGGACGTTATTCCGAGAGAAGTGTGGAATGAGGAAAGAGAAAGAGCGAAGTCTCTTATAATAAAAGACAGCGAGTTTGTCGCATACGGTTCGGATATTGACGAAAAGGTGCTTGAAATCGCAAAGGAAAACGCAAAAAGAGCAGGCGTAGCAAGCAAGCTTCGTTTTGAAAAATGCGATATCCGTGATTTTGAGATGAAAACCGAAAATGGTACGCTTATATGCAATCCGCCATATGGCGAGAGACTTCTTGATGTTGAGCAGGCTCAGGCTTTATATAAAGTAATGGGTCAGCGGTTTACCCCCGCGAGAGGAAGAGCATACTATATAATAAGTCCCTCGGAGGAATTTGAAAAGGAATTCGGCAGAAAAGCCGATAAAAGACGCAAGCTTTATAACGGCATGATAAAATGTCAGCTGTTCATGTATTTTAAATAACAGAAAAGAGGAAAATTTATGCCTAATATTTCAACAAAAGTAAACGTACCGATTTCCCGGGAAAAGGAAATTGCTCTTAAAACAAAGCTCGGCAAGGCCATATCACTTCTTTCGGGCAAGAGCGAGAACTGGCTTATGTGCTCATTCGAAGAAAACTGTCATCTTTATTTCCAGGGAAAAGACGACCCTGCCGCGTTCATACAGGTTCAGGTTTTCGGCAGAATAAATCCGTCGCAGGCCGAGTCGCTCACAGCTGAAATCTGTAATATTGTTGAGGATGAACTGGCGATTCCTCAAAGCAGAATTTATGTAAAATATGAAGAAGTTTCCATCTGGGGATGGAACGGCGGCAATTTCTAATCATTTTAGCTAAATTAGTGCGGAATTAAAAATAAAATTCCTTGCATATTAACAGGTGCAAAACAGCACTTAATATAGTATAATATATTAAGTTGAAATGCGTTATCAGTGGGAGAAGTACACAGCGGAACGTATCAGAGAGGGAGCGGCAGGTGAAAGGCTCCTTACGGATAAACTGCGGAAATGCACCCATCAGCACGCGGCGGGAACAGAGTATCGCCGTGCGGAGACCGCCGTTATCGGTATTGAGTTATAAATCGGAGTGGAACCGCGGTATGCCGCCTCCGTCGCCTTTGCGACAGAGGCGGATTATTTTTTGTATCGGAGAGAATTATGCTTAAAAAGTTAAACGAAGATATTGAATCTTTCAAGGCAAGAGACCCGGCGTGCAGGTCAAAGCTGGAAGTTGTTTTCCTGTATCCCGGCTTCAAAGCCATCAGAAATCACCGCAGGGCACACTGGTTTTTTAATCATAAAATGTTTTTTATCGCGAGAGCAATATCTCAGTCATCATCACGTAAAACGGGAATTGAGATTCATCCCGGAGCTCAGATAGGCAAAAGATTTTTTATCGACCACGGAACGGGTATTGTTATCGGTGAGACCGCGATAATAGGAGACGACGTTACTCTTTATCAGGGCGTTACCCTCGGCGGTACAGGCAAGGACACAGGCAAGCGACACCCCACGATAGGCAATCACGTTATGGTCGGCGCGGGTGCCAAGGTGCTCGGCCCTGTTGTAATCGGCGACAATACAAATGTTGCCTCGGGAGCGGTTGTGCTTTCGGATATTCCCGAGAATTCAACGGCTGTCGGCGTTCCTGCGAGAGTAGTCCGCAGAAACGGAAAGCGCATTGATGACCTTGACCAGATTCACATTCCCGACCCCGTAGCGCAGGAAATATGCAAATTACAGCATCAGATAGATTTATTAAAAAAAGAACTGGAGGAAAAGAAAAATGAAAGTGTTTAATACTCTCACACGTCAGAAAGAGGAGCTCAGAACTCTCGAGGAGGGCAAGGTTAAGATTTACGCCTGCGGCCCGACTGTATACAATTACATTCATATAGGCAACGCGCGTCCTCTGTGCGTGTTTGATATTCTTCGCCGCTATCTTGAATACAGAGGCTATGATGTCCGTTTTGTTCAGAATTTCACTGACATTGACGACAAAATCATTAAGAGAGCCAATGAAGAGGGCGTTACATTCAAGGATATTTCCGAGAAATACATTGAGGAATTCTGGGTTGACGCTAAAGGTCTTAACGTAAGAGAAGCAACAGTTCACCCCAAGGCGACAGAAAATATTGACGAAATCATCGACATCATCAGCACTCTTATTGAAAAAGGCTACGCATACGAAGCTGACGGCGATGTATATTTCAGCCCCAAAAAGTTCAAGGAATACGGAAAGCTTTCACATCAGCCTCTTGAGGAGCTTGAAGCAGGCGCGAGAATTATGGTCGGCGAAGTTAAGAAAGAACCCATGGACTTTGCTCTGTGGAAGAACGCGAAGCCCGGCGAGCCTTACTGGGAATCCCCCTGGGGCAACGGCAGACCCGGCTGGCACATTGAGTGCTCCGCCATGAACAGACGCTATCACGGCAAGACAATCGACATTCACTGCGGCGGTCAGGATCTTATCTTCCCTCACCATGAGAACGAAATCGCTCAGAGTGAATGCTGCAACGACGCTCCTTTCGCCAATTACTGGATGCACAACGGCTATATCACCGTTGACAATGTAAAAATGTCCAAATCACTCAACAACTTCTTCACTGTACGTGATGTTGCGAATCAGTATGGCTATGAGCCGATAAGATTCCTTCTCATTTCTTCTCAGTACAGAAGTCCCATCAACTACAGCGTTGACATTATCGAGCAGTGCAAGGCTTCACTCGTAAGACTTTACACCTGCCGTGACAATCTTGATTTCGCTCTTAAAAACGCCGCTGAAGGGGAGGCGACAGCTGAAATTGCTGACGCTCTTGAGGCACGCCGCCAGCAGTTCATCACCGCCATGGATGATGACCTTAACACAGCTGACGCGATTGCGACAATTTTCGACCTTGTAAGAGACATCAACACAAAGGTTATCGCCGCTAACGCAAATAAAGCCGACTGCGAAGCTGCCGCTAAGATGTTTGACGAGCTTACAGACGTTCTCGGTCTTGTATACAACAGAAAGACAGAATCCCTCGACGATGAGGTTGAGGCTCTTATCGCTCAGCGTACTCAGGCGAGAAAAGACAGGAACTGGGCAGAGGCTGACAGAATACGTGACGAGCTCAAGGCTATGGGCATCGTTCTTGAGGATACCGCTCAGGGCGTAAAGTGGCACAAAGCTTAAAGTCGAGGTAACTGTTATCTGATTCGACTCGCTGTGCTCAAGCTCAAGCTATAATCTACATCTTTCTCTCGGTAAGCACTATTAAGGCTCCCTCTGACGAGGGAGCTGGATTTTGCGAAGCAAAAGACTGAGGGAGAGATTTAAAGTCGAGGCAGCTGTTATCTGATTCGGCACTCGGTGCCCGAGCTCAGACTATAATCTATATATTTCTCTCGGTTAAGCAAACCTGGTGTGCCATGGGAGTTGCAGAGTCTGCGAAACCGGGAGATTTTTATTTTGCACTATATGTATTCCGATGGCACAAAATCTCTATACATTTATATTATATATAGAGAGGTGAATTATTGCATAA
>JAZUHE010000181.1:0-14380 GCA_045641565.1 Acutalibacteraceae bacterium | reverse complement strand
TGCTGTATTTCTTTTATTGCGGAAATGCTTGATTCTTTTATTTCGTCCGCCGCGGCGATTATTCCTTTAATCTCTCCGTCAGCGGCAAATATTATCGGCGTTCTGCCCTGAGATGACAGCCTGTTAACAGTATCTGTTTCTTTAAATGGAATTCCGTTTTCTCTTATGAATTCCTCGTTTCCGCAGACCGCGTCAATCCCGTTTACGCGGCCCTTGATTCCTCTTCCGGGGAATGACTCAAAATCCTCAACATCACGCAGGGTGATTTTATCCTTCTTCGCCTTTTCAACAACGGCCGCACCGAGAGGATGCTCGCTTCTGCTTTCAAGAGAAGCAGCGAGAGCGAGAAGCTCATTCTTATCAATTCCGAATGTAATTATGTCTGTAACCGTCGGTCTACCTTCGGTGACAGTACCTGTTTTATCGAGCACTACCGTGTCGATTAAGTGAAGTGTCTCGAGACTTTCGGCGGATTTAATAAGAATTCCGTTTTCGGCGGCTTTGCCTGTTCCAACCATAATAGCGACAGGCGTGGCAAGTCCGAGCGCGCAGGGGCAGGAAATAACAAGAACCGAAACAGCGCAGTTCAGCGCGAATTCAAAGTCTTTGCCGACAATCAGCCATACCGCGGAGGTTATAATTGATATCGCCATAACGGCAGGCACAAATACACCGCTGATTTTATCCGCAAGTCTTGCGATAGGAGCCTTTGAGCTTCCCGCTTCGTCAACAAGGCGGATAATCTGCGCAAGAGTTGTGTCGTCACCGACTCTTGAAGCGGTGATATTAAAGCTTCCGCTTTTGTTTACCGTCGCTGAAATAACCTCGTCGCCGACCTTTTTGCGCACGGGAATGCTCTCGCCTGTAACGGCGCTCTGGTCGACGTATCCCGAGCCGGAAATTACTGTGCCGTCAACGGGAATACTGCTGCCCGGGCGAATCACAACCGTATCGCCGCATTGGATGCTCTCTGTCGGTACGGTGATTTCACTGCCGTTTCTTATTACGATGGCGGTTTTCGGTTTAAGCTCGGCGAGCTTTTCAAGCGTTTCAGAAGTTTTGGCTTTAGAGCGGCTTTCAAGATATTTGCCTACGCCTACGAGGGTCAGTATTGTCGCACTCGACTCAAAATACAGCGAGTGGGCGTATCTGTTGAGAAGCTCCGCGTTTCCTGTTTTAACAGCGGTCATCATTCTGTAAATCGCGAATATGCCGTAAATCAGCGACGCCGAGGAGCCGAGAGCCACAAGTGAATCCATGTTCGGCACACGCTTTATAAGCGCCTTGAAGCCTGAAATAAAAAACTTTCTGTTGAGAATCAGAATTGGTACTGTAATCAGAAACTGGGTGAACGCATTTATAAGAGCGTTTTCCTTGCCTGTAAAGAACGGCGGCAGAGGGAGCCCTGCCATACCGCCCATGGAAATGTACATAAGGGGGATAAGAAGAACAACTGAGAAAATCAGCCTTTTTTTCATGCCTGCGGTGTCATTCATTTCCACTGAGCGTATGTTGCTCCACTGCTTTTCTGATGACGTTATGTTTTCGCCGTCGGGTGAAGCGCTGTATCCTATTGAATTTACACACTGAGCAATCTGCTCTGCGCTGAGCCTGCTCTCATCAAAGCTGACAAGCATTCTGCCCGTGAGCAGGTTGACGTCAGCCTTTTCCACTCCGTCGAGACGGCTGACCGCCTTTGTCACATTTGCCTGGCAGGCGGCGCAGGTCATGCCGCTTACGGTGAATTTTTTATCTGTCATAGTATTCTCCGAAAAATTTATTTCATATATATAGTATAACCTAAATCAACTGACTGTCAATAAAATAAAAGCCGCAAAAGTGTAATAATTCAACCTGTCTGTTCATATATATGTGTAAAGAATTAAAATGAAAAGGTGATATTATGGCATTGGAATATACTTTAAACAGTGTTGCGGGCGTGAAGACGGTCTATGAAGGCTCCTGTGAGCAGTCGATTGAAAATGAGATTAATCTTCCTGATTACTGTTCAGATATTCTCAGAATTCTGAAATGCACGGTTACGCCGTGCCTGGTGTCTTCAAAAATAACAGGTGACAGAGCCTGTGCAGACGGCAATCTGATTATGCGTATAGTATACTGTGATGAGGAAGATAACATCTGCTCTGTTGAGCAGACGGTTCCTTTTTCAAAGGCGGTTGAAAAAGACGCGGACATTGAAGGCGCTCTTTTTGTAACGCCTAAGACAGAGTATGTCAACTGCCGCGCTGTCAGCAGAAGAAAAGCGGAAATCCGCGGAAACGTAAGATTTTCATTTAAGATATGCAGGGTTTGCTCAGAAGATTTTATCGAAAAAATCGAAACGGCGGGCATAGAAACCAGAAGCGGTGAGATACAGTACAGCAGTGCCACAGCCTGTGAGTGCAAGATGTTCCCCATAAGCGAAACAGCTGAAATCCCGAGAGATTATCTGCCTGCTCAGCGTATTATCAATACGGGCGCTGTGCCGATTCTGAATGAAGCAAAGATAATCAAGGGCAAACTGCTTTTAAAAGGTGAGGTGTCAGTCAGCGTAATCTACTGTGCCGATAAAAACAAGGGCGAATGTACGAAATTTGATTATTCCATACCGTTAACCCAGGTGACGGATGTGCCGGGGGCCGCGGAGGACGGCTTTGCGGATGTCTGCCTTAAAATCAGCAGCTGTGACATTACAGCGAGGGATGATTCTGACGGTGAACAGAGATTTTTTGACATAAATCTTGTGCTATGCGCCCGTATATGTACTTATATAAATAAAAAATCAGCCTATATCAGCGACGCTTACAGCACTGCGGGCGAGCTTGCGGCAGATTATGAAAATATCGATTTTTATTCGCATACGCAGAATATAAACGATACCTTTACGTGTCGGGAATCCTTTGACTTCACGTCTGCTTCACCTCAAAAAATTCAGGCGGTGTGGTTAGGCGAGCCCGAGTTCAGGGGCGAGGGTGAAGTAAAATGCATTAAAGGCAAAGTACCTGTAAATTTTATAATCTCAGATTCTGACGGTAAACCTGTGTTCTGTGAGAGAGAACTTGATTTTGAATACGGGTTTAAAAACAGTGTGCATCTTCTCAATGCACCGTCTGCTTCATTGAGCGGATATTCCTGCTCTCCGCTCAATGACGGCAGTGCCGAGATAAAAGCGGAGCTTGTGATTGCCGCAGATACTTTTTCTGCCTCAGATGAGCGTGTAATGGCGTCATCCAAACTAAATGAAGACGGCGAAAAGGAGAAAGCCTCAGGCGTGGTAGTGTATTTCCCCGACGAAGATGAAAAGCTGTGGGATATTGCGAGAAAATACGGCTCGACACAGCAGGCGATACAAAAAGAAAACGGCATTGCAGGCGATGAACTGAACACCGGAAAGCCGATTGTAATTCCCTGTTTATAAAAAGATAATAAAAACTTTGTTTTGAGGTTACAGATTGTTAATAAAAAGCAGGTAAAATATTACTGTAAACAGCTCCGATATGTTTTCCTTCAATACAGAGAATTTCCCGACCCTTTTTAATATCTCCTTTAATCGGAACTGTTTGTTTAATACGGCGGCAGACAATCGTCAGCCGCCGTTAATCAATTCTATAAAAAATGCAGTCTTCAGTAAAAACCAAAGACTGCTTATTTTTATCTCAGCTGTTCAAAAACCTTGCCCGAAAGAGCAACGTCTGTTTTAAAATCATCACAGCCGGCCTCGATTGAGCAGCGCTCACAGCCTGCGAATTCAAGAGCTTCAATAAATCCCTTATAGTCAAACTCGTTTATATCTTTAGGATAAAAACGGTCGTGTGAGCCGTCGTTGGGCGGATAGGAAATATGTGCGTGCTTAAGATTATCCTTAAGGTCTCTGATATCGTCATATGTATCGCCTGACTCAACCATATGATAAATATCAGCGAGTCCCCATATGTTATCTTTTCCTGCAGAAGAAGCGAGCATAACGCCCTCTTTAACGGTATTGATGATGTTGCATTCCTTGCGTCTTAAGGGCTCTATAACAACAGTTACACCGTATTTTTCCGCAACGGGGGAGATAACCTCTGCGAGAATTGAGCTGATATTGCAGAAGCCCTCACGGTATGTTACGCCGTCGGGAACTCTTCTCGCTCCGCCGGAGCCGAGTACGACAGTTTTAAGACCTATTTCAACGCCGCGCTTCATTCCCTTGTCAACAAACTCACTCAGTGCCTCTCTGTCGCAGGATTTATCTGCGATGGGGAAGCGGCCGGGGATAAAGCAGTTGGCAGATTCGCATTTTATTCCGTTGTCATCAAGCGATTTTTTTGCACTTTCAAATTCCTCGTCTGTTGCTTCTGCGAGGAAGCCGAAGCGGCATTCAACATAATCAAAGCCGGCGTCGACAACATATTTTAAATTTTCGGGATTGTCAATTCCTGTACATACTCCAAAACGCATAATATTACTCCTTTATGTATTTTTCTGTGAATTCAATGAATTTCTTTTCGTATTCATCCGTACAGCGCTGATAGCTCTCTGCGTGAGCTGCGCCGGGAGCTATGAATAAATCCTTGGGGGCGGGGCAGGCGTCAAAAAGTCTGTATACCATTTCTGTCGGAACAAATTCATCCTTGCCTCCGTGAATGAACAGCGTCGGAATATTTGAATACTTAACTGATGAGAGCGGGTCCATTTCACTCAGATAGCATCCCGAGAATGTCTTGTTGAAGAAATCAACAGTATTCATAATCGGTACGGACGGAATATGAACATTTTTAAGGTGGAATCTGAATTCGTCATTAACAGATGTGTATCCGCAGTCTGCAACGGCGAATTTTACATTTTCGGGCAGATTATGATTGCCGCAGAGCATTGTGATTGTGGCACAGCCCATGGAAATTCCGTAAAGACCGATTTTTATGTCTTTTGAAAATCTGTCAAGCAGGAACTGAATCCACAGGAATAAATCCTCGGCCTCTTTAAAGCCGAATGTGATGTGATTGCCTTCGCTCTGACCTGATGCTCTGTGGTCAACAAGAAGAATATTGTATCCCTGCTCATGCAGGAATTTTGAAGCGTATCTGAATTCCGCCTTGCCGTTGCTTCTGTAGCCGTGGGCGCATACTATGTATTTATCTGACGGTTCGTCTGCTTTAAGCATATATGCCTTAAGCTTGTTTCCGCAGGCGTTTGTGATTTCATATTCATCAAAGCTCTGCTCGTTAAACCATATAAGGCGTTCGTCATCATCGGGGATTCCCGGTACAATATCCTTTATACTCATTTCAAAAGCCTTGTTGGGAATGGTGGCTTTTCTGTTCATGAGCTCAAAATAAACAGCATAGCTGATTGCGGCATATGCGGCTCCGCCTGCGGCGAGAATTTTAAATGGTGTTGATTTTTTCATAATATCACTCCTACAGTTTTTGTCGAAAATTGACACCTGATATATTCTACACTATTTCGCATTAAATTTCCACATATTTTTTTATGTTTTCAGAATAGATATATTTCGGAGGTGTTTTTTGTGAAAAAAACTGTATCTTTTTTATTAATATGTATTATTCTGATGTGTTCGTTTTTATTCACCGCTTATGCCGAAGAAGAGCAGATGCCCGTAACTGTGAATGCCGCCGCGGCGGTGCTTATGGATGCGGGAACAGGCAGAGTGCTTATGAGCAAAAACATGAATGAACAGCGCTATCCAGCGTCAGTAACCAAAATAATGACAATGCTTCTTGTAAGCGAAGCCATTGACAGCGGAAAAATCTCTTTTGACGATAAGGTGACGGCAAGCGCCAACGCCGTGTCAAAGGGCGGCTCTCAGATATGGCTTAAGGAGGGGGAGACCATGACCGTCGACGAGCTTTTTAAGGCCATGGCGGTCTACAGCGCTAATGACGCCTGCACAGCCCTCGGTGAGCTTACGGCAGGGAGCGAAGAGGCTTTTATAGTTATGATGAATGAAAGGGCCGCTCAGCTGGGAATGAAAAACACTCATTTCGAAAACTGTACAGGTCTTGACGATACGGCTCAGAATCATAAAACCACTGCGTATGATATCGCTGTTATGGCAAGGGAGCTGATGACGCACGAATTCATTACAAAATATACAACGATATGGATGGATTCCCTCCGCGGCGGCGAAACCCAGCTTGTGAATACTAATAAGCTTGTGCGTTTTTATCCGGGGTGCACGGGACTCAAAACGGGTACCACATCAAAGGCCGGGTGCTGTCTTTGTGCAACCGCTCAGCGTGACGGCACATCTCTTATCGCCGTTGTTCTTGGCAGTGATAACAGCAAGGACAGATTTGAGGGCGCGAAAGCCATGCTTGATTACGGGTTTGCCAATTATTCTACCGTTACGCCGCCGGTGAGCAGAGAACAGCTTGCGGATGTAAACGTAAAAATGGGATGTGAGAGAAAAATTACTCCGCAGCTTCCTGCTTCATTCAGCGTCCTTATACCCAAGGGCAGAGAAAAAGATCTTGTTCAGGATATTTCTCTTGCCGCGAGTGTGGAGGCTCCCGTTGAGTCAAATCAGAAGCTCGGCAAAATCGATATAAGCCTTGATGGCAAGCTGTTAGGCTCTTATATTCTGACCGCTCCGCATTATGTAGAAAAAAATACTTTCCGCGCAGTTTTCAGAGAAATGATAGGCGTTTTTTCAAAATAAACTGTAATTTAATACAAAAATTATTATTTTGCGCTTGCAATAACTTCACTTTTAGGATATAATAAACAAAAATAAAGTAATTTATCAAATTGGAGGCATTTTTTCATGCCGTTGGCACTTAACACTAATTATATTAACAGTTTTATCAGTAAAGATGAGCTTGACGCTATTGCTCCCGAGATTAAAAACGCACATGAGCTGCTTCTCAGCGGCAAGGGTGCAGGCAGTGACTTCCTCGGCTGGCTCACTCTTCCTGAGGATTATGACAAGGCGGAGTTTGAGGCAATCAAAGCTGCCGCCAAAAAGATTCAGGGCAATTCCGATGTTCTTATTGTTATAGGAATCGGCGGTTCATATCTCGGTGCGAGAGCTGCTGTTGAATTTATAAAATCACAGAATTATAATGCTCTTCCCAAGGATACACCCGATATCTATTTTGCAGGCAACACTATCAGCTCACGCTCTCTCAACGAGCTTAAGGCTGTTATCGGTGACCGTGATTTCAGCGTAAATGTTATTTCAAAGTCAGGCACCACCACCGAGCCTGCCGTAGCGTTCAGACTTTTCAAGGGAATGCTTGAAGAGAAATACGGCAAGGAAGGCGCAAAAGAAAGAATCTTTGCCACCACAGACAAAGCAAAGGGCACTCTTAAGATGTTTGCCGATTCCGAAGGCTGGCAGACCTTTGTTGTACCCGATAACGTAGGCGGCAGATACTCTGTTCTTACCGCTGTAGGTCTTCTTCCCATAGCTGTTGCGGGTATTGATATTGACGCTCTCATGCTCGGTGCCCGTGACGCGATGAAGAAATATAACGACTGCGATATTGATAAAAACGACTGCTATAAATACGCCGCACTCAGAAATCTTCTTTACCGCAAGGGCAAAAAGATTGAGATGATGGTAAGCTATGAGCCCTCATACACAATGATGAACGAGTGGTTCAAGCAGCTTTTCGGCGAGAGCGAAGGCAAGGACGGCAAGGGAATTTTCCCTGCATCAGCTGTTTTCTCAACTGACCTTCATTCTATGGGTCAGTATATTCAGCAGGGTGAGAGACATCTGTTTGAAACAGTTGTTTTCTTTAAGGATTCTCTCAGCGAGGTTCCTGTTGATGAAGATAAGGACAATGTTGACGGCCTTAACTTCCTTGCAGGCAAGAATCTCACATTCGTTAACGAAAAAGCTTTTGAGGGTACTGTGCTCGCTCATACAGACGGCGAGGTTCCCAATATCATCATTGAGCTTGATAAGATGAATGAATACGACCTTGGCATGCTGATTTACTTCCTTGAAAAAGCCTGCGCAATCAGCGGCTACGTTCTCGGAGTCAATCCTTTCGACCAGCCCGGCGTTGAAAGCTATAAGAAAAATATGTTTGCTCTTTTAGGCAAGCCTGGTTATGAAGAGCAGAAGGCCGACCTTGAAAAGAGACTCGGCAGATAATTCAGTTTAATCTTCGTGCAAAACACGGATTTTAAAATATATTTAGGAGGACTAATATATGATTACCCTTATTTTAGGCCGTAAAGGCTCAGGAAAAACAAAATTACTCATTGAAAAGGTTAACGAGGCTATTGAGGCTTCCAACGGCAACGTTGTATGTATAGAAAAACAGCCCAAGCTTACTTATGATGTAAATTATCGCGCACGTCTTATGGATACAGACCATTACGGTGTTTCAGGCTTTGAAGCATTCTACGGCTTCCTCTGCGGCGTTTGCGCAGGTGACCACGATATTACAGATATTCTTATTGATGCTACTCTCAGAATCGGTTCACGTGATTTTGACGAGCTCTGCGAATTCCTTAAGAAGGTTGACGCTCTCAGCAAAAATCATGTTGCCGAAAAGAATTTCGTATTTACTATTTCAGCTGATAAAGAAGAGCTTCCCACAGAGATTTTTGAATTCTGCAAAGAGCTTTAATTAAAAACTGATTAACGCAGACAGTCTTCGGATTGTCTGCGTTTTTTTGTCATAAACCCGTCCACTTTTTCATATCATTTACAAATGAGTGAATACGGAGGAATGTTTATGACAAGCTCAAATATTTATAATGATATTGCGGTCAGAACGGGCGGCGATATTTACATCGGTGTTGTTGGACCTGTGAGAACGGGAAAATCAACATTTATCAAGCAGTTTATGGATACACTTGTAATACCAAACATTACGGATGAAGCCAAGAGAGAGAGAGCTACCGACGAGCTGCCGCAGTCGGCTTCGGGCAGAACGATTATGACTACCGAGCCAAAGTTTATCCCCGAGGACGCTGTGGAAATAGCTCTGCCTGAAAATGCGCTTTTCAGAGTAAGAATGATTGACTGTGTCGGTTATATTGTTCCGGGCGCATTAGGATATATTGAGGATGACAAACCGAGAATGGTTAAAACACCATGGTTTGACAAAGAAATCCCATTTAATATGGCCGCTGAGGTGGGTACACAGAAGGTTATCAGCGAGCATTCCACAATAGGTCTTGTGGTGACTACTGACGGCAGTATAAGTGATATTTCCCGTGAGGAATATGAAGAAGCGGAGCTTCGCGTAGTAAATGAGCTCAAAGAAATTAACAAGCCCTTTGTAATTCTTCTTAACAGCGCAAATCCGTGCGGTGAAGAGGCTGTAAACCTCAGCAGAAAGCTTTCGGAAAAATACGGTGTGCCTGTTAAGACTGTTAACTGTATGACTCTTGACAGCGAGGGCGTTAAGGATATTATTTCGGGTGTGCTCTATGAATTCCCCGTTAAAGAGGTCAGGGTTGACTTGCCGGGGTGGGTGATGAAGCTCCCCGATGACAACAGTATAAGAGTTAAACTCAGTCAGAGCATTAAAGGTGCCTGCGAAAAGCTTCACAAGGTCAGAGATGTGGCTGAGTTTACATCGGAAATTGAAAAATGCGATATAATCAGCAGTGTTAAAACTGAGGAGATAAGACTTTCAGACGGTTCGGCAAGACTCAGTGCCGAGGTGGAAAAATCCGTGTTTTATTCGGTGCTTTCAGATGAAACGGGTCTTGATATCGCCGATGACGAACAGCTCATGCAGAGAGTACGCGAGCTGGCTCAGGCTCAGAAGGCATACGAGAGATTCAAAAATGCTATTGACGAAGTTGAGGCAACAGGCTACGGAATAGTTATGCCTACCATTGATGAGCTCAGCCTCGAGGAGCCCGAAATAATGCGTCAGGGCGGCAGATACGGCGTCAGACTTAAAGCCAGCGCGCCGTCTATCCACATAATGAAAGCCAATATAAATACAGAGGTTGCACCGATTGTCGGCTCAGAGTCACAGTCAGAAGAGCTTGTTATGTATCTGCTTAAGGAATTTGAAGAAAATCCGGCTAAAATCTGGGACTCAAATATATTCGGAAAAAGCCTGCATGAGCTTGTAAACGAGGGGCTTCACAATAAGCTTTACAGAATGCCGAATAACGCAAGAATGAAGCTTCAGGAAACTCTTGAAAAAGTGATTAATGAAGGCTGCAGCGGACTTATCTGCATTATTCTGTGATTATGCTTCTTTCAGAATTACTTGATAACATAATAATCGTAAAGCCTGACTTTGATGCTGAGATATCATCAATAGCGGTAAACTCCAAAGAAGTGAAAAGCGGCTCTCTCTTTTTCTGCCTGAGCGAAAGTTGTTATGAGAACAGAAGCCATGCTTCAGAAGCTTTTGAAAACGGGGCCGCGGCAGTGGTTTCCTCGACAAATCTCGGACTTCCGAAAACAGTAAGAGTCACAAATATAAGAAAGGCTCTGGCAAAATGCTGTGACAGGTTTTACGGTAATCCCGCCCAAAGGCTGAAGCTTATCGGCGTGACGGGAACAAACGGAAAGACTTCTGTTTCCTATATGATAAAGCATATTCTTGAATTCTGCGGAAAAGAGACAGGCATAATCGGCACTGTAGGCAATTTTTCGGGAGAAAAAGAACTTCTCAAAACGGAATTTACAACGCCTGAACCCGTTCAGCTTTATGAGATTTTTGCTTCGCTTGCGGAGGATAATACTCAGTATTGTGTTATGGAGTCATCATCTCAGGCGCTGGAGCAGGGCAGATGCGAATCTCTTGACTTTGAAACAGCAGTTTTTACTAATCTCACAGCCGAGCATCTCGATTATCACGGTGATATGGGGAGCTATGCCAAAGCAAAACGTAAGCTGTTTGAGCAGAGCAGGAAATGTGTTCTGAACAGTGACGATAAATATTTCGGATATTTCTCGGAAGTCTGCGGAACAATGCTGACCTATTCTTTGCGTAATAAAGATGCAGACCTTTTTGCAGACAATATATGTCTTACGGAGCAGGGTGTGTCTTACACTTTACATACAGGCAGCGGCATATATCATGTAAAGCTGAATGTTCCGGGGATGTTTAACGTAAGCAATTCGCTCGCCGCAATCGGCAGTTGTGTATTCTCGGGACTTCCTGTCGAAAAATGCGTCGACGCTCTTTCAGCTTTCGGCGGTGTAAGAGGACGTGCCGAGATTATCGGCGTTGATGCTCCGTTTACAGTGATGACAGACTACGCCCATACGCCTGACGCTCTGAGAAATATTCTGTCTTCTGTTAAAGCCTGTACAACGAGGAGGGTTATCTCACTTTTCGGCTGCGGAGGTGACAGAGACAAGCAGAAACGGCCGCTTATGCTTGAAGCCGCGGCGGAAAACTCGGATTTTGTTGTGATTACTTCGGATAATCCCCGAAACGAAAATCCCTACGATATAATCAGAGACATTTTAAAATCTGCCGACAGATGTGATGTTCCCTTTGCGGTGATTGAAAACAGGTGCGACGCCATAAAATATGCCCTCGGTGTTGCCAATAAAGGAGATACTGTGGTGCTCTGCGGCAAGGGACATGAAACGTATCAGATAATCGGGAATGAAAAAGTTGACTTTGATGAGCGAAAAATTGTATATGATTACATAAATAATGAATAATTATTAATTATTTTGAATATTCAAAGTTTAATATTGACAATATGCAGATATTGATGTATAATATCTGCATATTTTTTATTGTGAAGGAGAAAACACAATGGTTTGTTTAAAGAATAAAAGCTTTTTAAAGCTCCTTGATTTTTCCGCGGAGGAGATTCAGTATTATCTTGATTTAGCGGCGGAGCTTAAGGATAAAAAGAAGAAAGGCATTCCCCATAAAATCTGCGAGGGCAAGAATGTAGCTCTTGTATTTGAAAAGACAAGCACAAGAACAAGATGTTCGTTCGAGGTTGCCGCTGCCGATTTGGGTATGCATCCCGTCTTTCTTGACCCCAAAGCCTCTCAGATAGGCAAAAAAGAGAGCATTCCCGATACTGCGAGAGTTCTCGGCAGAATGTTTGACGGCATTGAGTACCGTGGCTACGGTCAGACAATAGTTGAAGACCTTGCGAAGTATTCAGGTGTTCCCGTATGGAACGGACTTACAAATGAATTCCATCCTACTCAGATTCTCGCCGATTTTCTTACAATCATTGAGCATTTCGGCTCTCTCAAGGGCAAAAAGCTCGTTTATATGGGTGACGCCCGCTACAATATGGGTAACTCTCTTATGGTCGGATGTGCTAAAATGGGCATGCATTTTGTTGCGTGCGCACCCAAGAAATATTTCCCTGATTCAGAGCTCGTCGAGACCTGTAAGGTGGTTGCCGCCGAATCGGGCGCAACTCTTGAATTCATCGAGGACCCGATGGAGGCTACAAAGGGCGCTGATGTTATTTATACAGATGTTTGGGTTTCAATGGGCGAGCCCGACGCCGTATGGGCGGAACGTATAAACGACCTTCTTCCTTATCAGGTTAATGAGGCTCTTATGGCAAACGCAGGTGAGCAGTGTAAGTTTATGCATTGTCTTCCCGCGTTCCATGATTTAAAGACAACTATCGGCAAAGAAATCTATGATAAGTTCGGCCTTGATTGTCTGGAAGTTACCGACGGAGTATTTGAAAGCGAGCAGTCAATAGTATTTGACGAAGCTGAAAACCGTATGCACACTATAAAGGCTGTTATGGCAGCATCTCTTGCGTAAAATATCTTTATTTGGTATTGACAAAAAGCGTCTTTGTGGTATAATTATCAGAAAGAATCTTTAAGGCGGTACGAGATACCGGCAAGACAATATGTGTGCAAAACGGCATGACCGTTTGCTTTAGTGTGTTCGCCTTGCCGTATCCCGGCAAGGCTTTTTTCAGAAAGGTGATTTGTTATGGCAGGAATCGTAAAAGCAAAGATATTCAAAAACGATATGCTTCCGACCTTTTGCCCTTCCATTGACGTATCCTCTTTAAATGACGATTTATTCAGCATTTATTCTGATTCTCAAAATATTATTCTCCCCGGTTTCTGCGATGTGCATGTTCATTTTCGCGAGCCGGGCTTTTTTTATAAAGAAAGCATTAAGACAGGCTCAGAGGCATCCGCAAGAGGCGGTTATACCGCAGTCTGCACAATGCCTAATCTTAACCCTGTGCCTGACAGTGAGGCGCATATTCTTGAGCAGGTCAGAATAATAGAGAATGACGCTGTGATAAACGTGTATCCCTACGGAGCGATAACAGTCGGCCAGAAGGGCGAACAGCTGTCTGATATGGACAGTATGGCGCAGTATGCCGTTGCTTTTTCTGATGACGGCAGGGGAGTCCAGTCGGAGCAGATGATGAGAGAAGCTATGATAAAAGCCAAATCTCTCGGCAAAATAATAACGGCTCACTGTGAAGATAATTCGCTGCTTCACGGTGGATATATTCATGACGGAGTATATGCAAAGGAACACAATCATAAAGGAATCTGCTCAGAGAGTGAGTGGAAGCCTATTGAAAGAGACATACGCCTCGCCAAGGAGACTGGCTGCGCCTATCACGTGTGCCATATTTCCTGTAAAGAGAGCGTTGAGCTTATAAGACAGGCCAAAAAAGACGGAGTGGATATTACCTGCGAAACAGGCCCCCATTACCTTGTACTTGACGAGAATGACCTGCAGGAGGACGGAAGATTCAAGATGAATCCTCCTCTCCGCTCAAAAGAAGACAGAATCGCACTCATTGAGGGCATAAAGGACGGTACTATTGATATGATTGCCACTGACCACGCGCCCCACAGCGCGGAGGAAAAGTCAAAGGGCCTTTCCGGCAGTGCGTTCGGAATCGTGGGAATAGAAACGGCTTTCCCCGTTCTTTACACAAAGCTTGTTATGCAGGGCGTGATTTCTCTTGAGAGGCTTATGGAGCTTCTCTGTGTGAATCCGAGGAAGAGATTCGGTATTCCTCTCGGCAACGATTACTCTGTGTGGCGTCTTAATGAGAAATTTACGGTTAATCCAGAGGATTTCCTTTCAAAGGGAAGAGCGACTCCATTTGAGGGTGAGTCTCTTTACGGCAGATGCCTGCTGACCGTGGCAGGCGGCAAAACAGTATATAAATTTTAACGATATATCGGAGGTAGCATTATGGCAAAAAGAACAGACATTAAAAAAGTACTTATAATCGGTTCAGGCCCTATCGTAATCGGTCAGGCCGCTGAATTCGACTATGCGGGCACTCAGGCGTGCCTTGCGCTTAAAGAAGAAGGCTACGAGGTTATTCTCTGCAATTCAAACCCCGCAACTATCATGACAGACACAACTATTGCAGACAAGGTGTATATGGAGCCTCTGACTCTTGAATATATCGCTAAAATTCTCCGATATGAGCGTCCCGACGCAATCGTTCCCGG
>JAZUHE010000180.1:0-40966 GCA_045641565.1 Acutalibacteraceae bacterium | reverse complement strand
CGATGTCTTCAAAACGGAACTCTTTGAGAACCTTCTTGGGAGCAACGTCGCCTTTTGCGAAGTGACCCTTCATGGGCTTGTTGACACGCTGTGCTTTCTGGTCACCGTAACCCATCTGAACTGCCTTGTAGCCGTCGTTTTCAACAGTCTTCTTCTGAACAACTGCGCAGGGACCGGCTTCAACAACTGTAACGGGGATTACGTTACCTTTTTCGTCGAAAATCTGCGTCATGCCGATTTTCTTACCGATAAGACCTTTTTTCATAAATATTTTCCTCCTTATAGGTTATTGGTTGGCTGAGCCAACTTGACCTGCGGCGTTAACCGAATTAAAGTTTGATTTCGATTTCTACGCCTGCGGGAAGCTCAAGACCTTTCAGAGCGTCAACGGTCTTAGCAGACGGTCTGATAATGTCGATAAGCCTTTTGTGTGTGCGCTGTTCAAACTGTTCGCGGGAATCCTTGTACTTATGAACTGCGCGAAGGATTGTAACGACCTCTTTCTCGGTGGGAAGCGGAACAGGACCTGAAACCTGAGCGCCTGTGCGCTTTGCAGTTTCAACAATCTTCTCTGCTGCCTTGTCAACGATGCTGTGATCGTAACCCTTAAGTCTGATTCTGATTTTTCCCTTAACTGCCATGAGTTTTGCCTCCTTAAAATTTGGCGGGCATCGTTTTGAGTTATTTGATACAACGCTTCCGGGCGTTTCAGCCCTTCGCATTTAAAAACCGGAATGGGTTAGTTCCGGGTAGTGTGCATTACTCAAAACGCACGAGTACATACGGTGCTCACCAGGGAAGTAAGCACTTCTATGTACAGGATATTCTTGCGCCCGGTTTAAAATCGGACATACTCCGTGAGAGTTCCCAACTTCAGAGAGTTGCCACATCTCACATCACCGCATATCTACACACCATACTACATAATAATATAGCGTACTGTAGTAATATACCACAGTACGCCTCTGATGTCAAGAAAAATTTTGAATTTTTTTGTAATTTTTTACGAATTTTCAAGTGCTTTTTTGTAACGTTTTTTCGAGCACAAAATACAGCAAAAAAACGTCCCTGAAACACTATATATATAAATGTATACGAAAATCACTCTCTGCCCACTATGAAAGTGTAGTTTGTAGTGGCACTGCCGCCGATATTCAGCATAAGCGCGTTGCTGGCATTCTTAATCTGATAGCCGCCAGCCTTACCCGAAACCTGCTTATATAAATCGAGGAACATTCTTATACCGGAAGCGCCTACGGGATGGCCGCAGCCGATAAGACCGCCGCTGGGATTCACAGGCTTGCTGCCCTGCATGGAAATTATTCCGTCTTCAACAGCTTTATATTCCTCACCCGGCTTTGTAATGCCGAATGCGGATATCGCCGCATACTCGCTCGAAGTAAAACAGTCGTGAGTTTCAAACACGTCAATATCATCAACGGTAAGTCCGCTTCTCGCATAGGCGTCAAGAACAGCCTGCCTTGTCCACGGAAGGATGAATTCCGAATTCTTCGCCTCAAGCATTTTTTTACTGAAAAGCACTGGGGCGACTCTGTGGCCGAAGCCTTTCACTACCGAATCTGTATCAATTCCGTTCTCTTTGACATATCTCTCAGACGCAAGCACAACAACCGCTGCGCCGTCCGTAACCTGAGAGCAGTCCGAAACGGCAAGTCTGCCGCCAACAAGAGGATTGCTGTCGTCCCCCCTCATTTTTGCCTGCTCAAGGCTCATAAACCACTTTCGGGTCTGAGCCAGCGGATTATTCTTAGCGTTGGCGATATTCTGATTGCCTATCATCGCGAGAGAATCCATAAATCTGTTCTCGTCAGTGCCGTATTTCAGCAGGATTTCATCAGCCAGCCTTCCGAAAAGCTTCGGGAACGGGAAATCAATCCCCTGTCCTTCCTTTTCGTAATAAGCGGCTCTGCCTAAAATATCGCCGCAGACCTTGGAGTCAACAGTTTTCATAAGCTCCCAGCCGAGAACTATTGCCACATCATAATCTTCTGCTCTGATTCTTGATATCGCGGCGTCAAGGGCAACGGAGCCCGAAGCGCACGCCGCCTCGTATCTCGCTGAGGGTACGCCGTAAAACGCAGGCGATACCTCTGTAAGGAGCGCGCCGAGATGGCCCTGACTTATATACTGCTCGGCAATAAAATTACCTACAAAGCAGGCGACCCTGTTTTTCTTATTCAATTCAGCTACATCGTTAAAGGTGATTCCGGAATTTCCGAGTCCGTCTTCCATGACTTCCTTAAGAAGCGCAATGACGTTTTTACCTTCTTTTGTCCAGTTGCGCTCAAAGTCAGTCTGTGAACCGCCTAAAATATACACCTGATTCACTAAATCATTCTCCTTCATTTTGAGGATTTGAAATAAGGTCTGAAATCGTATTCTGACATACCTGCTTTATATAAAAGCCTCTGTGTATCCGTAATTCTTAAAATATCCTTATCAATATATTCTTCAAAAAGTGTCTCAATATCTGTTATCCCGGAAAGCGCGTCTGCCATAGCGAGAGGCGGGCACCAGTTGAAGCCTGCAGCCATCGCGTCATCGGCAAACGAAATATCAAAGCTGACATCCTGAACGCAGACCAGCGAATACAGGATATAATTCAGCAGCATCTCAAGGCAGAGCTGGGCTTCCTGCGAGCGGTTCTTTACAAGAGCCTTCATGGCATCCTCGTACTTACCCTCTTTGAGGTTTGCCTTCATTGTTTCGGCGAACGGGAATACATAATTGATTTTTTCTCTGTACATTCCCGTTGAAATATCGTAAACACTGCGTTTTTTTATTGTATTATCTATTATTTCGGTTTTATAAAGTCCTCCTCCGGACTTTCTGCCCAGCTTCTTTTCATCAATGAGAGTCTGAACAAATCCGGGAAGAGCAAAGCTTTCGTGCTTATAGTCATCTGTATTGGAGTAAATATTATCGACTATGGCCTTGTGAACATCAAGCCCTACAAAATCCGCTGTTACAAGCGGCGCCATTGAGCGTCCGGTAAATTTACCCAGTATGGAATCAATGTAGTCGATTCCGCCGTTATCCTGATATTTTTCCGCGTACTGCATCGCGGAATTGATAAACTGAAAGCCTATTCTGTTGGCGAGAAAGGCCGGTGAATCCTTAACCTCAATCACCGTTCTCAGAAGTGTTTTCTGAAGATAAGACTTCAGCTGCTCCTTAACATCCTTATCTGAATACTCTGTGGAAATAAGCTCGCACAGAGTCATGCTGTAAGGCGGATTAAACATATGAACGCCGAAAAAAGACGTCTTTATATTATCGGGATAGCAGTCCGCAAGAGTGTTTACGGACAGGCCGGATGTGCCGGAGCAAAGCACAGTTCCCTCAGTAACGTATTCAGAAACCATTTTTGCCACTTCAAGCTTAACGGGCAGTTTTTCCGCCGTGCTTTCAAAAATCAGGTCTGACTCGGCAACGCATTTCTCGAGCATGGAATAATCCGCAGGAACAAGATTTCTCTTTATGCTCCCAGCGCGGACTGATTTGCACGCTCTGTCTGCCGCGAGACGCGACTTCTCTATATCACGGCTCACCATATAAACCTTAGCGCCGCCAAACGAAGCGAATATGGCCGCGACATTCGCGCCCATTGTTCCGTTCGAGCCTAAAACCGTGACAGTTCTGATTTCTCTCATAAGTTACTCCATCAATCAAAGAATTTTATCGGCTTAGCTGGATTGCCCACCGCCGTGCAGTTATCGGGAATATCTCTGATAACCACAGCTCCGGCGCCGACAATAGTGCCGCTGCCGATGGTTTTGCCCTGAATCACCTGCATGCCTGTGCCAAGCTCGGTGCATTCGCCTACCGTTGTGATGCCTGAAACATTGGCGTCGGGATAAAGGGTAACGTAATCGCCTATAACGGCATCGTGGCCCACGGTGCAGTTAAGATTCATGATTACGTTTTCACCGATTTTAATATTCACGGTGATAATCGTATGAGCGCAGATAATCGAGCCATCACCGATTTCAACATAATCTGACATCTCAACGCTCGGGTCAATCAGTACGGCAAATTTCCTGCCAGGGTTCGCGCTTTTGATTCCCTCAACGATTTTCTTTCTGACCTTCGAGCTGCCGACGGCACAGACAAGATACGCGTCGGGGAACTTTCCGATGTCGCCGCTTGTACCGACGACCTTATAGCCGTTCAGCTCTTTGCCCTGCATATCGGGATTGTCATCTATAAAGCCCAAAAGATTCCATTGAGGATTCACGGCGTTTATTCTGTCAACCAGCCACGCGACCTCACGGCCGAAGCCGCCTGCGCCGATTATAAGCAAATCTTTCATTATTTTCTCCCTGTCAGAAGCAGCTCTTAACGATTTCGATAATCATATCCTGCTGTTCGGGTGTAATTTTATTATCGCTGGGAAGGCAGAGACCTCTTGAGAATATATCCGCTCCCACATCTTCTTCACCGAGCTTCACAAATTTGTATTTATGATAAATCGGCTGCATATGCATGGGCTTCCATATAGGTCTGCCCTCTGCGTTGTATCCTGCGAGCTTTTCGAGAATCTCAGTCGGGCAGGTTTTGCCCTCTTCTTTTTTATAAAGAGCTTCGCTGTCGCTTCTGACCTGTCTGCACATTGCGTCCTTATCAATTATCATGCAGCTGAGCCAGAAGTTGGGCTCCATGATGTCCTCAATATACGGATTCATGGAAACCGGCAAATCCTTAAAGCCCTCTTTATAGCGCATATAGATTGCTTTTTTCTGAGCGATATGCTCCTTAAGATGAATCATCTGCCCTCTGCCTATGCCTGCAAGAACATTTGAAAGTCTGTAGTTATATCCCAGCTCTTCATGCTGATACCAGGGAGCGTTTTCACGGCTCTGAGTTGACCACTTTCTCGCCTTATCAGCGGCGTCCTTATCGTCTGTAAGCAGCATTCCGCCGCCGGAAGTGGTGATAATCTTGTTGCCGTTAAAGCTGATTGCGTTAAACTGACCAAAGGTGCCGGTCTGCTGTCCTTTATATGTCGCGCCGAGGCTTTCCGCGGCGTCCTCAATAAGAACAGCGCCGTTTTTATCACATATTGCTTTTATTTCGCCGAGCTTCGCGGGAGTGCCGTAAAGATTGGCGACAACAACAACCTTTGTATCGGGATATAACTCAAAAGCTTTTTCAAGAGCCTTCGGGTCCATGTTCCATGTGTCGCGCTCAGTGTCGATAAATATAAGCTCGCCTTTTTCATATGCCACAGGATTCACCGTGGCGGCAAAGGTCATATCTGAGCAGAAGACCTTATCACCCGGCTTAACCCCCGCAAGCTTGACGGCGAGATGAAGCGCCGCCGTGCCCGCGGAAAGAGCAACCGAATATCTACAGCCCACAAGCTCGCAGATACCTTTTTCAAGCTGATTAAGATTTTCGCCGACTGTTGACACCCAGTTTGTGTCGAATGCCTCTTTAACATATTTCTGCTCGTCACCGTGCATTGTGGGTGATGAAAGCCATATCTTTTTATCGAATTTTTTCAATTCCATAACGGATGCCTTCTTTATAATCAATCTTTTCTCTCAACGTTATCTTTTTCAATAATAAGATTTGAAGAGTCAACAGCGTTTCTGCCGCCGTAGCCGTAGCCGCTGTAACCGCCGCCGTAGCCGTAGCCGCTGCCGTAGCCGCTGTCATATCCGCCGTAACCACCGTAGCCGCCGTAGCTGCCGTAGCCGTAACCTGAGGAATATCCGTATCCGCCGTATCCGCCGTATCCGCCATATCCGCCGTAACTGCCGTAGCCGCCGTAGCTGCCTTTCTTCTTGTTGCCGTAGCCGTAACGTCCGCTTCTGCGGTAATAACCCTTCTTCTTATAATAACGGTTATTCTCTTCACCTGAGCTCATTGTAAGAACAGAGCCGATTATTTCAACTCCGGCACCTCTGATTTCGTCAAGAGTTCTGTTAACCTCGTTTGTCTTTGCATAGTCACGTCTTACACAGTAAATTATACCGTCTGTAAGCGGAGCGATAACAAGGCTGTCTGTAACAACATGTGAAGGCGGTGAGTCAATAATAATATAGTCAAACTCTTTCTTCGCCTGATCAAGAATGTTGCGTACCTTTTCCGCGTCAAGAACCTCAGTGGATTTAAGTGAAACACCGCCGGTAGGAAGCACGAAAATACCAAGAGACTTAATAAACTTAACTGAATCAACATATGTCGATGTGCCCTTTATTATCGGAATAAGGCCGTATCTTGTATCACTCTTGACTCCGACAGCTCTGAGAACAGCGGGCTTTCTGAAGTCGCAGTCCATAAGAAGAACTGACTTGCCCTTCTGAGCAAGAGCACAGGCAATGTTAACTGAAACGGTTGTTTTGCCCTCGTCCTCATAAGTACTTGTTATAACAAAGCATTTGTAGCCTCTCTCGGCATGGACATTTTCAATTTTTGTTCGTATGGCCTTAAAGCTTTCAATAAACGAGAAGTCGACCTTCTTCTCGTCCGTAATCAGCAAGGCGCCTGAAGGAACCTTCTTTTTCATGAAAAGTCCCGTCGGCTTTTCAATAATCGGAATAGCGCCGAGAACCTTTGTATGAGTAAGGCTCTTCAGCTCGTCCATACTCATGATTGTATCTGTTACAAGAACAGAAAGGAATACAATAATAACAACAATGGCCGCGCCGATAATAAATCCGTACATCGCGTTTGAAACAGCGCTTGACGCGGAACTTACATAAGGCGCTGATGGCTCCTTGATTACATCAATGCTCAAAGATGTATCAAAGCCCTGAACATAACCGGGAAATTCCGCGATAACAACATCAAGAGCTCTTTCGCAGTAACCGCTGTCAACACTGCTGACTTTAAGGACAAAGAATCCCTCCAGACCGTCGCCGACTTCAGAAACATTCAGAGTGCTTCTGATAAAGCTTTCGGAATAAACCGTTTCCAGACCCTGGGCATCAAGAGCGTCTTTGATTTTCTTAACCATTTTATCGCTCTGCAGAAGGAACTGATATCTCGCTACCACACCGGAGGTATAGAATTTTTTCTGTTTTATAACAGAAGTCTCCGCATCACCGGTCTCCGAATAATCTGTTACTTTTACATAGTCCGTTGTCATGAAAGCCAGGGTAGCTTCAGTGGAATACGTTTTAACATAAGTGGACTCCGCAATAATGTAGCCGCCCGCTGCAAAAATAACTCCGACAAGAAGCACAGCCCATAATTTGCTGACAATATTTTTAACAAGCCTTACGATATCAACCGACGAACCGTCTTCGTATATATTGTGAGGCATGGATTCAAAATTATCATTTGCCATTTACATCAGCTCCTATATTATTCAAACTAATTAATTATATCAAAAAGAAATATTGCTTGTCAATAAATCCTGCGCTTTTCCAGTTTGTTGAACGGGTACCTCGGAATGCTCCTGTCTGCCAGTACAAGCTCAGCATTAAGAGTCAGCATTTTATGCATATGTCTCGGGTCAATATCCTGAGGGAAGGCCCTGAGCATATCGCCGATATCATTCGGTCTGTGCTGAAGGGAATGAGCGTCGGTACCGATAAAAGAGGCTATCCCTTTATAGGCCATTTCGTATGCCAGCTCAAATTCCTCTTTGCCGTCCCTGCTTGCAAGACTGCCCGCATTAAGCTGGAAAAGTATTCCTCTTGAGGACAGTTCATTCACAGCATTATAATCTCTCTGAAAATATTCATACCTTTCGGGATGAGCGATTATGGGCACAAGATCCATGGAATAAATCTCGTTAAGATAATCCATGATATTCCTCAGATTGTTTCCGAAAAAATCAAACTCCACAAGAATATATCTGCTGTTATTTATCGCAAGACGCCGCAGATTTTTTGCATAAAAAATATCATCGTTAACAAAGACCTCAGCGCCCGCGTAAATTTCAGTATCAATTCCGTTAAGTCCAAGATTTTTTTTCAGAACCGCAATTTTTTCATCTCTCTGTTTCAGAAAATTATCAATATCGCCCATGACATTAAAATGAGGTGTCAGAACAATTTTTTTAATATGATTGTTTCTGCCGAGAGCGCAAAGCCTCAGGGCCTCCTCATAATTTTTCGCACCGTCATCCATCTCCGGCAATATATGTGTATGTATATCTATCAAACGCTTTCCCCCTCCTTAAGCATCATATATGCTCTGAGCGCAAAGCCCTGTGCCGCCGGAACAACAATAGCCGCGGTTGAATAAAATCCCACACCTATAGTATCCCCCTGAGAATAATCTACTGTTCCGTCTCTTCTTGTTACGGAATATATATATTCCAGAGCTTTTGAAGCAGCCTCAGTATATTGCTTTTTTTCTGTAAGCTTTCCTGCATATGCAAAGAAATATGCCAGCATGGATGTGGCAGAGCTGTCTTCTCCGGACGGGCTGAGCAGATTTCTGTCAAACGCTCCACTGGAAAGCTGATACTCAAGGACCGTATCTGCGAATCTGAGCAGTTCTTTAAGAATTACGGCCTTTTCTTCAAGGTATCCGTCTGTACGGCTCAGCTGCATAAAAGAATCTGCGAGCCCGTATGCCCACCATCCGCTTCCTCTGCCCCAGCCATATATGCCGAGAGGCGCAGAATTTTTAATGTCATAACAATGAACAGGAAGACCAAGTTCACTGTGTACACCTTTTTCAGAATAATCTTTTATTATTTTAACAGCCGCATACAGTGCCGCGTCATTATTGTAAACCACAGCATATTTAATAAGGAACGGACACACCATTCCGATTGTATCCACAAAGCACACATCTTCGTTCCTGCTGTACGGGATTCGTCCTAATCTGCCGAATTTTTCAAGAAGCATCTGCGCTACTGTGTCCATCTGCGGTTTTATACTGATTTTATCCGCCTCGCTGTTTTCAAGCATCGCATAGGCAAGCATCGCGATATCCACTCTGTCTGTTTCAAAAAAATCAGACTGAGAAATCTTTTCATCAATAAAGCTCGAAGCCGATTCGGGAGAAATTTCATTCATCGCCAGAAGCACGGATGCTTCCTGCCAGTGCTGAATTGATTTAAACTTATATATGCCTTTTATAATATCAAAAATCACAAAACGTTTCTGGGCATCCCGCGGGACAACCGGAATACCGTTTACAAGCCACTGCTCAGCACGGTTTTCGGCTTTATCAAGCCATTCTTCCGGAGAATCAAAATCTCCTATTCCTCTTCGCTTAAACATATTTACTATTTCAGGGACATAGTCAAATGCTGTCACAAGCAGCACTGCCGCCAGTATCAATATCAGCAAAATTATGATAACAATCATTTCATTTCACCTGTCATAAAATTATCACAGCCTTAAAAGCTGAACTCCTGCGCTCATTGCACTCTTTAATTTTTCGGGAATAACTGACTTAAGCTCTGCCTTAATCTCGTTTTCCTGTTCAAGAAGACGATTGAATTCATCTTTAAGTATATCGGATGACTTAAGTTCAGAGGAATTAATTACAAATTTTTCTTCCCCGAATAAATCCTTTGATATTCCTCTCGACTTAACACTGTAGCCTAAAACGATTGTGGGTATACCGTTTGAATAGGCGGCGATAGTAGCATGAGTTCTGGCTCCTATAAAGAATCTGAGCCTGGCAATATATCCTTTATACTGCTTTGCATTAAGATTGCCCGGTATTTTAACAACTCTCTGCTTATTGTCAAGCTTTTCATAAATTTCATCAAGCACAGTGCAGTCGTCATTGCCGTCCTCTGTAACATGAGGAATAAGCGCAATCTGAAGAGTTGTATTTTCGATTATATACTTAAGGAAGCTTATGCTGATTTCAACTATTTCCGGATTCTTTTTTACAACAAGCGGGCTGAGATTAAATCCCAGGGTGCCTCCCTGTTCAAATCCGTCCGGCAGAGGAAGATCTTCTCTTTCCATGCAAAATGCCGGGTCTGAAAACATAAACAGCTTCTGAGGCTCAAGAAATTCACTGAGCAGTTCATATGTAAGAGGTTCTCTTGCAAAGACAGCATCAAAGCATTTGAGACCTTCCTTCTTTTCCTCTGTCAGGTCCTCTTCACCTACAGACGCACCCCACAGAACCGTTTTTTTACCGCGCTTATGAAGCTGAGTTGTTATCTCTCTTGACGGGGCGTTATCTCCGTAGCAGTAAGTATCTCCTCCTACAGAAAGGCAGATGTCATAATCATCCGCACTGTTTATAACGGGAGAATACATTTTTTTGAGAGCGTATCTTTCACTGTGAAACAGTTTGACATTCAAAGCCGACAAAACTCTTTCAAAAGAAGAAAGCTCTCTTGATTCCGTTCTGCACAGCTCGATGCAGAGGCCTGTATCACTTTCCGGTCTGTATGACGCGAGCTTAAACGAAGCGCTCTTATCTGCTCTTGAAACAATATTCATTGTTCCTCTGATTATAGCCTCACAGCCGCGGTTCAGACATCCCGCATGATCGAATAAAAAATATTTCATAAATAAAGACCTTAATTTTCAGAATATTTATCGTAACGTAATTTTTTGATTAAAAAAAGGAACGGAAATTCAGCTGTGCATACAATTTTGTACAAAGGTGAATTTATGCTCTTTCTGATTTCCTTTAAGGATTTTCCGGAAACATAACCGTAATATCCCAGTTTCAGCGCCGTCTTCAGTTTCCCTTTTTCATAGCTTTCATTAAGCTGTGAACTCATCCAGAAAAAATTGGAAACATAGCCCTGTTTTATATGATTTTTAAACCATGTTGCGCAAAGGGAATCCTCTTCGCCTGTATAAACCTCAAGAAAAACCTCGTTGGTATAATACTGCCTGTAGCTTTTATTGATTCTGTTCCACACAACGCTCTCTGTAATAAACGTTGTTCCTTCAGGCTCGGGAAACGGGAATTTTTTGAGGATCTCAGTCCTCGGGCAGGAAAATTTATCTCCTTCGATTTTACCGGCCTCCGCTTCAGGATTCTCGGACTCATTTATTCCGTCCGGATACAACCCGCCTGCCATTTCTCCCGTCACATGGTTCTGACATCTGCCCACAACGCTCCAAAACTCGCTCCGCTTCTCTGCGGGGATTTTATCCCACAGTTTCAGAAATCCTTCAAGCGCACCAGGCATAAGCGCATCATCCGAATCGACTGTGATAAAATATTCGCTGTCTGTCAGCTGATAAGCGTAATTAATGGCAGTGTGCTTTCCGCCGTTAGGCTTATAATAATATCTGATAAGAAAATCAGCTTTTTCTTTATACTCATCAATAAGCTCTTTAAGATTATCTGTTGAGCCGTCATCAACAATCAGCCATTCAAAATCTTTGTATGTCTGCTTCATCAATGAACTGAACACTCTGTCAATGGTTCTTCTTCTGTTATATACAGGTGTGAAAACCGTAATCTTAAACGGATATTTCAATACATTTTCATTATCAAAAACAGGATTCAGCGGTTCCTTTTCAGGAGCTCCGGCAATCAGAGAATAAGCTTTATTTCTTATCTCATTCTTTTTATAAATGTGTCTTACTGCAGAAATATTTCCTCTCAAAAACGCCTTCGCAACGGCAACATGCTGTGAATCCTTAAAATAATTACCGTCGCACAGCTCTCTGAGAACAGAAGCGAACTCCTCATCCTTCAACGCCGAAAGAAGGTTTTCACGAAAAACTTCTTTTGTACATTTTTTATATGCCATTTCTATGTTGGAAATTATTTTAAGACCTAGGAAGCTTTTGGCTTTTTCTTCTGCTGTTTTTTTATCCACATCAAATTTTTCGTATTTCTCGAGAGTGGATCTGTAATCGGCATATAAACCGGTAAAATAATCAGTTCGCGCCTTTTGTATTGCGCCCGACTCAACATAACGGTAAAAATATCCGGTTTCATCAATATAAAATGCGCTGCTGCAATTCTGCATGAACGAAAGAACAAAGTCCTTATCTTCACCGTATTTTTTACCTTTTTCAAAGCTTATTGCATTATCGTCTATAACAGATTTTTTAAACGCCTTATTCCATACAGCATTAAATGATGAATCTGAAAGCATAAACTCCGCAATATCTTTTTTTACATAATCACCGCTGAGAACTGTGCCGCTTTCAAAAGGAAATTCAAGCTGAATATACGAATCCGTATATTCATATTTGTAATCAAAAAAGATCATATCCGGACTGTTATTTTCAACAGTGTCAATGATTTTTTTGATTATTCCTCCGAACAGAAAATCATCAGCATCGGCAAAACAGATGTATTCCCCTTCAGCCGCTTTTATTCCGGTGTTTCTTGCTTCGCTTACTCCGGAATTCTCCTGTCTGACTGTAATAACATTTTCAAAGCGCTGAGCATATGAATCACATATTGCACCCGAAACATCCTCTGAGCCGTCGTCAACAAGAATCAGTTCAGCTTTTTCGAAGTCATACTGTGTAATAATCGAATTAACGCACTGATGAAGATAATTCTTTGCGTTGTATACAGGAACAATTATTGAAATAACAGGATTCAAGAAATCACCTCTTTAAAACAGCTTTTTACCGGGGAAGAATTTATCAGATCTGTAGTACATAAGTCCGTATGCCTGCAAAGTGGAATAATAGTAGTAAAATCCTACACACACCGCATAATACAGTCCTCTGTCCTTTTTCTGTACGCCGTTATAAACCACCCACGACAGCAGCATAATATAATATACACTTGTATAAATCGCAAGCCTCGCGAATATCCAGTTTGATGTTGAAATAATATACAATGCGGTGTTTATAAAGCCCATATTAGTCAGAACATCGCCTATAAATCCAAGCTGCCGCAGCCTAGCCCTTGAGAAATATGCTATTACTACAGGAACCATGGCAACCAAAACTCTGACAAAATTTGATCCGCCCTCATTTTCAAACCAGCCACTGGTCGCGTATCCCGAAAATGAAGTTTCTTCCAGCGCGCTCTTAAATGACGGAAGGATCACTGGAAACAATGCAAGGGCAACCATGCTGAGAAAAAGGAGCATAAATGATGACGGCTTCCATGCTTTTCGTCTTGAAAAAATAAAGAAAAAAAACATAATCCACGCACTGTCATGCATTGCCCATGCGACCAGTACAACTATTCCGTATTTTATAAATGCCGTCTTTTTCTGAGAAAAAAGATATTTTGTGCCAAGCATAAGAATTCCCGTAGCGCAGTACTGTCTTATTCCGTTCATGGAAAGAGCAAAATATCCTGTTGCCATAAAAAGATATATGGATAAATCATAAGGATGTGAATACTTGTAAAGCACTACCAGTACCGGTACAAGTGAAATAATCGCCGTTATCATGATAACATGATGAAAATCATTCGTAGTTTCTTTTATCAGATCCGCGATAAGCGGATACAGTGTTTCACTTCCTATATGGAAATCAATTTTACCGTCTGGAACTCCCAATTCAAAGTCATGAATATAATAATATGTATCACCGTTATCCGTTCTCAGGCCAGAGAAAGGAATATATAATATAATCGGTAATATTAGACTCATAGGGTTTGGGAGCGGCTGTCCGAGTCCGCCCAGTCTGCCGGTAGGATGATATCTGCTGTATATGGCCACAGCCCAGCACACTATCGTGAACACCCACGCTATTCTGACATAAAAATTAAGATCGTTCATAAATAAAAACTACCTCTGAAAGCTTCTGTAAATCTCACTCATTTTAACTGTTACGATATCTTTTGAAAACTTCTTCGCGGCTTCGGCCGCATTTTCTGAAATCCGTCCATATAAAAAGCTATCAGAAAAAACCAGATTGATTCTTTCTGCCATTTTTTTATAATCGTCGGGAGCAACAATAAATCCGGTTTCTCCGTCCTTAATAAGTGCTCTGTGGCCTCTGTTATCCGCCGCGACAACCGGCAGTCCGCAGGCCATGGCCTCCATAATATTAACGGGAAGTCCTTCTCTGAGACTTGACGCCGCGCAGATATCACTGAGCTTCACAAGCTGCTCCGCATCATCACGGTGACCTAAGAAGTCAACTCTTTCGCTGACTCCCATTTCTTTTGCGAGAGCCTTGTATTTACCGCCGTAATTATCGGCGCCAACAATAAGCAGTCTCCCTCCGGGAATTTCCGCAAGAGCTTTAATGAGCATTCCCTGATTTTTATTTTCGTTCATTTCCGCAACATAAATAAGAATTTTTTCATTCTCGTCATAACCTTTTTCGGAGCGGATTTTTTTCTTTTCTTCCTGTGAAACGGGAAAGAATTTTTCGTTATTGTACCCTACTCCGTCAACAAGTTCAACTCTCGGATGTCTGAAATGCTTCTTTGCGAAATTATAATCTTCTTCGTTAATTGTAATAAGGCAGTCCGTTCTGAATGACATAAAAAGCTCTATGGGATAATAAATCAACCAGTTTAGCAGCGGAGCATCTTTATAAAAGTGAAAACCGTGAGCCGTATAAATAACACTGCCCGAATTCTTTTTATTTGCCGCAAGGCGCGTAAGCATTCCACCCATGGGAGTATGGCAGTGGATTAAATCAAAATTATTGTCATCAATTACTTTTTTCAGCTGACGGAATGCGTTTATATTTCCAGCACTGAACGGAGAACGTGAAATGGGAATTTCGTGGTGAACATCGCAACAGGGAAGCTGTCTGTCGCCGTGACTCGCGACATGAACCTCCCAGCCCATATCGTGAAACAGTTTAAGATAAGGAAGGTGAAAATAATAAAAATGGTCTGTTATAGTTGCACTGAACAGTATTTTTTTCACTTAGCCTTACCTCTTTTCTGCTGTTTCCCTAACCGTTCCTCTGAATTTTTCCATAGTGTCTGATTCGCTGCTGTTTATGCCGCTGTGATTCAGAACATTTTTTATTGTTTTAAAAATTATTTTTGCGTCGAGTGACAGACTCATATTATCTACATAATATACATCATAGGCAAACTTTTCTTCCCACGAAATGGCGTTTCTGCCGTTCACCTGAGCCCAGCCGGTTATACCCGGTCTGACCTCATGGCGGCGCATCTGCTCATCCGAATAAAGCTCGAGGTACTCGCAGAGAAGCGGTCTCGGACCTATAAAGCTCATTTCGCCCTTTAAAACATTTACAAACTGAGGCAGTTCATCAAGACTTGTCTTTCTGAGGAACGAGCCGAGTTTAGTCATCCTTTCCATATCGGAAAGAGGATTTCCGTTTTCATCAACCTTTTTTTCCTTCATCGTTCTGAATTTATAAACGGTAAAGATTTTGCCGTCCTTGCCCGGTCTTTTCTGACAGAAAAGCACATGACCGCCGTCAGATGCCTTTATCGCCGCGCTGACAGCCAGCATAACGGGTGACGAAACCGTAAGTATCACCGATGACGCCGCTATATCGAATGTCCTTTTTACAAATTTATACAAATCAATCCACCACATTTTCAGGTATGTTGGCTTCCTCAGGCTCATGGAAATTAGGAACTATAGCCTTTAACAGTCCTCTGATTTCTCCCGGCTGAGCAAGTCTCAGAGCTTCAAGCTGAGAAACAAAAAGCTCATCATCCGTATCGACGGGACTTGTAACATAGATTTTATTATTAGCCGTAAGCCTTCTCTTGTCGTATTCCTCTTCAAGAGCAAGCTCCTCATACAGCTTTTCACCGGGGCGAAGACCCGTAAATGTAATATCAATATCCACATAAGGCTTATGGCCTGAAAGAGCGATAAGATTCTCCGCAAGAGTAAGAATTTTAACCGGCTCGCCCATATCAAGAACGAAGACCTCGCCACCCTCGGC
Source organism: Acutalibacteraceae bacterium (assembly GCA_045641565.1). Taxonomy (GTDB): domain Bacteria; phylum Bacillota; class Clostridia; order Oscillospirales; family Acutalibacteraceae; genus CAG-488. The sequence goes on along the minus strand of JAZUHE010000180.1, from coordinate 25,232 downwards.
CATACCGCCCGCCTGAACAACAAGCTGGGATGCCTCTGGAATAGTCATGAAATAACGAGTGATTTCGGGATGCGTGACGGTAACCGGACCGCCGTTTTTAATCTGCTCTGTAAAAAGCGGAATAACGCTGCCGCTGGAACCGAGCACATTGCCGAAACGTACCGCCGCGAACTTGGTTGAATTATTGCAGACTCTTTCAAAATGCTGAACTATCATTTCTGTAACGCGCTTTGTCGCTCCCATTACATTTGTGGGATTGACCGCCTTATCTGTGGAAATGCTTACAAAACGTTCAACCTTATACTCAACCGCCGTCTTAGCAAGATTGTAAGTGCCGAATACGTTGTTTTTAACAGCCTCGCCCGGATTATCCTCCATAAGCGGAACGTGCTTATGGGCGGCCGCGTGGAAAACAACCTGCGGATGGAATTCGTCAAACACCTCTCTGAGGCGCTTTTCGTCTCTGACAGAACCGATTCTGATAAGAATCTCGGGCTCGCCGCCGTAGTGCCTGTCCAGCTGATTTTTAAGTACAAAGGCATTGTTTTCATAAATATCAAAAATAATGATTTTTGACGGTGAATATTTTGAAATTTGACGGCAAAGCTCACTGCCTATTGAACCGCCGCCGCCTGTAACGAGTATGTTTTTATCCTTAAGATATGAACAGATTTTTGTATCAAGCTTAATCTCGGGGCGTGAAAGCAGGTCGGTGATGTTAACGTCACGGATTCCCGAGCCGGTATCTTCAACCATTTCAAGCAGGCTGGGAGATATTTTAAGATGACAGCCTGTTTCAACAGCTGTATGAAGTATTTCGGCCTGACGCTCATCGTTTGCAGACGGAATACAGATAATAATAGTGTCGATTTTATATTTTGAAGCAAGAGTGGGAATATCACTGCAGCTGCCTTTAACAGGAACGCCTCTGATACTCTGACCGTGTTTAAGGGGATTATCGTCAACAGCCACAACGGGTCTGCCCTTGCGGTAGTTGCCCGCCTCAAGCTCCTTTATGATAATCATGCCCATATCGCCTGCGCCGACTATCATTACTCTTTCGGACTTTCTTCCGCTGTAAATGTTCCAGCTTCTTACCGTACGTCTCATAGTTCTGTATCCGACTCGCATGGCGCAGACGAAAACAAGAGCCATAAGTGTACCGTAAATATAAAATGTAGCTGTATAAATACCTTCCTCATTCACATTCAGGTAAGACATGACAATATCTATGGAAATACTGATAAGACCGCCTAAAACAGTCGCAAGACCGATATTAATCAGCTCACGGGAACCCGCGTATTCCCACATGCTTTTATAAACACCGAACGCATAATATAGCAGCAGGAATACCGCCGTTACGGGAATCGCACGTATAAAACACATGGAATCCATAGGGCCTGCATGCTCCAGCAATCCAGCAATTATATACGCGATATTTATAAAAATTATGTCATAAAGAACCATCAATACTTTTTTCAACTTTACGTTTTTAAAGTCCATATGATCAACTCTTTCTGAAAAATAAAACACTACACTAACTTAATTTTAATTTTAATATAAACAGCGAAAAAAGTCAATAAAAACAGTTAAAGATATGTTGACTAAATAGATGTTTTAGTGATAATATTTAGAAAAAGAAAAATGAGGTGTCACTATGATAGGATTAGGTATTTGGGAGATACCCATAAACTCCATGTTTTACAAAGGAACAGCGGAAATTACCGTAAAAGATAACAGCGGCGAATACGATTTCAGCTTTAAAGTACCGGGCTTCAAGGTGCCCGAAATGGATATCTCAAACGTAAAAGTCGACGGCAATAAGCTCAGTGCGGACGCGACCTGTGATATGCTCAAGGGCAAGAATCTTCATGTAGATGTTGAATTTATCGACGACACCTGCGAGGGTGTTGTAAAAGGGCCCATGGGCGTTAAAATCAAGCTGAACGGCAAAAGAGTCGGCTGAAATTTTTACATAAAAAAGGGGAATACAGACCTGCATAAGTCTGTATTCCGTTAATTATTTTATAAGCTTATTTTCTGACTGTTTCCGCTATTCCCTGAGCAAGACCTGCGAAGCCCTGAATCTCAGAGGGAATGATAATCTTGGTCGCCTGACCGTCAGAAGCTTTCTCGAAAGCTTCAAGGCTCTTAAGCTTAACGTAGCCGTCGCCCGGATTTGCGTCATTGATATAGGCGATACCCTCTGCCTTTGCCTTCATAACCGTGCGGATAGCCTCAGCTTCACCTTCAGCCTCTCTCATTTTGGATTCCTTAACAGCCTCAGCGTGAAGAATGGCCGCCTGTTTATCTGCCTCAGCTTCAAGTATCTGAGACTCTTTTTTACCCTGAGCAACAAGAATCTGGCTTTCTCTTTCACCTTCAGCGCGGAGAATTGACTCACGGCGCTGACGTTCAGCCTTCATCTGCTTCTCCATAGCGTCCTGAATCTCACGGGGCGGAAGAATGTTTTTAAGCTCAACTCGGTTAACCTTAATGCCCCACGGGTCAGTAGCTTCATCAAGAATAACACGGATTTTAGCGTTGATAATATCACGTGAAGTGAGTGTGTGGTCAAGCTCCATTTCACCTATGATATTACGAAGCGTTGTAGCGCTGAGATTTTCGATAGCCGAGATGGGATTCTCAACGCCGTAGGTGTAAAGCTTCGGGTCGGTAATCTGGAAAAAGATAACCGTATCAATCTGCATGGTAACGTTATCTTTTGTAATAACGGGCTGCGGCGGGAAATCAACAACCTGCTCCTTAAGAGATGTTATCTTCGCGATTCTCTCAAAAATCGGTATTTTAACATGAAGTCCTGTCTGCCATGTTGTGCTGTATGTGCCGAGGCGTTCAATAACGTACGCCTTTGACTGAGGAACAATTTTTACATTGGAAATGACAATAATTATTACAACTGCCGCGATAATCAATAATGCTATTAATGCCGGTGACATGTTACATTACCTCCTGTTTTGTGACGATGAGTTTGACTCCGTCAATTTTTTCAATTTTTACATAGCTGCCTGCGGGAATGTCTTCGCCTGCGAGTGAACGTGCTGTCCATTCTGTTCCGTTGAGCTTTACAGCGCCTTTTGAGTCGGTGTTGGAAATGTCTTCGGTGACGACAGCGGTCTGACCTATACATCTGTCTGCGTTTGTGGGACTGAATTCTTTTTTGTAGAATTTTTTTACCAGCGGACGTGTAAGTATCAGCGCAATCGCCGACACTACTACAAACAGAGTCATCTGCCATGCAAGCTGTAAATCGCAGATGCATCCGATAAGGCCCGCCAGCGCACCCACAGCAAACCAGATTGTTACAAGCTGCGTAGTTGCTATTTCTATAACCAGAAGGACAACTATCGCCGCAATCCAGATATAAAGCATAATATCATCCCCTTTTTATGCTCAGCTCAATTATAGCATCAGGATGCCAAAAGTCAATATATTTGTATTGCGGATTTGTTAATTTTTTGACACTTCAGTTTTTTTAATGTTGAAGCGGAAATTAAAATATGCTATACTCTTAAAAAAACGCAGGTGATATTATGACAGACATTATTTTTTCATTTGACACAGAAGATTTTACATCAAATACCGGCGCCGACGCAATTCTCACAGAGGCGGAAATACTCAGAAAGCATAATATCAGAGGCTGCTTCTGCCTTGTGGGACTGCTCGCCAGGCAGCTGGCCGCATGGGGAAGAACCGACGTAATTGAAGCTCTCAGACATCATGAAATAAACCTGCATACCTACGGCCACTCTCTTCACCCGATGATAAACGAATACACCGACACCGAAGATTTTTATGAAGCGAGAGATGAAGTTATCCGTCAGGAAACAGAAGCACTCAGACTGATAAAAGAGGCGGTCGGCACCGATAAAGTATATGCGGCTGTACCTCCCGGAAATTCCAAATCCTACGCTGCGATGTATGCTTACAGCGATATGGGGATTCCGATTTACGCCGACACCTACTGCGACCCCGAGGACGGAAGAGGCGGCTGGTACTGCAATATTTTTCACATCGCCTATGTCCACAGTCTGGAAAGCTGGCTTTTTGACGGCACGGAAGACGATTTAAAAGAAATGCTCGACAGTCTCGCTGAGAGGAAGAGAGCCGTTATCTATACCCACCCGCAGGCAAGTCTTTTCAGCGAATGGTGGGATATCGTAAACTATGACAAAGAAAATCTCTGCGAATTCGGCAAATGGAAGGAATGCAGGCGTCGCCCGATTGAGCAGTCTGAAAAATTCTATAAAAACTTCGACTTACTTCTGACAATGATTGAAAATGACAGCCGATTCAGAATAAGAACCTACAGCGACATTGCAAAGGAAAACGCGGAAAAGCCTGCACGCATTCTCACAAAAGATATTATGCCCTCAATAAGAGAAAAACTGCGTTCCGATTTCTTCCCCGTTACAGAACCCGATTCATTCTGTCTGAGCGACATCTTCCTTGCGTGCAGAGATATGCTTCTCGGTGCCGAAAGTCATGTATGCGGAAAAGTGTACGGATTTTTATCTCAGCCTTATGCCTGCGGCGAAAGCTTCAAGCTGACCGCAAAGGAAATTATCGAAAGTGCTGAAAGTATAAATGCAAACGCGTTTCTTCCCGAAAAAATCACTGTGGGAGACAGAGAGCTCGGACCTGCCGACTGGCTTATGGCCGCTCTCGACATTGTCTGCGGTGAGAGTGAAGCATATGTGTCACCGAAAAAGCAGCTTCCCTGCCTTGACATTCTCAAAGAAGTGCGCGACTGCTCTTTCAGGGGCACGTGGAGACACTCTGACAGCTTCCAGGACAGATATCTTTCAGACAGGCTGAGACTTCAGTGCTGGACAATGAGATTCCCCGAATAAAAAACTTGATACATAAAAAACTTCCTGCCGCCCAAGGGTGGCAGGAAGTTTAATTTTAAATCAGAATCCGAAAGCGTTGAGAATAATCTGCAGAACTCTCATGCACATATTTGTGATAGCTGCAATTACATCGGGGAATCCGTTGTATCCGAATACTTTATACATAAAGCTGTTGATACCTGAAAGGATGCCGTCGCCGTTCTTGTCCCAGAAGCTCTGCTCCTCTTCCTCGTCAGGCGTTTCACCCTTGAGAACCTTTGAAGCGTAATCTCTGAAAGCCTCAAGCTCGTCAGCATATGCTTCTTCTGCGTCTCTGTTATTGATTGTGCTGCTGAGGATAGCGTCGCCCTTATCAGCGAGTGCTTTTGCTTCGTCTAAAAGAGCGGCTGCGTTGGGATTGCCTTCCTTATTCTCAATGATGTTCGTCTTAATCCAGTCAAGGTCGCCGAGGAAAGCGGCTGTGTTGCGGGAATCGTTGAACTGAGGATATGTGTCGGGGCAGTCGTTTACGCTGGTGATTTCGCCTGTTGCGATTTTGAACGCAAGAGTAAGCGCTGTGTTGTTGTCGTCAAGCTGATGAACCTGCTGATAGAATGTCCACGCATGGTCGGGATAATAGCAGGTTGACAGGTCGATTGACTGGCTGAATGTGTCAATATACTTATCTGTTCCGTTTGTTTTAGCCGCGGCGATGTATTCGTCAGAGAACTTTTCGCCGACCTTAACCCATGATGTGCCGGGTGCTGTTGACTGAATGGGAATGATTTCGTCAGAATTTACTTTGTTTGCGGAATTAAGGAAACCGAAGAAGGAGTAGTTGTCTCCTGAGCTGTCATATGTTTCGAATCCGCCGCCGAGGTTAAGACCGTAGCCGCTGATGAAGTAGAACTCCATGCCGTATTCCTTGTTGAATTTTTCCATTCTGTCTTTAAGACCGAGCTGAACCTGATGATATGTATCAAGCTCCTTGAGGACATTTTCATATCCGGGTCTTGTGAGATATTCATCTCTTATAGCGTCATATCTGTCGCTGGGAATAAGAGCAAGCATTGACGGGGACTTGAGAATAAGCTCGTCGCAGATTGCGCTGAGAACATCTGTAACAAGAGTTGAAAGAGTATCGTGATGGAAGAGTCTCCATACGTTATTGAGGATTGTGCCTGTTGTCTGGTCGTTGCCTGTGATAACCGGCCATTTTGTATAGAACTGCTCAGCTGAATTCTCAGCGTACTTTTTCTCAATAAGGTCAGCCATGATGTCACTGCCGTTCCAGCAGCCTACAATGCTGACAACTTTTGCAACATGGGGGTCTTTGCCTGCCTGCTCGCAGTTATAGAGATACTGGCTTACCATAGCCGCGCCCATGCTCATGGGGATAAGTACAACCTTATCTGCATCGGGGAAATAACCGTCTTCGCCGAGGATTACATTATTGATAAGATTGTCAAGACCGTCTGCAATCTTGGTGAGGCTGCCGAATGAAGCGTAGTTATAGCAGAATACGTTTTCTTCACCGATTCCTGCAAGAATTTCCTTACAGGGAATATCTCTGTAGAATCTGCCCTTACCGTAGCTGCCTGCTTCTGTTCCGTCGGGAGCCATATCAAACTCACTTACGGGGCACTGATATGTTGAAGTAAGAATGTATTCGGGAAGCTTGCCGTTTTCATCAATAATGTTATCGTGAAGAATACCTTTTGCAAGTGTGCATAAATCGTCATAATTTACACAGTAATCACCTGTTGCAAGTGAAACAATAAGCTGATTGAGAACCTTGACAAAATTCACGCCGCCGTCAAGAGTGCCGAAGCTGTTCTGAAGAATCTTGTTATTCTTAACCTGCTTGAGAGCTCTGATAACATCATCAGCCGTTGCGGTCTTATCGCCGATACCTTCAAAGATTTCGGAAATAATGTCGATAACCTCTGTGTCAAGCATAAAGAGGTTTGCCATTGTGCTGAAGTTATGAGGCTCGCCATGGAGATACATGGTCTTGGTGCTGTTTTCATCAAGATAGTAAGAGAATGTCTGACCGATACCTGTAACAAAAACTATCGGGTACTGATTTCCGCTTTTTTCAAGAGCTTCTTCAACTGAGTTTGCGTAAATCTGTGATGCATCCTTATCAGCCGCGAAAGCCGCAGGAACAATAACCATAAACGCAAGCACAAAGCTCAGAAATACGGATAAGAATTTTTTCATAAATAATCCTCCTTCTTTTTAATAAAGAATTCATTAATTATTATAGTGCTTTTTTATGATTTGTCAATAAAACAGACAATAAAAAATGCTCTGCTTTCGGGCAGAGCATTTTAATAATCAGAACAGCCAGTATCTGTTTGATAAATCGGTAATCACCTGCACAAGACGGCCGATAATTGAGTTAAGCACTCTGTAAACCGAGTCAAAGAATCTTATCGGAGCCTTACCCTCGCCTGTTCCACCGTAGCAGCCGATGTTAATACTTTCAATTTCATTGCCGAAGAAATCGTTCTTTACGCCGTCTTCCATGTCAATGCCCTTGCCGATAAGTCTTGAATTCTCAGCAAGTCGGAAGCTTTCGGTGTCTGTTTCGTCCGTTCCGGCAAAGCGGGGATTACAGATATAATTATTTTTCGCAACAATCGGAACGCAGGTACCCCAGAGGCAGTTGTTCGAGAATACTCCGCTGTATTCGTGAACGACCTTTTCGCCTGTAGAGTCGTCAACGTTCTTTCTTGTCCAGTAAAAATCGCAGGTGCAGTCGCCTGTAATAATATTGTTTACAAAATACGAATCGTAGGTCTGATTCATTGAGAATCCTGCGGAATTCACAATAGTGTTGTTATAGAATTTAAGTCCGTATTCTCCGCCTGAGCCGCCGATGCTGTTTCTGCCAACGTTGTCGTTTACAGAAAGGCAGTAGCGGATGGTGTTATTGTGCTGACCTGTGCCGTAAGGGCAGAGGCATACAAAACGTGTGTTATCATGTGAATAGATGTACTGATATGTGCAGTTGTCAGTCCACGAGTCAAAATCGCAGGCCATTCCGTCACCGAAATTCTTTGCGCCGGAAACCTCGCAGTTCTGTACAGTGGAATTGAGTCCGCCCCAGAACCATACGGGAGCCGTGCAGTACATTGACTTGCCGTCTTCTGTTTTCCCCTCACCTTGACAGCAGTTTATGAATCGGCAGTCTGTGATAAGAGCGTTCTCTGTCTGACCGATTATCATACCCTCGGCATCCATATCGTGGAAATAGCAGTTCTCAACAAGAGCATTCTGATTATAAACAATCGTGGGGTCGTCGGTCGGGTTATCGCTCCACGGGCTCTTTGAATCGGGAGTAAACGCGCCCCAGAGAAGAAGGCCGTTGCCACAGTCATACATCTCGCAGTCTGTGACCTTGAGATTATTTACTCTATAGCGTGACGTTGAGGGGAAGCTGAGACTCTTAACCATGACGCAGGCACGGCCCGCAGTGGGATTCGCCTGTGAATCTCTGCCTGTAACCTTGAAATTCTGAATATCGTGAATCGTAAGATTATCAAGAGTGATTGTATCGGACTCGCATTTTTCTGTATAAATCCAGATTCCGCCGCCGTTATGAGCTGTGATTTCAATATCAGAAATCTCAACGAAGGAGCTGTCCACAAGGCGCAGAACTTCTGTATTCTGAGCGGTTGTGAGAAGAGGCTTTTCACCCTCGCCGTAAGCGGAAATTATAATCGGAGCCTTTTCTTTTCCGACTAAGTTGAGCTTAAGGCAGTCGGAAACATAAACTCCTCCGCGTCTGAAAAGTATCTTACTGCCCGGACGGAAAGAAGCGGTGCGGAGATTTTCAACAGTCTTCCACGCTGACCTTTCGGACAGACCTGTAGCTGAGTCACTGCCGCCCACGCTGTCGATATAATAAACCGAGTCCGCCGCGCTGACGCCGAAGGACACAACAGACAGCAGCATAATCATGCTGAGAATAACACACAGAATCTTTTTCATAAAATCTGCCTCCTTTTATAAACTGATTATATCATATACAGTGAATCTGTCAACAAAAAAGGAGCACCGCGCGGGCGCTCCGGAAAATTAACTTTCTTTCTTTTCGGGGTCAAGTCCCTTTTTAAGCAGAGGAATCATTGTGGCGAACATGAAGAGTCCGAGGATGCCTGCTATAAGGAACATTTTTGATGAGGGCAGAACATTCTCCGCGCCCAAATCGTTGATGTATGTTATGCTCGAATTCTTTGCCGCGATTGACGCGAGTCTCGGACCCGCAACCATAGGAATAAGAACCATGAATACCATTCTTACGCCCTGGAAAAGGCCTGTCTTATCTTCGGGTGTAAAGTCACGGATAATCGCGCCAAGGATAATCGCGAGCATGGCGTAGCCTACAAGGAACGGGCAGCAGCTTACAAGGAATGTTACGGGAGTATGAGCGAAAGATGTCGCTATAAGTCCGCAGCCGAAAAGAAGTCCGCAGAAAACAAGGCATCTGCCCTTGCCGATTTTATTTACCTTAACAACAAGAACAACAAGCACCACGACTGTAATAAGAAGCGCCGCGATTGTGATTATAAGGTTAGCGCCTTCGAAAAGAGTCGGGAGCTGATTGAGGAAATCAAGCTCGGAATGCTGAAGATAAACTATAAGATACGGGAAGAAAACCTGGAACGCCGTTGTATAAATGCAGAGAGTAGCGAGAGCGAGATACAGACGTGAATTCTCTTTTATTACAGACGGACGCATTCCGTAAAATAAATCAGCCCAGTAATTGGAGCTTTTATTTACAACGCCGCTTCTTGAATCATTGATTGTGAAAAGTCCGAGGATACCGCACAGTGTAACGAATCCGCCGAGCCCGAAGAAGAACACAGGATAGCCGAGCTTTGTAACAGCCGCACCCGCAGCCGTAACCACAGCCATCGCCGCAATAGGCAGAATGGAAAGAACTGTTTCGGTGGTTGTTCTTACTTCGGGTGTGGTAACATCCGTAACCCACGCGTTAAACGCCGAGTCATTGCTCGTTGAGCCCATAAAGGTCATAAGGCAGTCCATGCCGATAACTATCCACACCGTCGCGGTGAGAATGCCTGCCGCAGACGAGCCGAGACCGAGCTTTTCAGTGTTTTCAAGTGAAATGAATCCGAAACAGCCTGTAACAATACCCCAGAGTATGTAGCCGACGGAAATGAAAATTTTGCGGTTGTTTATTTTATCACTCAGATTGCCCATTATGAATGTTGTCACAACGGCGACAACGGCGCTGAGCGCAACCATCCACGCAACGGCGTCAACAACGCTCATTGAGCTGTTGACAGCGTCGGGCGAAGCGCTGCCGTAAATATAATTGCAGAGGAACGTATTGAAATACATATTTTCAACGCTCCACGCAACCTGACCCATGAATCCGAAAAGTATCAGATTGAACCAGGTTCTTGCACCAATCTTAGGTTTTGACATCATATCTCTCCTGTCCAATGTATTTTATATCTCAGCTTTTACAAAGCCGATACATTCTCTGCCTTTTATCATATCCGACGTATCTCTTCCGTTAAAATACAGCCGCATTTCATTGCCGTATCTCACAAGATGACTGGCATAGACGAACTGCTTCATCCACTGTGCGTCTGCGTACATTCCAGGCTCAACGAGGACTTTATTAAATTCAAAATGAAGTCCGTCGGACGAAGTCAGCATCATTATCGCCGAGTGGCTCCTGCCGTCTTTTTCGTATATGCCGTTCTGAATTCCCAGATAGCCGTCAGCCATTCTGTAAACCTTGAGGCATCCGCTGCAGAGGTTCAGATACGGGTCGGTTTTATCGGGACTGATTATCGGTTTATCTGACGGAGCATAATTCTTATCATGAAACTTGCTTTCCGCGCAGCTTATATAGGTCGGCTCGCAGAATCCGCAGTCTTTGATAAACGTAAGACCGCAGGAATAATACATTCTGTATTTACCGCCGTCATTCAAAAGAAACGGATTTGAAATCGAGTACCCTTTCCCTGCGGCTTCAAAGCTTTTTGAATGCTCAATAACGGGATAGGGGCTTGACCATTCCTTAAGGTCGTCACTCTGCATCGCATAAATCTCAGATTTCCACTTCGCGGCTTTGATTAAATTAAGAGCGTTAAAAATCACGTTCCTTGTTTTTTCATAAAAAAGATAATATCTGCCGTCTATATAATTGATATTGGGGCGCATCGCGTTTGATACTATCCAACTCACCTTTTGGAAGCTGATTCCGTCGGGAGAGTCAAAGTGATACACGGCAAAATTCGTATGGAAGAACATATGCCACCTGCCGTCGTGACAGTTATCGGGAGTCAGCAGTGACGGGTCGGCGACAACAAAGGAGTCAAAAGGCTTCAGCACAGGCTCGGGCGAAGAAAGCTCAAACCGTGCGTCAAGTATTTTTTCAATCGGGATATCTGAAAAATCTGAAACCATTCCCATGCGGCGGCTCCTTTTATCTTAAAATTATATCTTTGCTTTCTGCGAGATTCTCCATACCGTAGGCAAAAAGAATCTGGCTGAAGTTTTCTTTTTCAATAAGCGCGGAAACAGGCATTTTATAATATCGCAGGTCAATCATGACTATTTCGCTGTAATTCTCTGCAAGGAAAGGCACGAGACAGTGAGCGAACGAATCCTTGATAACAAGAAGCTTACCGCCTTCACTGCCTGTTTTAATTCTTACGAAAGGATGATTTCCGTCAAGGAAAACCGTGTACCAGTCAGTACCGTCAAAAGCCTCTTCAAAGAACATATTGGAGTATTTCTTTTCTCCTCCGTCCTCAATGACGATATCCGCCGCACCGTCTGTTTTTTTACTGCGCATGATCTTCATGCTTTCGGGCTCGGTGAGTGTGAAAAGCGATGTGGCGTACGATGTACCGTAAAATCCGCGGTTTTCTTCATAGCGTTCCTCTGTGTTGAAGCTGCTTTCGGGAGCCGCTTTAAGATTCAGCACTCTGCATATATCGGTGTATCCGAGATACGCTCCGTCGGTTGTCCAGTGATGGTCGGTTTTATAAAACAGCTGCTTTTTATCCTTCTGCGACTTCATTGAATCAAGCAGATTAATAAAAGTCACATCATCAGCGCATTTATGCGATATTCTGTCCATGTACTCCGCGTCAGGATAATCAAGAGAATTCGACGGCAGCTTGTCCGAATAAATCTCTCCCTTTTCGGGTACGGCTGTAAGAGCCACGGGAATATCCTGCTTCTTTGCGAAAGAAACAATACGCTGCATATTTGACTCAAAACGGTTTTCTCTGTCAAAGGGCTTTTCGATAAGCCAGCCGTCAGAGCCGAGATAAACTCCGTTGGAGCCGTTGTTGCCTTTGGCAAGCTCATAATATGAATTCACGCTGACAAAGAAATTGCGGAAGGGAGTGTGGTCTGTCAGATACTGCTCAAATTCAGAAGTGAACTTGCCGCTGCTCAGCGACTGAAAACTGAACTTCGGAAACTCAGCCAGATATCTCTTCTCCGTCTGTGAGAAATCACTTTTAGGCAGAACGGCGTAAAGTATTCCCATTACAAAAACAAAAGCGAGAAATATGAGCGATATTAACTTTGATTTAGTTAAACTTTTCATATCAGAATTTAAAGTAAAGGAAAGGATTGTAGCTGTCGCCTACAAGACCCGCGGTGGAAAGCACAAGAATTATAATAACCGCGATAATTTCGGCAATGACAAAGCCTTTTCTGTTACGAAGCCTCATATATATTTTTCTGACCACGGGGGTTGAAACAACGCACGCCGCGGCAAGCATCGGTAAAGCGCTGATTATCACTGTAAGCGAATCAGCCGAAACGAGTCCGCCGCTGAAAAGCGTCGGAACGAAATCCGTCAGAGCGGAAAGCCCGCCAACATCATCGGCAAAGTAGAATATTACCCAGCCGAACACTATCAGGAACAGGGCGTAAATATGCGAAACAAATTTCGGCAGTCTGTCGAGCGCCTTTAAAAGGAACAGCTTCTCTATGATAAGTATCACACCGAAATACAGTCCCCACAGCACGAAATTCCAGCTGGCGCCGTGCCACAAACCTGTAAGGAACCACACAATAAGCAGATTGAGAATCGTGCGTCCCTTGCCCTTGCGGTTGCCGCCGAGAGGAATATAAACATATTCCTTGAACCACGTGCCCAGAGACATATGCCATCTGCGCCAGAATTCGGTAATGCTCGCGGAAACATACGGATAATCAAAATTCTCAAGGAACTCAAATCCGAACATATTGCCGAGGCCACGGGCCATGTCGGAATATCCGCTGAAATCAAAATAAATCTGGAACGAGAAGGCTATAACTCCTACCCACGCGCCGAGAGCTCCGCCGTCGGGCATTTCGCGAAGCTTATCCCACAGCGCGCCCATGGGATTGGCAAGAAGCACCTTCTTGGCAAGGCCCAGAGCAAACAGTCTGACGCCTCTTGCGAAGATGTCAAAGCTTTCTTTTCTGTCATTCAGCTGGTCGTCAACATCTCTGTAGCGGACTATCGGTCCGGCTATCAGCTGAGGGAAAAGAGAAACGTATGTTCCGAAAGCCACAATGCTCTTCTGAGCCTGAGTGTCTTTTCTGTACACATCGATGGTGTAGGACATTATCTGGAATGTATAGAATGAAATTCCTATAGGCAGCGGAACCTTGACAAGCGGAATATTCAGGAACGGCATTACCACATTGAGATTCTCCGTGATAAATCCCGCGTATTTGAAAAAGCCGAGCATGCCTAAATCAATTATCACCGAAGCAACAAGCACGGCTTTTTTCTTTTTATCATCATCTGTTTTTGCGATAAGAAGACCTGCGAAATAGTTTATCACTATTGAAAACAGCATGAGGAGCACCATTACAGGTTCTCCCCATCCGTAAAAAATCAGGTCGGAAATAAGTAAAAACGCGTTTCTGCATTTTCTCGGAAGTATGTAATACACAGCGAGAACAACGGGCAGAAATACGAACATAAACAAAGGACTCGAAAAGACCATTTGTCCTCACTCCTTCCGTTGAATTGTCATTACTGATTATTCAAAAAACGAATTGAAAATATCAATCATTTCAGCCTGATTAGCTGAAATAAACATTGCGACATAAACTCCGTTCACATTGACGGTGCTTGTGCCGAGAATTTTGAACTGCTCGGCGTCATAGTTACGCATACTGTCGCTCTGATAAGCGATATGGTCATTGAGAAGTGTCTGAATTTCTTCAGCGGCTTTTTCATCAACGGCTTTGATTATAACGACCTCGTCCTTATAGCCGCAGGCATCCTGCATCCCCGCGAAATCCGCAACCTTGCTCTCATCAATTCCGTAGTAATCAAGCAGGTCGCCCGATACATATTCAAGCTTTTCGGCAGGGAGATCAATGCTTTCGCTGATTTTCTGATATACTGTTTTTACGTCAACATCCGCTTTTGCGGCGTCCTTACCGCAGGCGGCGAGCATCATAAGAGCGAGAATAATTGATACAACAGATACGGTTATTTTTTTCATTTCAGCATCTCCTCAGCAAAATAAATCATAAAGATAGTTAACCCATGCTTCACAGCCGGCATTTGTCATGTGAACGCCTTTAACGTCGGCGTCACCGCAGTACTCATACTTAAGGCATCCGTTTGCGTCAGCCATAACAGAGGCGACGTCAACATAAGTCCATCCGTTTTCGCTGCAGAGAGTCTTAAGGCCGTCGTTGAATATTCTGATATTCTCATTACTGAATTTGCCCGAATCCTTAAGAGCGGGAGTTACTGACTGAACGTAAATCGAAACGCCCGGATTTGCTGCGGTAATCTTACCTATACATTCTCTGACACTGTCCATAGCCATATCATGAGGATAAATGCAGAAATCGTTAAGTCCGAGCATAATAAACACTTTTTTAGCGCCCATAAGCTTAACGCCGTCCTCAATACGGACTTCTGTTCCGTTATACTGAGGATGAATTGAATTGGGAGTGCCTATTTCAGGGAGAGTATTTGAATATCCCATGCTTCCCGCAACAAGCATCTGAGCTTCACCGAGGCAGTCATTGCCCTTTGCTCTTTCGGATTTAACGTAATTCTTAAGTCCGAGAGAGATGCTGTCGCCTATAAACACGGCATCATCAAAGAAATGCATTCCCTGTGAGGAAGTCTGGGCGGTGTCTGACTGAGAAGTACTCTCTGTCGGTTTTCCGCTGTCGGCAGATTTTTTGCTGTTCTTATCCTTCCCGCAGGCTGTAAATAAAACCGAAACGGCCAGTACAGTACTGACAGTAGCGGTAACTAATCTCTTTTTCACCAGAATAATCCCTCTTTCAACAATTTTCACACACAGATAATTATAGCATTACAATTAATAATGTCAATGCGAATTAAGCAGATTTAACACTTTATTTTTATATTTTTTCGGCACTCAAAAGGCTTCGCATAAAGCAGAAAAATCGCTTATCAATCCGCGTATCATGCAACATATAAACATCCTGTTTTGCACTCGTTCTTTTCTGTCATTCAACTGCCATATGATACCGCAGAATAAAAGCAATAAGCAATTTTTCAAATTGACAAAGAACAATATGTGTGATACCATAATGAGGTATTCAGCACAGTGCGAGAGTCTGCGCTGCGTTGAACGGAAACGCTGTATCTTCTTTAAAAGATACGGCCTCAAAACTTTATGGAATACAGAAGGAGAACGATTATGTATAATACTCAATTCATACAGAATTTTATGAATTACTATGATTATCCCGCCGAAGCAAAAGAGCTTTTTACCGAGGTACTCAATAAGTTTGACAGCAACAAAAGATTCGCCAGAAGCTTTGAAGCTGTAAGGAACAGATTTCTTGACGGCAAATCGGAAATCAACGGAAAGCTGCTTGACAGACTCGTTCCTCTTGCCAAAGCAATGGGATACAGCGAATACACGATTCATTTTGTTTTTCTTCTCAGCCTTACAGAGGACCTCAGAGAAAAATATATCCTGCTCGGCATTGACGAAAAGCTTTTTTATGACACAATGGCCGACCTTAAATTCAAGCTTCTTGAATGCATGGAATGTGAAAAGGTCCCCGGAACCTTTGTTGCAGGCTGGTATAACGGATTTTTCCGCATGACACGTATCGCCTACGGCAGATTCCAGTACGAAGTCAGCACATATACAGATGACAAGCCCTATACAATGAGCTGCGGAAGAGTCGTTAAAAAAGGCGACACTATGATTGGTTTCCATATTCCTTCATCAGGCGTTCCGCTTACAGATGAGGTTCGTCTTGCTTCATATAAAGCGGCCTACAAGAGTGTCAGCAGATTCTTTGATGACGGCGTTGTTATCTTCTGCTGCGGTTCATGGCTTCTCTATCCCCGCCACAGAGAGTTCCTTCCCGAAACAATGAATATCCGCCGTTTCATGGATGATTTTGAAATCATCAGTTCTGACGAACGAGAGGACTTCCATGACGGATGGCGTGTATTCGGCTACGAATCAGACCTTCCCGTTGACCAGCTTCCGAGAGACACAACACTGAGAAGAGCCTATGCTGACTGGCTCAGCGCAGGCAACAAGGCTGGCAGCGGATTCGGACTTATCGCATTCGACGGTGAGAAAATTTTAAGATAGTATTGTAATCCTGATAAAAAATCAAGCAATCTTCAGTATATTAATCGCTGAAGATTGCTTTTTATTTTATCTGAATATTAAAATTGCTGCAAAAACCGGCAGCAGCAGATTAAAGCTCAGGCCGTTAATAATACTAAATATCAGAGCTTTCAGTATCATCTGTCTCTTCCTCAATGACAGGTTCGATTATCAGAGAATAATTATCAATGCTGTCATTTTTCGCAAGGCGGAGCTTTTTATAAAGACTGCCTTTTTCATTGTGCTTAAATATATAGCCGTCGTCAGCTATATAATTTTTACCGTTTACTGTATAGTTTTCCATATTTATCCTCCTTAACAGCCGACTGTCCAGCCCTTGTCTTCCGCAATTTCAAACTCTTCATCGGTCAGCTCGTCATAAATCGCAGACGGTATTTTCAACTCACGGACATCATTGCCCATATCACGAAGCTTGTTGGTAAACAGGTCAATAAAATCTGATTTCACCCATCTTGACGCCGCCACTGCAATATTTACACTTGCGCCCCAGTCAGGACACATATAGAATAATTCCGTCGGAGCTGATCTGAAAAACGCTTCAGCTATATATTCAGCGTCTTTACAGTATAGTTTGACACTCTTATTCGCGTCAAAAATCTCAAAGTATAAAGCTTTTACAGATTCGGGAAGTTCAACATTTGAAACACCGTAGAATAATTGAGCCCACTGTCCGATTCTGCCGCCGACAGCATATTCAAGTTTCGGAAAACTGATAGTCAGATTCGGGTTTGACGTATTGTAAAAAGCATTAGCAGTAATTGCGTTCTCAGAACCTGCGGGGTTGTTAACGTTATTAACACCTATATATACCACTTCAGGTAAGTTTATTTTTTCGATTGTGGTTTTAGTGTTTAACCCTGTAAACTGTCTTTTCATCTGGACTACATCACTTGTATATTCTCTCAGATTTGCAGGCACTGTAGTTGATGCACGGTCAAATCTGCCAAGTTCCGTAAACTTTTTACATGAAAGTGGAGGTGATGATAAGGTGTAATTATCAAGAACTATTTCGTTAACAAATTCATAATAGCTTGAATGAATACCCGGAACAGCCATTTTGTTTTTTACAATAAATTTTGTAATAAGCAAATCTACTGCCGAATTT
This sequence comes from Acutalibacteraceae bacterium, assembly GCA_045641565.1. Lineage (GTDB taxonomy): Bacteria > Bacillota > Clostridia > Oscillospirales > Acutalibacteraceae > CAG-488. The sequence continues at coordinate 7,614 of JAZUHE010000180.1, read as the reverse complement.
AAAGTAAGACTGTCGTTATTCTCAAAATACCACACATTTACTATCTGATATTTGCCTGCTGCGTCCGTCCCTTCAAACGTATAATCGTTTTCCTCCTCGGTACCGTTTATAAAAAGTCTGTTGTTCTGTTTAAAAAGGCCGTCTCCCGGCTTAAGAACTGCTGTAAAGCCTACAGCTGAAAGCCCATTGATAGCCGGAGAAGCGTTTATTATTTCGTCGTAAACAGTTTCAAGACTTTTTACTGTAAAGTCCTCGTGCTCGTATCCGTATACACGGTTTGCGAGGCTTGAAAGGTTTGTGAGAGCCTCGGTTGTATTTGTATTAAGCTGATTGATTTCCGCGGTACGCATCTGTGTAAAATCAATCACAGCCGCAAGTGTTTCGTCAAAGGCTTCATCATTATTTATTATTTCGTCTGACATTATTCATCCTCCTGTGCGCATAAATTATTTATTGCCGTGCGGATTTTTCCGCACCTTTCCATAGCTGTTGATGACGTCTGAAGATATGATTCCAAAGTCGGCGCGTACATTATAATATCGCTGCTGCTGTCAAAATCTTCATCAACATAATCATTTATCAACTGAAGAATCTGATGTTTAAAATCGCTGTAGCTCTGAATATCATTCATAACACTGTCAAGGTTTATATCCGCATTTTCCCTAAGATAATTTTCAAGCTCGGCAAAATAAAAAATATAAGCCATGCTGCTGTCCGATATTCTTTCAAGGTCAGGATTAATATACTCCTTCACAACGCTGTACAGTGCTTCCGTGAATTCATTCAGATTACCGAGAGTTGAATTCACCTGACTCATAAAGTTTGTATATGACATATCAATATCTTCAAACCGCATGCTGTAATCAAGTACAGGTGCCCGGCAGTTGGCATTGATAAGGTCAATAAACAGCTTCCTCAGCTCTTTAAATGTCTCGTGTTCATTCCCCTCTGCGTGAGTATTTATGCCTTTTCTGACTTCATAAGCTGCCACCTCAGAGGTTTTGATAATATCATCATCAGCTTTTGCAAATATACCGAAATGGAAGAAGCCCTCCTTTTCGGTAATATAATACGGAATTACACAGCTGCCTGTGCTGCCCGAAAACACAAGTCTGCGAATCATACCGTTCGTCTCATCATCCGTATAAAAATTGACAAAATATTCCGCTGAGTCAAAGTTCCATGTTTTGTCCAGTACAACAGATATTTCATTAACATTCCTGCTTCCCGAGGTAATTTCAGGCCTTGTAATAATAATGAGTCTGCTGTCATTGGTTACGGTTTTAATTCTGCTCAATCGTTCATCTCCTATCATGCCGAAGCGCCGTTGCCAATAGCGCAACTATTAACCATAAAGCAAGTTTTCCTGTTTGTCAATAGTTTTGCTATTATTTTTTTTACAAAAAGAGGGGTTGACGCATTTTGATGCAGAAACCGTTTTCTTCGCTCCGAAGCTGTATGCGATACCGCGAGAGGGCGAAAAAACGGTTAGAAAAGTAAATCATTTTTTACTTCAAATATAAAAATAAGCAATTCTGAAATTTCGGATATACTTTCCGTTATCTCAGAATTGCTTTTTCATTTGTTTATGTTTTTACTTTTCGGTCTGCGCTAAATACGGCAACCCTATAACTGTTAATAATTGCTCTTAGCAGAACTTGATGGTAAGAATCTTTTTGCCTGTGATTGTGAACTCTGTAAAGCCGTCAGCGTCGATTGCAAGAGGCTCAACGTCTTTCTCTTCAAGAGAAACGAGCTTAACGTCGCTCCATTTCTCATCTGAATACTCGGGAAGCTCGAACTCAGCAAGCTGTCTTTCAACAGGAGACTGAGGATTCTTAATTGTCGCCTTGCCGCCGTTGAGACGGATTTTAGCTGTCTTGGCGTTGTCTGAGGGATTGAACAGACGTACAACCCAGCCTTCGCCGTCCTCGCTTCTCTTAACCGCGCTTACGTTGAGAGTTTCATCGGTAAGCTCGATAAATGAATGCTCAAGAGGATTCTTGCCGTGAGCTGTGGGCGCGAGCTGAGCCGCTGAGAATGTAAGATTGAACGCTTCGGATTCGCCCCATACATTGCCCTCTTCCCAGTCGCCGTTATGAGGCATGAACGCATAGCGGAAGCTGTTTTTGCCGATGCACTGTGAGCCCTTGTCGATTGAGCTGTAGTCCTGCATGTCTGATGTTACGCAGATGCGAAGCGGGAATGAGCGGAGAAGTGAAATGAACATTGTATTGCACTCGTCCTCAGCCGCCTCGTAAGCCTTAAGACCTGTGTTGAGAAGAGCAACGCCCTCTTTGCCGTCTGAAAGGTCAACGAAAGAGTTCATGGGATGCTCGCTCATGGGAATCTCGTCATAAAGAGTGTAGTCGGGCTTTGCAGCAGGACGTTTAACAACATCGAACTGACCCTGAGCGTGAACAAACTCTGCCTTGATGTTTGTGGGGAAGCCGACCTGAAGATAATGGTCCTCTGACTGATTATCAACAGTTGTCTCAACCTCAACGTATCTTGCGCCCTTCTTAAGAGTTATGATGTTCTCAATCTTAAAGGGATTAAGATGCTTTGAGCGTGTCTTTTCGTCCATTGAACGTCCCTCGGGAAGAGCCCAGTCAATAGCAACCTTATAAGCAACTTCAAGCTCGCCCTCGTGAAGAAGAGTTACCTTTGCATTCTCGTTGAGAGTTGTGAAGGTCTCGTCGTTCTCGGGAACGATGTGCTCCCAGGGATTGCCGATTTCGCCTGTATCCTTGAAATAACCGAGTGATGAATATGTCTTGCCTGTCTCTTTGCTGAATACGTCGAAGGTACCGTTCTGATTGATTGTAACGCGGAGGTATTCGTTTTCCATAACCTGAGCGCTCTTCTTCATTGTAACGGGATTCTTTGCGCGTACCTTGTAGAGAGGCTGCATTTTAAGTGTCTTATAGCCCATTGCGGGAACATCGTCAACATTGAGCATGATTGTGTACTGCTCTGTATGAAGAACGTTCGCAACGTCGTTGGGGTTCTGAATAATCTGAGCAACATTCTTGTTTGTTGCAAGAATCTGATATTTAAGCTCATTGCCGTCTTTGTCGGTAATCTTGAAGCTGTCTGCTTTCCATTCCGCGGGAAGCTCAACGCTCAGTTTTACAGCCTCGCTTCTCTTGAATGGAGCAGGGTTGAAGATTACGATAGCGGCGTCATCTCTTGAGAATGAGCTGAGGTCGATATCACCCGCAACGTCCATGAACGCGCGCTCGAATACGCAGGAAGAGAGCTCTCTTGACTGACGGAAACGTGAAATAACATCTTCATAAACGATGTCTCTGCCGCAGGCGCCGATGCTGTCGTGACCGTGATTCTGAAGCAGGTAGTTATATGAAAGGTCAATGAAATTCTGAGGATAGGGAGCGCCGCACAGTGACGCGAAAACAGCCATGGGCTCAGCGTAATTCTGAAGTCTGCGCTCTGTGTCGAAGTTTGCCTGCTTGATATATGTTCTCGCAGAGGTAATCCAGCCCATCATGGGACTTACGCTGCCCTTGGTGTAGGGTGCACGCATTTCGCCCTTGAGAACGGGTGAATTCTCGTCAAACTCATCAATGATGCCCTGCTCCATCTCTTTAAGAGTTGAGTGGAAAACGTGAGCGTTGGGAAGAGCCTCGTTGAGGTCGGCAATCATCTGAGCTTCTCTCGCGTCGGGACATGATGAGTCGTGGCCTGCGCTCCAGAAACGGTGAGAGGTTGTCCAGTCGTTGTCCTGCTCCTTTATAGCCTGCTCGCCGCGTGCCTTGATGTTCTCTTTATGATACTCATAGAAGGGATGAGTGTACTGATAGTCAAGAAGGCCGTATTCCTTATCAACAAACTTGAAAATACCGTTGTTGTCGTTCCAGAGCATATCGCGGTTGTTCTCGTTTGTCTGATTATAGAAAACGGGGCGCTGAACGATGTACCAGATGTTATATCTCGGGCGCTTGCCGAGACGTGAAGCGTAGATTCTTGTTCCGTCGGGGCTTTCCCAGTAAAACTCTGATTTGGGAGTTGTGTATTCGTTAACGCCTCTGTAGAATGAAGCGAAGTGAATGTCAAAGCCTGCGTAAATCTGAGGAAGCTGTGAAATCTGACCCCAGCCGAAAGGAGAATAGCCTGTCTTGCTGATGCCGCCCATTTCCTTGCCTATCTTATGACCTAAAAGCAGGTTTCTTACAAGGCTTTCACCGCCTACTGTGAATTCATCGGGAAGGCAGAACCAGGGGCCTATGCCGATTTTGCCCTCTGAAACGAACTTCTGGAAACGCTCTTTCTTTTCGGGATATACTTCAAGATAATCCTGAACGGGCATTGTCTGTGAATCAAGATGGAAATGCTTGAAATCCGGATATTTGTCGAGAATATCCATAAGCATATCAAGCATGTAACCGAGCATATACTGTGTTCTTCTTGCGGAGAAACGCCATTCTCTGTCCCAGTGAGTGTTGGATATAAAATGGCACTGAATCTCTTTATCTTTGTTATCCATAATAACCTCCGATTAACCTTTGATGATTTTCATTATATCGCTGAAGTTCTGCTCATAATATGTGCAGACCGCTTTTGTACCGCTCTCTTCGATATTGCCGCCGGCGATACCGATTGTTGTGTAGCCTGCGAGACGGACTGAGCATACGCCCGCGCCGCTGTCCTCAATACCGAGAACGTGATTTCTGTCTGCGAAAGCTTCGCCGAGACCTACGATTGAAGTCTCTGAATAAAGCCACGGATGAGGCTTGGGTGAAAGCTCGCCGAGAGTACCTACAGAGCCTTTACGCAGCGGGAAGCCTGCGGAAATAATCGCGTCGTAGAAATCCTTGGGGTCGCCCATGCCGAGAGTCTTGAACGCTGAGAGAATCTCGGGCCATGCCTTTTCGTAAAGACCGGATGTAACAAGGCCGATTTTAACGCCCATGTCCTTTAACTCAAGGAGGAAGTCCTTAACGCCGACTGTGGGAGTGAAAGCGCCCTCTTTGCCTCTGCCGGCCATGATTTCTTCCATTTCTCTGTGAGTATGCTCAAAATAGAAATCTCTCGCCTTATCAAGAGAAGCGCCGGGGCAGTATTTATCGATACAGTACTGAAGATGCTCAGACACGCTGTGGCCTGAAACATAAGGCATATCAGCCTCTTCGAGCTCGAATTTCGGGTTGCCTAAAAGGCTGGCAACGCTCATCTGAATAATCCATATCCAGAATTCCTCGCTTCTTACTGTTGTGCCGTCAAGGTCCATGAGAACAGCCTTAACGGGTCTCTCAAGATTAACGGGCTGAACAGGATAATAAACGGGATAAGCGATTGCGGATTTAACGCATGCAAGGGAAGAATCGCCGAATGATACGAATTCAACCTTTTCGTCACCTGTTGATACGATGTCAACAACGCCGTTTTTACCTGTTGTGAATCTGCCGTCCTCGGTTTTTTCGAGCAGATGGAATCCGCTGTCGGGGCCGACTGTTCCCAGATCGGGAATAAGAATGTTTCTGTCAAGTTTCATTTTAATGTCCTCGCTTTATATGAACTATTTATATAACTTAATGCAGTACGCGTGCTGGCACTTAAGCTCATCGGGGTTGATTGCCGGGAAGCAGAGCTTAACCTTACCGTCAGCGTTTTCAATTACGGGATTGACTTCACTGCCGAAGAAATCCGCTTTCAGCTCGGGGTCATAGTCAACATCGCTGAGTACGAACTCGCCAAATGGGAATTTCAGCAGGAAAGCGTAGATATTTTTGCCGTCCTTGCTTCTTGTGTATCTGATGCTCTCATCGGAGCTGATTTTATATTTTCTTGTGGCGTAGATGCCCTCGCCGTTGACCTTGAGCCAGTCGCCCATATCAAAGAGCTTCTGCTGCATGATTACGGGGATTCTTCCGTCAGCCGTGGGGCCGATGTTAAGCAGGAAGTTGCTGCCTCTGCTCACAAGGTCAATGAGCATATGAACAAGCTCTTTTGACGACATATAGTCATCGGCTGTTTCAAATCTGTTGAAGCCGAATGAACCGCCGATGCCGCGGCACTCCTCGTTGGGTCTGTCATAATCGCCCATGGCCTCGATTCCGCCGGGCTGACTTTCGCCGTTGACGTAGCCGTATTCGCTTGTGAAGTTGCCGCCTAATTTTCCTCGGGTTTCCTTGCCCCAGCGGTCGTTGGGAACGATGAAATCCTTAACGGATGATTCATTATAGAGCCACTGTAAGAACTCAGTGCTGTGCCATACCGAGCTGGGATGCTCCCATTCACCGTCTGTGAAAAGTGTGGCAGGCTGATATTTCTCAACAATCTCTTTAAGCATGGGGATAAGGTGCTTAACGGCGTATTCCTCAGGGTCTTTAAGATAAAGAGGATGATACCATTCATAAACCGAATGATAAACACCGAAGCGTACGTCGGTCTTGTCCAGCGCGTCCTTGAGCTCACGGCAGAAATCTCTGTGAGGGCCTACGTCAACGCTGTTCCAGCCGGGAGTGTAATCGCTCTTGTACATCGTGAACCCGTCGTGATGCTTTGAGACAAGATTGATATATTTCGCGCCCGAGCGTTCAAAAACCTTCGCCCATTCGTCAGCGTCAAAGCATTCCGCCTTGAACATATTAATAAAGTCGGCGTACTGAAAATTCTCGCCGTACATTTTTTTATGAAAAGCTCTGTAATAGGGCTGAGTCTCGTTGTACTCTTCTCTTTCTTCTATCGCGTTCCAGTACCACTCGGCGTATGTGCCTCTCGGAGCGTACGCAGGTACAGAATAGATACCCCAATGGATAAAAATACCGAACTTTGCGTCACCGAACCATTCAGGTACAGGACGGGCGTTTAATGATTCCCAGTTGTTTTCATACTTCATAAAAGCACCTCCGTGCACATTCATTATATATTATCATACAGGGTAATAATAAGTAAAGTGTTTTTATACAAAAAATCGAATTATGATATAAAAATATGTTTTTTATTGACAGTACTTTTGGGTTAGAATATAATAATAAGGATATTTTACAAGGGTTGTGAATCTATGAGCAAAAGAAACTCCGGCGTACTTATGCATATATCGTCACTTCCGTCACGGTTCGGAATCGGCGGCTTCGGCAGCGAAGCGGAAAGCTTTATTGACTTCCTTAAAGAGACTGGCTTTTCCGTGTGGCAGGTTCTGCCCTTTCACCCTGTTGATGAAGTGAATTCCCCCTATAAAAGCGAGAGCGCGTTTGCAGGCAATCTGCTTTTTATTGACCCGGAAACGCTTTTTGCGGACGGCTACATCACAAAAGAGGAGCTTGATTACTGCGTCTACAGCGGCACTCCGTACACCGCTGATTATGACTTCGCGCGCAGAACAAAGCTCAGCGTTTTAAAGAGCGCGTTCAGCCGCTGCTTTGAAAAAGAAAAGGCTTCAGTTGAGGAATTCAGCAAAGAGAATCCGTGGGTAACCGACTACGCTCTTTTCAAATCTCTTAAGCAGAAAAATGAAGAGCTTCCGTGGTGGAAATGGGATGAGAACGAAAAGAATTACGCTCTGTGCGTTTCAGATAAAAGCGGCTGTGAGGAGCAGATGAATTTCTGGATTTTCGCTCAGTATCTTTTCTTTATGCAGTGGAACAGAAT
>JAZUHE010000179.1:0-4965 GCA_045641565.1 Acutalibacteraceae bacterium | reverse complement strand
TAAAAATGTATAATGTTCACGACAGCAAACGAGAGGTATTTACAATATGAAAATCACTGAGAGCATCAATAAAATAACATTCAGATTTAAAAATCATAATTTTCTTCTTATAAATACAATCGGCTATGTGTGGCGCCTTATTTCTGAAAAGGACGGAAAATTTGACCTCATGGGAGCCGCGCAGATTCTTTCAAAGGATTTAGGCGAGGATTATGAAACGCCCGTTCTTCCCGTAAACGCGGACGAAGACTGCCGCAGAGCAGTTGCCGGTGACGGTTCATATGTAATGTTCAGTGACAGCGCCGTTTCATTTTACCGCCCCGACGGAACGCTTGTAAGAAGAGTTGAAGATGTACGCGACACAAAAGACGGCGTCTGCGTTTCTCTGTCGCTCTCAAAAGACGAACGGCTTTACGGTACGGGTGAACGCTTCAACAGAGTTAATCAGCGGGGCAAGCGTGTGCATATTTACGGCATTGACCGCTGGTGCTGGAAGGAAGGCAACAGCTATATCCCCGTTCCGATGATTTTCAGCTCCGAATGCAGCGCCGTTTTCTTTAACAGATATGAGCACTCCGTAATAGATTTAGGACTCACAAGCAGAAAGCATATTAAAGTAACGCAGAAATACGCGCCTGTTGATATGTATGTTTTCACGCAGGACAGTCCCGAAAAAATCCTCACAGCCTACTGTCAGATTACAGGCTTCGCGCCCGTTCCGCCGCAGTGGACATTCGGCACTCTTGTATGCAGATATCATCCCGAATTCGGCACACCCGAGGGAATTCTCAACATGACAAAGGAAATGGAGAAAAACGGCCTCCCGTGGGAGGCGGTTATAACCGAGGGCTGGCCCGCATACAACTGCGAAAGATGGGAAGAGCTGAAAAAGGTCGGCGAGGCTGTTCACGCCATGGGCAAAAAAATGATGGTTTATGAGCAGTGCGGCAGATTTCCGAAGTTCGCGCCGCAGCTCGGTCTTGACGATTCTCACGCCGTAAATTCTGATAAAGGATATTATCTTAAAGAAACACGCTCAATGAATCTGCTTGATAATTTCCACCACAAAAAAATGCGCTGTGTTGACCTGACGGACAGCCGAGCCGTTGAGAAGTGGGAGGAAATCTGGGATAAAATGATGAATCATGTCGGCGTTGACGGCGCTAAAATCGACTTCTGCGAGCAGTTCCCCGATGACGAAGGAATAATGTTCTCTGACGGCAGAAATCCGAAAATCGCCCACCACTGGTATCCTGTATATTACAATATTTTAAGATATAAGCATTTCAGCACCAAACCCGACGGAGGTCTGAATTTCACAAGAGGCGGTGGAATCGGTCTTCAGAGAGCGCCGTTTGTTTGGGCAGGCGACCAGCGCAGAGAGTTCAATTTCCTCAGCGCGGTTATCAAAGCCGCCCTTTCACTGGGGTTCTCGGGCATTCCCTTTGTCAGCTGGGATATGGCAGGCTACAGACCGTCATTTTTACTGTTTGATAAAATAAAGGAAGCCAATGTTTTCCTGCGCGCGGTGGAATTCACAGCGTTTTCTCCCACAATTCAGACTCACGGCAATGTAAAGCGGCCCTACGATTTTGACGGACACACAAGAGCCGTTTACAGAGCGTACACCACGCTTCACGATGTTATAAGGCCGTATATCATTCAGCAGGCTGAAATCACATCAAAGACAGGACTTCCCATGATGCGCCATCTGTTTATGCAGTTCCCTGATGACAGGGAGGTTTACGGCATAGAAGATGAGTATATGTTCGGTGATTCACTGCTTGTTGCGCCTGTTCTGAACAACTCAAAAAAGAGAAATATTTATCTCCCCGACGGCGAATGGGTAAATATTTTCACAGGCGAAAAATTCAGCGGAAAGCAGACGCTGAAATCATATAAGGTTCCCCTTGAGGCTGTGCCTGTTTTCAGAAACGTGAAAATAAAAAATCCTGTTCTTGATGAAGTGTTGAAGGACGGAAAGAAATATACAGACGAAATTAAAAATTTTTCAAGATAAAGCAAGACTGCAATCTGTAAAAGATTGCAGTCTTTTCTTTATTATTTCTTGGCTTTTACCTGTGATTTTACAATATGGAAAATCGCTTTGCCGCCGTTGACGATATACTTCGAAAGATTGCCCGAAATTCCGTTAAGAATGGGATTTCGCAGCTTTACGTCTGATTCCGCCTGCGACTTTATCTCTTTAAACCTGACATTGTCCTCATAATACGGCTGAAGAAGCGCGTTTTCGGGAGCTGTCACCACCGCACCGTCGGCGAAGGCAACGGCTTCCGACAGGTCTTTTTCGTCGGTCTTTCCTTTCGGATAACCGTAAAGCGCCATAACGGCGTTCTCGCTGTTTCCGTTATATGACGGAGCGATTGATTTGCCTTGGGGAGTAACAAGAGTGTAGGTCTTCAGAATCTCATCGTTCGCTCTGCCCCAGTGATGACGCTGACTGCCGTAATACGTTCCGAACATATTCATGTGAACGGTGCCGTCTGTGTCGAGGCGCATCGGGCAGTGAGCCATTGACGAGAGCACCTGGCGTGAGTTCGCTATTATCAGCGTGCTGTTTACGTCACTTAAGCCTACAATTCCCGCGGTCAGCTGATGATTGAATGAAGCGAGCGAGCGATTGGCCTTATCGCTTTCATAGAATGTCGCTACTCTGTATGATGAAATATCGCCCGAGAAATTGCGCTTGATTACGCTGATGTCTCCGCCGAAGGACGGCGTAAACTGAAGCATGGCGGCCTCCTGCCACTTCATGTCGCTGTATCTGCCGAGGGTGGAGTTTTCGGTTGAAATCGAGGTGTCCTCAACCGTGCGCGGATACTGAATAAATGTGTGAACAAACACCGCGTCGCTTGAGCCTGCCTTAAAGAAGTCATAGTCAAAACGGCCGCCGCTGATTTCACCCGGCAGGTGAATTTCGCCCGAAACACGCACTCCCTCGCCTGAGCCCGCACAGCTCAGCGGTTTTATGCTTTCGCCCGAGAAGAAATACTGCTTACCGTCATATGTAATGAAGCTTCTGAGAAAATCGCTTGTTCCGATAAGCGTTCCGCCGCACATAACGCTGTAAATTCTGCCCGTCTGGGAGAATTTTATTTCAAGGCTGGCGGTCTTAAGCTCTGTTAACTCTTTCGGCTCCTCTGCTTCGCCGATTTCAGCGTTAATTACATATTTTTTCTTCACACGGTTGAATTTCAATATCAGAAATACGCTGCTGTTTTCACCGTCAGCAAAAACGGCGGTGTAGTCCTTTAAATCCGTGCCTGTAATTTTAAGGCGGCTGATGTCGTCAATATTTTCGTTAAGACGAAGCTGAACGCACTGAAGCGTACTGCCGTTTATGCTGTGAATTGTGATTTCGCCGCTTTCGGGCAGAGCCGCTTTTTCAGCCGAAACGATTTTTTTCGCAAGCTCGTCAGCCTTTTTTTCGCGCTGAATGTTGAGCACGGGAGTAGCGAGTCCGAAATGAGTTGTGGAAAGAAGCAGGACTCTGTCTTTAAACGAGGGAGAGTCTGAATCTTTTTTAGCGTTGACCCTGGCCATTGCTCTCGCTCGCTCGATTGCCGTCCAAATCTTTCTGTTATACGGCTTCTCAGACCACGAGGCGTAGCCTGTGAAGTTACCGTCGGCGGTGTCCTGTGTGAATTCAATACTGCCGAGCGGCTTGTGAGTGCTGAGATATCCGCCGACAGTGTCAAAAACTACATAGTCGAGGTCGGCGATTTCTCTTACAAGGCCGTTGATGCCGTCGGTATTCGCTATTTTATTCTTCACAACGGGAAGATTCATTGTTTCCCAGAAAATGGCGTCGGCATCCATGTTCACAAAAATGAACAGGTCGTTTTTGATTTCGCCCGAGAGCTGCTTCTCACGAAGCTCCTTAACCCACGCGCGAAGACAGCCCGCGTCGCATATATCCGAATTATTATATGTAGGCATTACGGTCATGCTTTCGCCTTTGTATGTGTACGTCAGGGGATTGAAAGCGTATTCGTCATCAAGAGCGGGGATAATCGTTCTGAAAGCGTCAAAGGGAACGCACGAATAATAAAGACACAGCGCCTTAACCCCGAGCTTGTTATAAAGGCTCACCTGAGACGGGGTGAACATGACTTCCTGCGGTCTTACGATTTTTTCATACCTGCCGAAAATATCGAGAAGCCCCGAGCCCTGCGGATTTGTGACAGCTTTTTCAATGGATTCGGTGAATTCATCATCATTCATCGCCGAAAGAGCGCCGTTTGAGTAGCCCATGATTATCTGCTCGTCGCCGTATCTGTCAACTCTGTCCTTCATCTTTTCAATGATGTCGGGAGCATACTGCGGAAGTATCTGCTCAAGAGAGAAAAAGTTTTCACTGTCCCACGTGCCTTTTACGGGAATCCCCTCTTCGTTAAGCTTTGTCAGAGTATCAAGAATATGTCTGATAATTCTTATATCCGAGCCGAAGCCGAGGCCGTCGTTGGTGTCGCCTCTGTATGAATGATAGCAGTTAACGTGAAAGCCGAAGCCGACGTGAATTTTGCAGTTCATAAATGTCACCTACCCGAAAAATTTATTTCATTATATCATAAAAAGAATAAAAATCAACTTATATAAAAGTTTGACGCTTTCATAATTGTTTTTTGGATGTTTATCTCGTTCTTTATTGTGCGTTTCAGGTGCGGAAATCGGCTCGTATTCGATGTTTTTAGCCTGTTTTTTGAATCGTTCGAGTATTTCGTCAATAAAATCTTTTACGGCTTTAGGAGCGACTTTCAGCGCTTCAAGAAACGGTCTGCATCTCTCTGTCAGCTCTGATATTGTTCGTTTCAGTTGAGATAAAACGATTGATAAGAGTGAAAACACAGATGTTGTTTTCGGCAGGTTGGAAACACTGATAACAGTAATAGAACAGCTATAACGAAATCCCCGTCAGCATAACACTGACGGGGATAAATCTTT
>JAZUHE010000178.1:0-1936 GCA_045641565.1 Acutalibacteraceae bacterium | reverse complement strand
CGTTTTTACCTGCGGGAGAGTAAAATTCATAGTCAAGAGCGTATCCGTCGGTTTCGGGCGCAACGCCTGATTCAAACTGACCTCTGAGTGCTTCAAGTCCCGCTGAGACAGGGAGTGCTTCCTTCGGTGAAGCGCTTGAGGAAACGCTCACAGAGAAAATAAGAATTAACATTGCGAGAGTAACTGAGATGATTTTTTTCATTTTTGGACCTCCGAAAATTTACTGTGTTGATTTATGCTTTAACGGTTTCTTTTACTTCCGCTTTTTTATCTTCAAAAACACTTGTGAAGTTTATAAGGAACAGAACTACATAAGCTGCCCACATAGGAAGGTTTTCAATCATTGCGCTCTTGCCGACTGTTACAAGAAGTATAAGCATTGCGGCGAGAATAGCGGCAAAGATGAAGAATGTGACTGCGTATTTTTTATTTTTTTCTCTTGTCTTTTTGAAAAGGAAAAGAACGAGAGGAGCCGCACAGGGAACGGCAAACAGAAGAGCACCGCCCCAGTGGCCGAGACATCTTGCGCTGTTGAGATAAAGACCTTCGCCCATTGACGGAAGATTGATTGTCATAAATATCGCGGCGCTGCCCAGTGAGCCGAGCACGATATAGAGCGGATTATAACAGTTATTCTTACGGAAAACATAAAGTGTATTTACAAAAACAGATTCCGATGCGAAAATACCCCACATCTTGAAGTGCCACGGATACTGAAGACCTATCATGCTTGCTGTTATGTATCTGACCTTGTCCATAAAAGTCGCAGGAATAAATTTTCCGTCAACATTCTTGTTTACATCAAAAATTCCGTACCATGTAATGAAAACAAAACCGAGAATAAGACTGACAAGACAGAATATTTTCATACCCTTACCGGGCTCTTTGCCGAACAGGATTTTTTTAATATAAACGCCGAAGAGCACAAGGAGAATAACCGAAATAACAACCCATACAGGATAAAGCCATTCTCTGCCCGCCATGCCTGTAATGTCTGAAGGATAGGTGTAAGCCTGCTCGCCGAGACCGATATACGGATTTTTCAGATAAACTCCGAGGGTAATATCCTTCATAAAGAATATCATCCATATTGCGTACGCGGCGGAAATAATCAGCCACATAACCGTATAGCCTTTAGGCATTCTGAGTGATTTTTCTTTCATAAAAAACTCTCCTTTAAATTAATTCAAGGAAATTGCTGTTACTGATTCACTGCTGAAGCGTTTGTTTCTCTGACATATTTGTAAACGGGTTCAAGTTTTTTCTTAGTAAGGGGATAAGCGAACTGATATAAAAGGAAAATCAATGTGTAAGTAACCGCGGGGATAATCGTGCAGATTGTAAGAATACCCTCGCTGACGCCGGGAACAAAGCCGGCATTTGCCATCTTTGAGGAATCATAGCCGACCTTGGCGAGAAGCATAAGTCCGCCGTAGTCAGCGGCTGTCTGGCCGAGCTTCCTGCAGAAGGTGTAGACGGCGTAAATCGCGCTTTCACCCTTTATGCCTGTTTTATATTCCTGATAGTCGATAACGTCCGCAACGACCGCCCAGTTGGTTATTGAAACGAACGAATAACCGAATCCGATAACGAAAAGCAGAGCTATAAAAATCCACGCCTGGTCAGGCTTCGGCTTGATAACGTATGTAAGAATCGCGGCGGCCGCGGCGAAAAATGCGCCGATTCCGCTGAGCTCCTTTTTGCCGTACTTCTTAACGAGCTTCGGTACAAAGGGAATCATAATCGCCATGGGAAGATACTGAGCTATTGTACCCAGTACAGAAAGGTTGGTGTCGCAGAAATAGTTCTTGTAAAGATACTGATTAAGTGACGCGAACTGAAGCTGGCCGCTTATGAGAATGCCTGTCAGAGCAAGCACTATAAAGGGACGGCTTTTAAGCATTGCACCGTAGGTCTTTTTAATGTCAACCTTAGG
>JAZUHE010000177.1:0-13064 GCA_045641565.1 Acutalibacteraceae bacterium | reverse complement strand
ATTGATAATCTTTTTAATCTCAGCGTCAATAGCATTGGCTGTTGACTCTGAAAGATTTGTAGCGTGGCCGTAATCTCTGCCGAGGAAAACCTCATCATTTGAAGCGGCATAGCATACGGGGCCGAGGTCATCACTCATACCGTATTTTGTTACCATCTTACGGGCAATTTCAGTTGCTCTTTTAATATCGTTTGATGCGCCTGTTGAAATATCGCCGCATACAAGCTGCTCGGCAACACGTCCGCCAAGAAGCGAAACGAGGTCATCAAGCATTTCGTTCTTATACTGATAAGGCTTATCCTCTGTGGGCATATACATGGTATATCCGCCTGCCATGCCTCTCGGAATAATTGATATTTCCTGTACGGGGTCATGATGCTCAAGGAAGAAGCTGGCGATTGCGTGGCCGCCCTCATGGTATGCGGTCATGCGTTTTTCTTTATCGCTCATCTTGTGAGATTTCTTTTCAGTACCAACAACAACCTTAACGGTAGCTTCCTTGATTTCAGCCATTGTAATAGCCTTCTTTCCGCGGCGGGCCGCAAGAAGCGCTGATTCGTTAAGAAGATTTTCAAGGTCTGCGCCGACAAAGCCTGTAGTTGAGCCTGCGATAACCTTAAGGTCTACATCGGGAGCGAGTGGCTTGCCCTTAGCGTGAACCTTAAGTATTTCTTCTCTGCCCTTGGCATCGGGATATCCTACGGTAACACGTCTGTCAAATCTGCCCGGTCTTAAAAGAGCGGGGTCAAGTATGTCAGGTCTGTTGGTTGCGGCTATGATAATAACGCCCTCGTTTTTGCCGAATCCGTCCATCTCAACAAGGAGCTGGTTAAGAGTCTGCTCACGTTCATCGTGTCCGCCGCCCATGCCTGCGCCTCTGTGTCTGCCGACAGCGTCGATTTCATCAATGAAGATAACAGACGGAGCTGCTTTCTTGGCTTTATCAAACAAATCTCTTACTCTCGAAGCGCCGACGCCGACATACATTTCAACAAAGTCAGAGCCTGAGATTGAGAAGAACGGTACGTCCGCCTCGCCTGCAACAGCGCGGGCAAGAAGAGTTTTACCTGTGCCGGGAGGGCCTACGAGAAGAACGCCCTTGGGAATTCTCGCGCCCAAAGCGTTGAACTTTGTGGGTTCTTTAAGGAACTCAACCATCTCGGAAAGCTCCTCTTTTTCTTCATCTGCGCCTGCAACCTGCTCAAATGTAGTTTTTCTGCCGTCATCCTTCGGCGTTTTAACCTTTACCTTACCGAAGTTAAGAGTCTTGTTCATATCTCCTCCGGCGGCGTCAAGACGCTTTTTCATGAGGAAATAGAGAAGAATGCATGAGCCGAAAATAAGCGCATACGGTATCAGAGTAATAGCCCATGAGGATGAGCTGTTAACATACTGATACTTAATCATATCTTTTTCGTTTGCGGCATTCTTATTATGCTCACGAACAGTATCGTTGACATCCTCAAAGAAAACATTCACGTCGGGAACAGTATAGCGCTGTTTCTCTTTCTTTCCTCTGAGCTTGTATTCGAGAACTCTCGAGCCTATATTAAGCTCAAATTCCTCTACCTGGTCCTTATCAAAGCACTCGATTACCTGATAATACTTTGTTTCAACCTCATTCGTCGCCCTTGTGGCATACATAATGCCGACAATAAGAATTATCGGAACAAGAATGTATATAAGCGCGGTTATTCCTTTGCGCTTGCCTGGCTTCGGAGCGTGGCCGTTATTGTTGTTAGGTTTTTCCAAAAGTTTCACTCCTCGCGGATAATCCGCATTTATTATTCACCGTAAATTTCGGGCTTAAGTACACCGATATACGGAAGATTTCTGTATTTTTCGTCATAGTCGAGACCGTAGCCGACAATAAACTCATCGGGAACAAGAGTTCCTGCGTAGTCAGCGTGAATATCAGCCTCGCGGCGGTCGGGCTTATCAAAAAGCGTACAGATTCTGATGCTTGCAGGTTTTCTTGTCTTGAGCATTTCTCTTACATAGAAGAGAGTCTTGCCGCTGTCAAGAATATCCTCAACGAGCAGAAGGTCATAACCCTCAAGATTGATGTCAAGGTCCTTCTGGAGCTTGACAACACCTGATGTCTTAACACCTGAGCCGTAGCTTGAAACTGCCATAAAGTCTATACGGCAGGGTATGTCAATAGAACGCATGAGGTCTGCCATGAATACAACAGAGCCCTTGAGAATACTTACGAGCAGAAGATTCTTGTCCGCATAATCCTCGCTGATTCTCTTGCCGAGTCCTTTGACTATCTCCTCAATCTGTTCGGCTGAAAAATATACTTCTTTGATGTCGTCCTGCATTGCCATTTTAAAATCCCCTTTTTTAATAATCTGCTTTTAAAACTTTTTTTGTATTATCCGATATTTTACAGCGTTCCGCGCAGCCGAAGCCTTCAACCCAGACAACGCCCATATCATCCGCAAGAACACATACGCTGTTTTTATCGGTAATTTTTGCTTCCGTAAACAGTTTTTTCAGTTTTTTTGTGCAGTTTCTGCCGGGGATTCGGATTTCGTCATCCGATTTGCGGCTTCTTAAAACAAGCTGCCCCACAATGCAGTCATAGTCTAACACGTTCTTATGAACAAACTGTTTCTTTAATGACTCATTATTATTAATTATTGTAAATTTCACCGCTTTTGACGGTGTAATTATTTCTTCATCGAGAGAAAACTTCCTCTCCCAGCTTTCGGTAAGCTTTTTTTCACCGAATATAAGTATTCCGTTCTCAACTCTCACGGGTGTATCAAAAAGAATCTGCGTTCTGCCGCCGTGAAGAATTGAGCACACATTTTTAATGTGAACAGCCTCGGCAGGCGCTCCCGTTTCTTTTTCTATAATCGCTCCCACGGAGCGTCTTCTGACAGCCTCGTGACAGTTCATCAGTACCACGGCGTCATAACCGTTTTCTCTTTTTGCTTCGCTCACGGTTTTCTCTGTAAGCTCAGTGAAAAAGCTTTCATCTTCGCAGGCAGATTCAATCAGCCTTTCGGCGGCCTGCTCAAATGACGGATTGATTTTTTTCAGCTGCGGAATGATGTTGAGCCTTATCCTGTTGCGTGTGTAATGCTCGTCAAGATTGGTGGAATCGGTAACATATTCAATCCCGTTCTCGGCACAGTAGGCCTCAATCTCGGCTCTTGTACACTCAATAAGCGGTCTGACAATATTGCCTCTCACCGCAGGAATGGAGCGCAGCCCTTTCACCGAGGTACCTCTGGCTATATTAAAAATCAGCGTTTCACAGCAGTCATTGAGATTGTGAGCCGTTGCGATAAGCGCGTCGGGGTCAATACTCTCAAAAAATTCATAGCGGATTTTTCTGCCGTATTCCTCCACGCCCATTCCCGCTTTTTTAGCTTCAGCAGGAACATCACAGCGGAGAAGCTTCATTTCAACACCGATTTTTTTACAGAATTCAGCGGCAAAGGCCTCGTCTCTGAGAGCTTCCTCTCCTCTGATTCCGTGATTGACGTGAGCCGCCGTAACTTTAATGGAGTATTCGTTCTCAAGCGACTTAAGCGCGTGAAGCAGTGAGCAGGAGTCAGCTCCGCCCGAAAAGCCCACAATCACGCTTTTTTTATCGCGAAACATACCGTACTTTTCGATTGTTTCTTTAATTTTACATATCATTTCTGATTTTCTCCATACCCATAAACAGAGTGTGGTCAGCGTCCCATACCATCTTGACTGTTTCTGTTGAACCGTGACGGTTTTTGGCAACGATTATCTCAGCCTGGTCGGCTCTTTCTTCCTCTTCGCCGTCAGTCGCCTCATCATCGTCTTCGTTTTTATAGTAATCGGAACGGTAAAGCATAAGTACAATATCGGCGTCCTGCTCGATAGAACCCGATTCACGAAGGTCGGCAAGCTGAGGTCTGTGAGATTTGCCTCGTCCTTCTGTTCCACGGGAAAGCTGAGCGCAGCATACGACGGGAATCATAAGGTCCTTGGCCATCATCTTGAGCTCTCGGGTAATCTCAGAAACCTGCTGAACACGGTTATCGGTCTTTCCGCCCGGTCTGATAAGTCCGAGGTAGTCAATAATAACGCACTCTACGTCTCTCATTCTGCGCACCTTCGCCTTCATTTCGGCAACGGTGATTGAGCTGGTATCGTCAAAATAAAGCTCGCAGTCAGAAAGAACGCCTGTAGCCATTCCGAGGCGCTCCCAGTCCTCCGCATCGAGCTCGCCTGTTCTCATTTTACTGCTGTTGACTCTTGCCTCTGTTGAAAGTACACGCATGGCAAGCTGTTCTTTTGTCATTTCAAGAGAGAACATGACAACCTTGCGCTTGCCCAGATACGCAACATTTCTCGCAAGGTTAAGCGCGAAGCTCGTTTTACCCATCGCAGGGCGGGCACCTATAAGCACAAGGTCAGACTTGTGAAGGCCCGTAATTATTCTGTCTAAATCAGCAAATCCCGTAGGATAGCCTTTATATAAATCCTTATCCTCGCCCGTAAGGTGCTGAAGCGTTGTGTAAACATCGTTTACGATAATATCGCTGAGCTTTGAAGGGCCGGTCATCTTTCTGCCCTGACGGATATTATATATTCGCTGCTCAGCGGCGTCAAGCAGTAAATCCGCCTCAATTTCCTGCTGAGAGGCATCGTCAATCGTTTCTTTTGAAGCGTTAATAAGAGTTCGTATATAATACTTTTCTCTTACAATCTTAGCGTACGACTCTACGTTGGCCGTTGACGGCACTATCTCAGCGAGCTGAAACAGATATTTTTTGCCTGAGGCACTGTCATAAACCTTGTCATTAACAAGGCTGTTAAGCACAATAAGCGGGTCAATCTTGCCGCCCGACGCCTCAATAGTCGCCATGGCAGTAAAAATAGCTTTATGCTGCGGCAGGAAAAAGTGATCCGCGCCTATAATAACCTGAACCTGCATCATGCAGGACGGTTCTGTAAGAATACATCCCAGAACAGCCTGCTCCGCCTCAAGACTGAATGGCTGGTTGGCAGCGCTGTCTGCTGTGTTGAAACTAACGTCCATTTTTATATTCCCCGTTCAATCAGTTTTCGCTGACCATTACAAAGAAATCAGCTGTGATGCCCTGGTAGAATTTTGCCTGTGCAGGAAAAGTACCGAAGGTTTTAATATCTTCAACGGTAATCTTTCTCTTGTCGATATCAATGGAGAACTGCTTTTTTACTGTCTCCGCGATTTCCTTTGCTGTTACAGAGCCGAAGAGTTTGCCGCTCTGGCCTGCCTTAGCAGTGATTTTGATTGTCTTGCCGTTTATTTTTGAAGCGGATTCATTTGCGGCGGCTTTTTCAACCTCTATCTTATGATTCCGTGAAGCCTCTCTGTTCTTAAGCTCAGTCATGGCCTGAGCGTTTGCCTCAACAGCTAATTTGCGGGGAAAGAGGAAATTTCTCGCGTAGCCGTCGCTTGTGTTAACCATTTCGCCCTTTTTACCTAAATTTTTGACATCCTGACTAAGTATAACTTTCATATCCGTACCTCCGTAGGTTTACTTTTTATAATAACTGTCTATGGCTCCTGTCAGCTTATCATAAACCTGAGCCGTTGTTTCTTCCTTAAACTGCGCCGCCGCCATTGTCTGATGTCCGCCGCCGCCGAGAGCCTCCATTATAAGCTGAACATTCACAGCGCCGAACGAACGGGCTGAAACATTTACGCTGTCACCTGTTTTAAATATTACAAATGAAGCGTCAATTCCCTTGATGTTCAGAAGCTCGTCTGCCGCCTGCGCAGCAACGATTCTGATTTCTTCCATATCGTCTTCACAGACGGAAACCGCGCATTTATTATACTGCTTCGCATTGGCGATAATCTCGCTTCTGCTCTTATACTCGGTAATTGTATCTGCAAAAAGCCGTTTAACTCTTACGGTATCTGCGCCCGCGCTCTTAAGATACGCCGCCGCCTCAAAGGTGCTTACTCCTGCTCTGAGCACAAAATTCTTTGTGTCAAGCATAATACCCGAAAGAAGAGCGTCAGCAATATAAGAGCCGATTTTAACTCTGCCGGGAAGATACTGTATCATCTTTGTAACAAGCTCGGAGGCTGATGACGCTGACGGGTCATGGTAGAAAATAATAGCGTTGTCAATATAGTTGACCGCTTTTCTGTGATGGTCCACAACAACAACAGTTGAAGCCTTCTGAGCGATATCGGGACATTCCATAAATCCCTTGACGTGAGTGTCGGTGATTACCACAAGAGTTTTTCTGCCGACCATTTTAATTGCTTTTTCAGGCGGCACAATATAATCCGCAAAACCGTTTTCGCTCATATACTCAATAAGCGGTTTTGAAAGAGCTGTATCAGCGTCAGTGGCGATATAAGCCTCTTTGCCGTATGCTCTCGCAATGGCGGCTATGCCGAAGCACGAGCCGAGAGCGTCAAGGTCTGGGAATTTATGCCCCATGACGATAACGTTGTCGCATCCGTCCAGCAGCTCGCAGAAAGCGTTTGAAATGATTCGTGTCTTGACCTGAGTCTGTCTCTCAACGCTCTTTGAAACACCGCCGTAAAACTCATATTCTTCTCTGAGCTTCACCGCCGCCTGGTCTCCTCCGCGTCCGAACGCCATTTCAAGAGACTGTCTCGCCTGAGCTTCACTTTCATTAACGCCGCCCGAGGCGCCTACACCTATTGAAAGAGTGATGTTCATCGGCTCATCATTAAATGTAAACGCGCGCACCTCGTCAAGAATATCAAATCTCTTTTCCGCCATGCGCTGAACATCGCCCGTCTGCGTTACAACAGCAAAGGTGTTTTCACCGCGCTTGGTTTTCATGCAATCGTAATCCGAAAGCCATGTTTCTATCATTTTTTCAATCTGACTTCTCACAGCGGAGCTTTCGGAATCCCTGTAATTGCGCTCGATATCGTCCATACCGTCAATAGCAATAAGCATGACCGCAGGACGTGTACGCATAAACTGCTCAGCTATAAGGCGAAGCTTTGTATTATCGGCGAAATAAAGAACAATCTTGCCCGACTCCGACCTCTGTGAATATACAGAGAACTGCTTTCCGCCGCATTTCAGGTTGACTCCGACACTCCCAGCCTCACAGAGAACGTCAAATTTTTCTTCTATAACCTTTTTGAACTCGGAGTATTCGTCATACTGCGAAACAACGCTTTCAAAAAGCTGATTATGCCAGATAAGCTTTCCTTTTTCATCCGTCACCAGCACGGGAACGGGAAACTCCTCGTTTCTGTTTCCGTCCGCAAAATCAAGTCCCTCTATAATACGGCCGAGCATCTCCTGCTTCTTCTTTCTGAGCACAGAATAATAAGCCGCGGTAAACACAAGGAACGCGGCTGTAACCGCCCCTTCTGCTATAGCGAGCTTTTTATTACCCGAAAATGCCGTCACCGCGGCAAATACAGCCGCAGCTGCAAACACCGCCGCAAAAATCGGAAATTCACGAATGAAATTCTTGATTCTCATCTTATACCTCCATAATAATGGAAAGAATCATGGGATTTCTGCCTGTTCTCTCAAACATAAGCTTGGAAACCGCGTCTCTGATTCTGTTTTTGACTGTCGCCCAGTCACGTACGCCGCGGCTCATGTAGTCCTCAATAATATCGGCCGCGACCTCTTTTGCGTCATCAAAAAGCTCTTCGCTTTCTTTAACATAAACAAAACCACGGGAAATTATTTCGGGGCCGGCAATTATCTCGCCTGTAACGCTGTCAACAGAGGCCACCACAACTGCGAGTCCGTTCTCTGAAAGACGTTTTCTGTCGTTAATAACCACATTGCCTACGTCACCGACGCCTGAGCCGTCAACAAAAATCTGCTCCATGGGCAGCTTGTCGATTTCTTTAATGCCGTCCTTTGATATTTCTATCTGAACACCGTTATCCGCAACATATATGTTTTTTGGGTCAATACCCATGCTTTCCGCGAGCATGGCGTGCTTTCTCAGATGCTTCTGCTCACCGTGAACGGGAATGAAAAACTGCGGACGGACAATACCCATCATAAGCTTAAGCTCCTCCTGACAGGCATGGCCCGAAACGTGAATACCGTCGGTTTTTTCATAAATAACCTCAGCGCCGAGCTTCATAAGCTCGTTGATAACATTGCTTACGGTCTTTTCATTTCCCGGTATAGGCGTTGCTGAAATAATAACATAATCATTAGGGCCTATATTGACCTTTCTGTGGTCAGAGAACGCCATTCTTGAAAGAGCGGACATAGGCTCGCCCTGACTGCCGGTGGTAACGATAACCATCTGGTCCTCAGGGTATTTATTAATCATATCAATGCTCACAAGCTGACCCTCGTCAACGCTGAGGTAGCCCATTTCGGCACCGATTGAAATTACATTTTCAAGACTTCTGCCTGAGAGAGCAACCTTTCTGCCAAGCTTGCCCGCGACATTGATAATCTGCTGAACTCTGTGAACATTCGACGCAAAGGTGGCAATAATAATTCTTCTCTTACCCGCCTTATTAAACAGCGTCTCAAGTGATTCGCCGACCTTGCGTTCACTCTCGGTGTAACCGGGACGCTCCGCGTTGGTCGAATCCGAAAGCATACAGAGAACACCCTTGTTGCCGATTTCGCCGAAGCGGTTGATATCTATCATTCCGCCGTCAATGGGAGTGCTGTCTATTTTAAAGTCGCCCGTCTGAACTATCGTACCTGCCCTGCAGGTTATGGCAAAGCCGAGAGCGTCGGGAATAGAATGGTTTACGTGAATCGCCTCAACGCTGAATTCACCTGCTCTGACCGTATCGCCCGGCTTAATCACATTAAGCTTAGCCGAAGAGAGAAGATTGTGCTCAGTAAGCTTGCCCTCAATAAGGCCCATAGTCAGACGTGTGCCGTAAACAGGAACATTTATCTGCATAAGCAGATACGGAATGGCTCCGATATGGTCTTCGTGGCCGTGGGTAATAAATACGCCGCGGATTTTTGAATAGTTCTCTTTAAGATACGAAAAATCGGGAATTACAAGGTCGATTCCGAGCATATCCTGCTCAGGGAAAGCAAGACCGCAGTCGACAATTATTATATCCTCTTCTGTTTCATATACGGTAAGATTCTTGCCGATTTCGTTTAAGCCGCCCAAAAAGCTGATCTTAACGGGAACAGCGGGAGCCTTTGGCCTGCGTGTGCGCCTCTGAGGCTGCTGCCTTGCCTGCTTTGTCTTTGAGGTCTGTCTTGATTTACTCGAAGCTGCTTTGCCGTTCTTTATTTTTTTCACTGCGTCTGTGTTTTTATTCTTAGCGTTTTTCTGACTGCTTTTTTTGGAAGTCTGAGCTTTTTTGCCGTTCACATTCTTCTTGGAGCTGACAGGTGCTTTTTCTTTTGCTTTGCGCTCCTTTTTTGCATCATTTTGCATTAAAAAATCTTCCTCCGAAATTTAATATATAGTAAGCATTGAAATATGTATCCATAATAATTTAGATTATATGATACTATTTTATTATTCAAATGTCAATAATCATAAGGTAATTATTGACAAATATACGCCATTATAATATGGCATCAGAAAAATATAATATTATTTGTTCTGCGTATTGTTTTTTGAATCATACCATGGTATAATAATTCAATTATATTTTCAGCGCACAATCCGGAGGTAAATATGTCTGATACCAGAACTGAAAAATACATAGGGATTTTATCCGACATGATAAAGTGCGACACAATCTCTGAATATGATTATGTCGACGAAGAGAAGTTTCTTAAATTCCACGAGCTTCTCAGAAAGCTCTTTCCGAATATATTCTCCGTCTGTGAGATTGAGGTTTTCAACGGCAGTCTGCTTCTTAAATGGAAAGGCAGCGGCTCAGATAAGCTGCCCGTTCTCTTTATGAATCACCACGATGTTGTTGAGGCAAACGGCGGATGGAAGCACAAGCCCTTTGAAGCTGAGGTTTCTGACGGAAAGCTCTGGGGAAGAGGAACTCTTGACAACAAGGGCGGCCTTTTCGGAATGCTTCAGGCGGCTGACGAGCTGGTAAGCGAAGGCTTCACACCCGAAAGAGACATTTATTTTGAATCCGCCTGCACAGAAGAAACAACGGGAAGCGGTGCGGACACCATATCAAAAGAGCTCGAAAAGAGAAAGATAAGATTCGATTTTGTTCTTGATGAGGGCGGAATGATTGTTGAAGAGCCTATCGCCGGCGTTAAGGGATTTTACGCCATGGTAGGTATGGGCGAAAAAGGCTGCGCTGATTTAAAATTCATCGCGCGCTCAAACGGCGGTCACGCTTCTACTCCGGGCAAGAACACTCCCCTTGTCAGACTCGGCAAGTTCATGGCCGAAGTTGAAAAATCAAACATATTCGTTTCGGAAATGTCACCCACAGTTAAAGAGATGCTGACAAGACTCGCGCCTGCAATGTCGGGCGTACTTAAGACAGTCTGCGGCAACGCGGGACTTTTCAAGCCGCTTATCAAGGCTGTTGTTCCGTCAGTCTCCCCTGTCGCGGGCGCGCTTTTCAAAACGACTCTTGCGTTCACCACCTGCAAAGGCTCAGACGGGCTCAACGTACTTCCGCAGGAGGCTTACGTTACGGGCAACATGAGATTCTCTCATCATCAGGGCGGCAAAAACAGTATTGAAGCTGTCAGAAAAATCGCTGAAAAATACGATATTGATGTTGAGATTATCGATCCCGGCTTTGAATCCTCAATTTCAGACTACAACAGCGACGCTTTCAGAATGATTGAATCCGCTGTTTCGGCGGTATATCCCGATGTCAAAACAGTTCCTTATATCATGACTGCCGCCAGCGACTGCAGATATTTCTCAAGAAACAGTGAAAACTGCCTTCGCTTCCTGCCCTTTAAGATATCTGACGAGCAGATGGCAAGCATTCACGGCTACGACGAAAATGTTGATATTGACACTCTCGCCCCCGCTGTTGATTTTTACAGGTTCATTATGAAAAAACTTTAATATAAACGGAGAAAAGATTATGGCTGACAATAACAAGGAATTAAGAAAACTCACAAGAGAATCCGCTCAGGTTCTCAGTCAGAACATTGTAATGCTCGACTATCAGAATAACTACGATATCGACGGACTGCTTAAGCGCGGCGTTTCAAGTATCGGAGATCTGATAAAATTCACGGTTAAGCTTTCCGGCTATAAGGAAAGTGACTTTACCATCGGCACCGCAAAGGGCGGCGGATGCACCACATTTGACGCATTCACTCCCGACGGCGACCACACTCTCGGCAGGAACTTTGACTTCAAGGTTGCTCCCTGTCTTGTGCTCTGGACTCACCCCGAGGGACATTACAAGAGCGTTTCGGTTGTAGACCACAACTTCCTCACCTACGGCAAGAAGCGCCACAGATTCAACTCCAAGAGAACAGCTCAGCTTCTTCTTGCGCCCTACTGCTGTGTTGACGGTATCAACGAAAAAGGCCTCAGCATTGCCGTTCTGCAGATAAAAGCAAAAGCAACCTGGCAGGATGACCCGTCAAAGCTCAACATCACCACAACAGCTATGGTAAGAGCCGTGCTTGACACCTGTGCAGATGTTGACGAGGCTGTGGAGCTTATCAAAAAATATAACATGCACGACTCCCTTTTCTGCTGCTATCATTATCAGCTGGCAGACAGCACAGGCAGATCGGTCACGGTTGAGTATATTGACAATGTTCTACACGTATATGAAAAGAACAGCGAAAAATACGGCGTTGAGGGCTCTGTTTATGAAAACGACGGACTTGACCTCAGCTACGTTTCAAACTTCAGCATAACAAAGAACATAGGCAGCTTTAAAATCGAGCAGCACGGTGAAGACAGAATCGCCGCCGTTAAAAGAGCTCTCACCGCCAAGAACGGTGTAATGACAGAGATGGAATCAATGGACCTGCTCAACTACGTCAAGCTCGACTATGACCATCCCGTTTATCCCTGGAGAGTTGAGGCACTCTGGAGCGCGGTTTATAACACAAATAAGTGTACTCTTAAAATCGCGGCAGGCATGGATTATTCAAGAATCTACACATTCTCAGTTGACGAGCCCTGCAAGATGCTTTTAAAGGAATCTATCGAGGAATCCGAATATCCCTCAGCCAGCTGGTCATACCTTTAATAAAAATTTCAGCGGATGCTTTCATTTATCGAAAGCATCCGCTTTTTTGTATTATTCTTAATCAACAGCTGTTTTTTTAACGGTTATTTTTTTTATAATAAATAATGTCAGTATCAGTACACCAAAGGCAACGGGCAGACATATCGCCGCGCTCTTTACAAATCCCGCAAGGACATATGACGCAAAAGATATTGAAAGCACCACTGCCGCGTAAGGCAGCTGAGTTTCAACGTGAGCGAGATGATTGCACCCTGCCGCCGTTGATGACATAATGTTTGTATCCGAAATCGGCGAGCAGTGGTCACCGCACACCGCGCCCGCAAGGCAGGCGGAGATTGAAATAACCGTCATTGTGCTGTCAAGACCGATACCGACAACTATCGGCAGGATAATTCCCATTGTACCCCATGAGGTACCTGTCGCAAACGCGAGACCGACAGAAACAAGAAAAACAAGCGCAGGCAGGAAGGACGAAAGCCCTGCGACACTACCCGAGAAAACGCCTGATACGAATTCATTTACACCGAGAAGCACGGTGATTTCACTCAGCGACCACGCAAAAATGAGAATGAGAATTGCAGGAACCATTGATTTGAAGCCTGTCGCCACTGACTCCATAAGCTGATTGAAATTAAGCAAATCACGCATATAGTAGTAAATAACAGTAACGCCTACGGTAACAAGCGCGCCCATACTCAGTCCGAGCGAAGCGTTGCAGTCGGCAAAGGCGTCTATAACGGATTTGCCCTCAAAAAGTCCGCCGGTATAAAGCATATAGGAAACGCAGGTTATTATAAGAAGCGCAATCGGAAAAATCAGGTCAACGAGCTTACCCTTATCGTTCAGCGTCTTTTCCTCATCCGCTGAGTCGGGCGCCGCAACGGTAAAAACATCGCCGTTCATCGCGTTCTTTTCGTGAAGCTTCATGGGGCCGAAATCAAACTGAAACGCCGACGTGATAAACACCATG
>JAZUHE010000176.1:0-6590 GCA_045641565.1 Acutalibacteraceae bacterium | reverse complement strand
AGATGTATTCGCTTGTCTTTCTCAAGGGCTATCAGTGGCCCTTTGATTCAAGAAAAACCGACGGCTCTTCGATGATAGATATGCTCGTTTTCAGAGAGCTTGAAAAAGGGAACAGAGTTTTCCTTGACTATACTGAGAATCCCAAAGGCTTTGATTTTGACAGACTTTCCCGTGAAGCGAGAGAATATATTGAAAACACGGAAAGTCTCGCCCCGACGCCTTATGAGAGGCTTATGAAGCTCAATCCGAAAGCAGTTAAGCTCTATCTTGACAACGGAATTGATTTAAAAACCGAGCCTCTTGAAATTAGCATCTGCGCTCAGCACAACAACGGCGGAATAAGAACTGACATCAACTCTCAGAGCTCTGTTGAGAATCTCTTTGTCGTAGGTGAAGCCGCGGGTAAATTCGGTGTTTACCGCCCGGGAGGAAGTGCTCTCAATGACACCCAGACAGGCGGCTTGGCGGCGGCGAAATATCTTAAGAAAAATCTCGGCGAAATTGATTTTTCACAAGCGGAGGAAGAGGCTCTTCCAGTGCCGGTAATTTCTGATAATCCCACGCTTGAAAAATTAAAAAAAGAATTTTCGCTTAAGATGTCTGACTGCGCCGGAATAATAAGAGATTATGAAAAAATAAAAAAGCTCCTTACAGAGCTTGAGAATTTAAGAGATAATTTCCGTGAAATAGTTACAGTTTCAGACGAGTCTTCCGCAGGCGAATTCTTCACCTTCAGATTGACTGTTTTAAGCATGATTTCAATGTGCAGAACCTGCCTTGATTCAATAGAAAAAATCGGCTCACGCGGCGGATGTATCTGCTTCAGAAACGGAGAGCGCGTTCCCGAAAATGAGGAGTACAGGAAATACATCACCGTAACCTGCGGCGAAGGAATAAAATATGTTCCCGCCGATGAAATCCCCGACGAAAAAATAGTATTTGAGAAGCTGTTAAAGGACTGAAGGCGGAGAAAAATATGAACGGAAAATCCGGAGACGTCAATATGGATAATATCGAACAGATTATTAAAAATACAACTGAAGAAAATCAGAGCAGGACAGATTGGACAAAAGCATGGAGCACAAGATATCCCGTTCTGAAGCAGTATCAGAATGAAGTGGATATTTCTCATTTTGCAAATCAGATTCGCAGGATGTTTACCGAGCTCCAGGAGCAATACGGATACAGCGAGCTTGACGCGATGCTGGTGCTGAAAGACATTCTTGCTCATGAGTACACGGATAACCGAAAAAAATAAAAATTCCGCCGAAGAGGTTTTTATCCCTCCCCGGCGGTTTTTTTATTTCGCAGGCTCGAGCCTTACATCAATAATTCCGTCTGTAACCTTGTCGGCGTGAACGGCGAGCTTCTTAATACCGTCCCACTTGCCTTTAAGGCGGTTGTCAACATTATCCTTGAGTGACTGCGCTTCCATAACGCTGAATTCACCGACGCTGTCGTCTGATAAGACAGCGTTCATTTTTTTGCCGTTTATGGTAAGCACGGCGTGATGCGGGTCAAGGATTTCTATATCCGCTTTTGTGTGCATGAACCAGTAAACCTCAGATTTTCTCTCGCAGGAAAATTCATCCTTTATGTGAAGGCTTGTGCGTGAATTATAAAGCTCAAAGGTTCTGTTCGCGCTTTTAACGCCCTTCAGTCTGTAAGCGTCGGTCATGTCGAGCACAGCACTGCCGCCGTTGATTTTGTCCTCTTCGTAGCTTGTGAAGCCTGCGCGGGCGAATGGGTACTGGTCTTCAAAAATCGTATTCGGATTAAACACGAGAGTGTTCTGACCCTCGGCGCGTTTAGCGTAAACCTTCCAGCGGCCGCCGCCGATAATTCCTACAAAATATCCGCTGTTGCCGTAGTCAGCCGGGCCTAAATCAACCGCCCAGCGCTCACCCATGCTGTCAAAAACAAATGTGCCAATATCAAGGTCGCCGTGATTTGTGTAATTGTAGCCGCCTTTTATAGCCGCGTAGGTGTCATTTTCGTTAAAGAATCCGCTGCGCATCGCGACGATTTCCTGCGAAGAATCAGATTTCATATAAACCGAAAGAGGCAGGTCTTCATTTTCGATACCGCCGAGAAGCTGAGCGTCATACCAGAGCGCGCCTACCGCGCATTCACGGGCAAGCTCATATTCGCCCTTGCCGTTGTCCAGCTCGCTTTCAATGGTTGTCCTTGCCTGATAATACGCTACTGCAGGGTCGTTTGTCTTCTTGCTGAACCAGTAGAGAGACGGAGCTCCGACAGAGACGGGCTTGTTGTCGCCGTAATTGAAAACGGATGTGGCGCCTGTAATATAAAGGGGGAATGTGCCTAATTTCAGGAAACCGTCAATGTCACTCAGACCGAAGTCCGTGCCGAGGAAATTGTCTGATGTGGACATGAAATATGTAAGATAAGTGGTGCAGTATTCCCAGTATCCGCTACCCTCAACGTATACGCCGTCGGGGGTGAAGGTTTCGAAGTTGTATGCGGCTTTGTTGTAGGTATCCTTGAGAAAATCAGCCGCGAAATCCTCATAGTAATCATAAAATACCATAGCGCCTACGCCGAGGCCGCCGAAGCATACGCTGTTCCAGTTGGTTTTTGACCATTTCCACCAGTTCTGAGAGAGGATTTTGCCTTTTGAAACCTTAAAGGCTTTTTCATATACCGAGTCGGCGAAAAACTGCGTCTGCTCACCGCTCAGATAGTCATACAGCCAGTTGGTGCCCAGAGAGATTGAAAATGTCAGCTCGGCGGTGTCAAGGAAGTGACCCTCGTGCCAGTCGGGGAAATTGCAGGCGTTTGTCATTTCATCAACGCAGCGGGCGGCGTATTTTTCATCGCCCGTAACTCTCCACATGAATCCGAGACAGATTACTCTTTCAAGGATAGCTCTCGCAGTTTCGAGGATGCTGTCCTCCTCGTCGTCCATGATGTAGCCGAGAGGCTCCTCGTCAAGCAGCCTGTCGGCGCAAAGCTTAACGTAGTCAAAATAAGAGTTGAGCTTTTCGTCGTCACGGTTGTTATAATTATTCTTAATTCGCTCAAAGTCGGAGTCGGTCGCGAGTACAAAAATATGAGAGTCAGTCCTGTTCTCTACAGCGGACTGAATATCCTTCTTTGTCACCTTCTGAGGATTTGGGGTAAGGCTTATGTAGTCTATGCCCATTTTTGCCGTGTCGGCGAGCATAAGACCGTAGTTTACCGTCCACGAGGATAAGAACACCGCAATCGCGGTAATAAGAGAAATTATAATTCTTGCCATAATTTTTTCAGCCTTTCCGTATCTTTAATAAGGTTTTCCGCGCTGTTATTTTTTGTGAACTCGATTATCAGACCGCCGTCAAAACTGAGCTCTTTAAGCCATGAAAGAATTTTGCTGATAAACTCTCTGTCTTTTTTATGAAACCGCTGGAACTTAATCAGCTCAGAGAATGAAACGTGAACATCCTGAACATAAGGAAACAGCCTGAAGAGTTTATCTTTGTCGCCCTCTTCATCTCTGTACCATGACTGATAATAGGTTTTTACATTGTCACGGTCTATGTCTTTGAGAAAGCGGAGGGACGATTCCGTTGTGTCATTGTAAGTATGGTGGTGACATTCGTGGCAGATAACAAGACCGTATTTTTCGGCTTCATCTGCCATGCTGCGCGCGTCATCAAGCAAAGCGGCGTATTCCTTTTCATCAGTGTCGCCGCTGCCCTTAGTGCCGAGCCACGGGCGGATGAATTTCGCGCCCATGGCGGAGGAAATTTCGCATATCTTTTTCCATTCCTCTTTATCGCCGCAGCCCGTTCTGTAATATGTTCCGTAGGAATTGATTATTATTCCGTTTTCGTCACAGAGCTTTTTGGCTTTAAGGGCGTCGTCCATGGTTTTTATGTGAACGTCGGAGCCCCATTCTATTATTTCGGCTCCGGCTTTTTTTGCGGTTTCCGCTACTTCCTCTATTGAATATGAGCGCAGGGAAACGCTTGTGAATCCTATCATAAATTACCTCGCATCATTAAAGAATTCTATTGCCTGCGGCAGAGAAACCTCGTGCTTCCCGTCAAATTCAACGGGAACAAAATTCTCCTCTGCGCCGACACGGCTGTATACTGAAGCGATTTTCTGCGCCGCAAGACGTGAGCCGTCTATGGGGAAAAGCTTATCTCCTGTGCCGTACTGCATCATAAGCTTCCTCGGGGCGAGCGCCGAAGCGAAGTCATACATTTCACCGATTGAGAGAAGGCCGGGGATGTAATTATCGGGGCAGTGCCACATGCTCATTACGCTTGTTTTAAACGTATTTATATAGCCGCAGACGCAGACTTTTTCTATTCTTTCATCAACGCAGGCGGAGTAAAGGCTCACAAGTCCGCCGCCCGAAATGCCCATGCATCCGATTTTTTCGCAGCCGTATTTCTGCTCGAGGATGTCTACGCACCGCTGAACCTGATACACTCTCAGAGATGCCGCGGAGAATCCGTAAAGCAGTGAGTGATGAGAGACTGTGTCGCAGGAGCTTGAGTAAAAAGGCTTGAATAAATCTTTTTTAAGTCTCGCCTCGCCGAATCCCACTGGCTCGGGAACAATCACAAGATGTCCCTGCTCCGCCAGCGCTTCGGCGAAATTTTTCTGATAATTATCGAGGAAATTTATCGTTCTGTATCTTCCGCTTTTTGATTGCCTTATTATCTGACGGCATCCGTAGCCGTGGCCGCAGAAAGCGACTGTTCCGCTCTTTGGCTTTCCCTCCGGCTCGAGAATGTAGCAGAGCATATTGAGCCCTCTGCAGATTTCCGCAGACGCCGTATGAAGCGTGTAATTCTTACGCTTTTCGCTTTTTATTATTTCGAGGTTCAGCGTCTCTGTTTTATACGGAATTTTTTCGATTGCGAGAGTTTCTTTCAGCTTTTCTTTTATTTCTGAGCAGACGCGTAAAGTTTCTTCTTTCCCGTCGGCGTTTTCAAAAGGCGTTTTGTATGTACCGTAAATTTCCTCAAAAAATTTATCGGGAGTAAAGCTTTGTTTTTTCATAAAATCACTTCACTTTTTCAGCTGACTCAAGAGCTTCGTCAAGCTCCTTCTGAGACTGAGCTTCTCTCTTTTTGCGGTATTCCTCAAGCTTGTCGCTCATGGCGTTCTCGTCAAATTTATAAAAGAACATTGGTATCGCCTGAAGAATCATTCCTATCGCGCCGAAGGCGGTGAGCATGAAGAAAATTGTGTTGAGAAGACTGGTATAGTCAATATTCTGAATAATGCTCGGCACGGTGGTTGATGTTATGAGAGGAGTTGAGTAGTTGTTGCTCAGCTGTGCCATACGCTCGGCGTTGTAGCCGATTTTATCAATAATAACGAGTACGACAACATTGAATACGGCAACAGAAATCTTATAAAGAAGACCCTTCATTGAGTATGCCGTCGCCTCAAGGCGTTCGTCTGTTTTGATTTCAAGGTCGTCGGTTATATCCGCGAACATAGCCACGAGAAGCACAAGGCTCATGCCGACGGGGAAGTTAGTGAAGAATCTCATTATCGCGTATACGATAAATCCGGGCAGAGTGTTATAAGGCAGAACATAAACGCCTATAAGATATGTCGCGAAGCACATAATTCCGCCGATTATTGACTGAGCAATCCACAATGTCTTTTTTGACATTTTTTTAAGCAGGGGAGGCACAATCATCATCGAGAGCATATAGGCTATTCCGCTCATGACAGAGAGGATTGTGGGCAGAATCGAAACAGCCGTAAGCTGGGGATTCTTGCCTGTCAGATTCTCAAGGAACAGGTTGATTTTATCCATGGGAAGAATGCCTATGCAGTTCCAGTTCGCGAAATAGGGAAGGAACATCGCGCCGATATTAATCATTCCCGAGAAGAATGAGCAGATAAGAAGCACAATCATGCGCTTGTCGGTAAATATTACCTTGAAGCTCTTTCTGCTGTTCATCTTGCGCGGGGGGATATATATTTTTTCTTTTATTCCGAAGAATGACCATATGATAAATATCGCGCCCATCACGGCGAAAATCAGCGCTGACCAGAAGTAGCCCCAGTCGGTGGTGTCCTTTTTGCCGTTGCCGAGCATTCCTATGGCGAACCACACAAACATTGTGGGCAGAACGGTACCGAGAGAACCGATTGTCTGTGACCACGAAACAGCTGAAACACGCTTATCCTTCTGAGGGAAAACGAGGGGAGTCATGCTGTTGAAGGGAATCTCAATTCCCGTATACGCTGTTATGAAAAGCATATACATTATGAGCGCGAAAACGAAGTTGCCCGCGTTGCCGATGAATTCGCCGCCTTTATACATATTCCAGCTCTCGGGGAAGCGCATGGGCGCGAAAAGAAGCGCTGTAACTATAACCAGCGGCGGAGTCATCCATAAAAGATACGGACGGCATTTGCCCCATTTTGTGCGCGTCTTTTCAACGAATGTGCCCATAAGCGGGTCATTGATTGCGTCCCACAGCTTGGTGCCGAGAATTATAACCGAAGCGAGAGTCATGCTCAGCTTGAGCACGTCGGTCATAAATACGTTGAATACTGTATATACCGTTGAGTTTATAAAGAACATACCCAGCGGCAGCATTGAG
>JAZUHE010000175.1:0-5813 GCA_045641565.1 Acutalibacteraceae bacterium | reverse complement strand
CTCGGCCACAACTACGGCGGATGCAAGTTAACAACGCCTGCCACCTGCACTGAGAATGGCGTGGAAACAAGATACTGCACACGCTGTGACTCGTGCGAAACAAGAAAAACGGATTTGGCGGCACACAGCTATAAGGCTGTTGTGACAAAGCCGACCTGTACCGCCAAGGGTTATACAACTTATACCTGCTCGTGCGGTGACAGCTATAAAGCGGATTATGTTGACAAGCTCGGCCACAGCTACGGTGAGTGGAAGATAACAACTCCTGCAACCTGCGACCACAAGGGCGAGAAAACAAGATACTGCATACGCTGTGACGCGTATGAAACAGAAGAGACAGGTGCACTCGGCCACAGCTATAAGGCGGTTGTAACAAAGCCGACCTGTACGGACAAAGGCTATACAACCTACACCTGTCACTGCGGCGACAGCTATAAAGCGGATTATGTCGACAAGCTTGGTCACAGCTACGGTGAGTGGAAAGTAACAACGCCTGCGACCTGCACGAAAGACGGCGTGAAGACAAGATACTGCACACGCTGTGACGCGTATGAAACAGGAAAAATCAGCGCGACGGGTCACAGCTATAAGGCTGTTGTAACAAAACCGACCTGTACTGAAAAGGGTTATACGACCTACACCTGCCACTGCGGCGACAGCTATAAGGCGGATTATGTCGACAAGCTCGGCCACAGCTACGGTGAGTGGAAGGTAACAACACCTGCTACCTGCACAAAGAACGGCGTAGAGACAAGATACTGCACACGCTGTGACGCATACGAAACAAGAAAAACCGATTTAGCAGCACACAGCTATAAGGCAGTAGTAACAAAGCCTACCTGTAAAGAAGAAGGCTATACGACCTACACCTGCTCCTGCGGTGACAGCTATGTTGCCGATTATGTTGATAAGCTCGATCATAGCTACGGCGAGTGGAAGGTGAAAACCGCTCCGACCTGCGAAGACAAGGGCGTGAAGATAAGACGCTGCTCAGGATGCACCGCGTATGAAACGGGCGAACTGGAAGCGCTCGGCCACAATTACGGCGAATGGAAAGTAACGACTCCTGCCACCTGCGACCACAAGGGCGAGAAAACAAGATACTGCACACGCTGTGACGCATATGAAACAGAAGAGACAGGCGCACTCGGCCACAGCTATAATGCTGTTGTAACAAAGCCGACCTGCACCGAAAAAGGTTACACGACCTATACCTGCGAGTGCGGCGACAGCTATATTGCCGATTACGTCGGCGCGGTGGGACATATTGACGGAGAATGGAAGATAACGAAGCCTGCGACATATACTTCGGAGGGCGAAAAGACTCTTTACTGTAAGGAATGCGGCACGGTTATCAGAAAAGATATTATACCGAAGCTTAACGGCAGAGTCGTTTCTGTTTCAATCGAAAATGTTGAAGTCAGATATAAGAAATCAGCGGTGATTAAGCCTGAAATCAAGACGGAAGGCAGTATCGGGTACACCGTAAAGTATGAGACATCCAACTCGAAGATTGTAACTGTTGACCAGAACGGCAGCATAACCACCCATCATAAAGGCACGGCAAACATTACCTGTATTGTTACAGATGAGGCGGGCAACACGGTGAAAGATACCAGAACAATCAACGTCAAGTTCTCATTCGGTCAGTGGCTTATCTGGATTTTCCTTTTCGGATTCCTGTGGTATTAATAATTGCAAAACAGTCCCGGTGATGATTCAGGGACTGTTTTTTGCTTGCAGCAGAAGTTGACATTTATAAAAATAAGTAGTATGATTTTTTATATAAAAATAAAGGAGGATTCCATATGAAAAACGGCAAAAAGATTCTTGCACTGCTTCTTGCGGCAATAATGGCTTTTTCAATTTCAACTCAGGCGTTTGCAGAGTCAGGTGAAGCTGAGGGTAAGCCCTACAGCATACTTGCTCATGCGGTTGACAGTATTTTCGGTGCGGCGCATGATGTGATTTTCGGTCTGCTCATTAATCTTACAAAAGAAGCGGATATTCCCGAGTATGAAGATTTCGCGGCGGCGGAGCACGAATATTTTTATGAGGGTACAGACGGCAATACAGTCGGCACAGGCTGGAGCGGCGGCTTCGCAAAGGGAAGCGTTATTCCCGAAAAATGGCGCTGTGACGCAGAAGGCAACAAAGACCCCAACGGAAACTGCCTTAAAATTATCCGCGCAACAGGTGGTTATCAGACCTTTGTTTCAAAGCTCTATACAGAGCAGATGATGAATATGGAAATTCTCACCAACGGAGCGGACAGCAATAAAAACGGCGTAAACGATATTATTGTTTTTGTAAGCGTTGACGGTGTCGGAATGACAGCGGGAACCTGCGCTGAAATACGTGAGAATGTTGAAAAGGCTCTCAGTGAATTCGGCGTTGAGCATGAGGACATCCTCGCCTGCAACGTAAGCGCAACTCACTGCCACGCGGGTCTTGATATCCAGGGCATGAGCATTCCCACACTTTTCCTCAACAAGCTCAATCCGTTTTCGGATTATGACAGAAGTCTCAGCAAGGCTATGGAGGAAAGCATCTGCTCAAGAGCTGCCGCCTGCGCGAAAGAAGCATACGGCAAAATGGAAGAGGGCAGTCTCTATTTCTTTGAAACTGATGAGACAGGCGGCTGCAACGATAAGCTCAACTGCGGCGCTCAGACAAAGAACTTCTTCTCATGCTTCCTTTTTGAGGGAGTCAGCGGCGAAAAGACTATCCTTACAAATGTCGGCGCTCATCCAACATCCTACGGCGCATGGGACAATAACCGCATGATGTGCACAGACTATCCGTATTTCATGGCTATGGCGTTTGAAGATGCAGGCTATAATCTTGTATTCACTCAGAGCTCAGAAGCGTCTGTAAGCTCACCCGGAATCTCATACGAAGAGGGTGACGCAAAGGACGTTGAGTCAACTGAATGGATTAAGGAAAACTGCCTTTCAAAAGAGGACTGGATAGCACGTTACGGTGAAAAATACACAAACAAGCAGTATGACAATCTCGAAGAAAATATTGAGGGCCATATGAAGAAGGGCTATCTCATTGCTCACTTTATTATTGATTCAATAGATAAATCCCTTGAGGTTAAGCCTGAGCTTAATATCAAAAACACTCAGACACTTCTTTCTCTTGATTACGGCGTAATGGCATGGGGCAGTGTCACAGGTCTCCTCGGCGAGAACACAGTCCGTACAGATAAATCAGAATCAGGCTACGGTGTAGTTGTTGAGACAGACTATCTTGAATTCGGCGGAGAAATCGTTGTTCTCACAGCCCCCGGCGAGCTTTCACCCACACTTGTTTACGGTACTGACCCGGATTATGAGGGAGTTTCTCTCTGGAATGGTAAGACATCATGGGCAGGCACAGAGTGGCAGTATGATACACTTGAAAACATCGTCTGCGACAAGGACGGCAGCGGTAAAAAGCTCGTGCTTATGGGCATTACAAATGACGCTCTCGGATATATGTTCCCCGATATCTGCACACCGAAATCACTTCTCGGCACTCTGATTTTCTATAAAGAAAATCCGGAGGATATGACAAACTGTATGCTCATGACCGTCGGCACAAGCTGCGGCTCCGAGCTTATGGACGCATATATCTCAATTCTTGAGTCAATGAAATAATACAGAATCAATATGCTGGCATCCGAGGCGAAATCCTCGGATGTTTTTTTATGAACAGATACGGAGATTGTGAAGTTAATTGTTTTTTCAGATACCTTTTTTATTGACATATGAATTACTGATGATATAATCGTTATAAGTTATAAATAGGAGGCTGTTTACATGAAAAAGCATTTAAGATTTATTTCAGTACTTATGTCAGCACTGTTTGTTATGCAGGCATTTATCATGCCCGGCTATGCGTTTGATGACATGAGCATGACACAGGAACAGTGGCAGAGCCGCTACGATTCTCTCATAGGCTCAAATACACTTCCGCTGCTTTGCGTCGGCTCAGATGAAACTCAGCTTAACATCACATGGCACGCAGATAAAAACGCGGCGTATCCTCAGGTTAAGCTCTCCAAAAAAGCCGATATGTCAGGCACTGTTACTTTCACAGGTGAAACGGCAGAGGCTGAGAACGAAGACCAGCTTGTATGCCGTGTTACCATGACGGGAATAGAAGAAAACACAACATACTATTATCAGTATCATTCCGAAAAAGGCTGGAGTAAAGCGGCAAAGTATGAATCTAAAGCCTTTGACAGCTATAAGATGATGATTGTCGGCGATATTCAGATAGGCGGTCAGTCAACAGATAACCCCGACGAGCAGTCGAGAATCGGCTATGTATGGCAGAGTGTTCTTGACGAAGCTCTTACAAAAAATCCCGATATATCATTTCTGCTTTCACCCGGAGACAACACATCCACAGGCAAAAGCGCCGACGAGTGGCAGACACTTATGATGCCGAAGTACGTTCAGTCACTTCCAATGGCTCTCGCTATAGGCAACCACGATAAAAAAGGTTTTACATACAATTACTACACCAATATGCCAAATGAGTATTACGGCAAGTACTTCGAAGGCCTTGACCGTGATTTCTGGTTCCGCTACGGTGATGTACTTTATCTTGTCTTTGACGCCACCTCGGGCAGCGCCGCTGACCACAGAGCCATGGCCGCTGAGGCTGTTGCGGCGAACCCTGACGCAAAGTGGAGAATCGCAACAATGCATCAGGCTCTTTACGGAGCGGGCTATTCAATGCTTGACCCGGAAACAACAATTCTTCTCAACGGCGTGTTCCAGCCCATATTCGAGATGTATGACATAGACCTTGTAGTTACAGGTCACAGCCACCTTCAGGGACGTTCAAAATTCATCAGCAACGGTATTATTACCGGCGCGGCAAAGAGCGGCAAAACATACACCAACCCCAAGGGCAGAATCTATCTCAATTCCAACGCCTGCTGTGACCACGGCGGAGCGGGAAACACTCTTTTCTCTGCGTATGCTTTTAAAGAGGGCGACGTTACCACTTACTCAACTCTTGAATTCAGCGGTGACTCAATGGAACTCAAGACATTCAGAGGGGATAACAGCGAGCTTCTTGACAGCATAAAAATCGTAAAAACAAAAGAAAACAGAAAGTCTGATTTCAGAATCGCACTCAAGCGTATTCCGTATTCCATAATTGAATTGCTTGGTCTTGTTTATATGAAGATTGACAATGTAGTTGTTAAAATCCGCGGCGGACATTTTTAAAATCTGTGCGTACAGCGCACCTTTATGACAGATAATAAAACAAAAACTGATTCCGATTTTTTCGGAGTCAGTTTTGCTTTTCAGTAAGAAATGTACCTGAGCACAAATCAGTTGTCATAGAGAGTATGCGCCTGTCGGTTGAAAACGTCGGCGTTCTGTGTTATATTTAAATAAAACTGCAGTATTATGCTTCCTTGTTTGATGAATAAATATGGATTTAAACAACGAAGTATAGAAAGAGATGATCATCAATGAATTTGTGGAAATGTAAAAACTGGGTTAATATTATTGATGTTGATCGAGCGAGACCGGGTGTTAGATTACGATTCGATAAGGGCGTTGATGACGAGGTTCGGCGTTCATGTAAGGAATTTATGAATTGGATAAGAAAACAATATTACTTTCCAATCAGGGTTCCTATATACATTAAATCCTCAAATAATATTAAAGCTTTAGATGGAGATATGGTTTCTGCTGTTTTTTTTGAACCGTATAATTATAATGTTGAACCATATATTAGAATAGCAGTCGGAGATTATTATATTAATAACACAAACGGAAAGGACGATGCACTTGCGGGTA
>JAZUHE010000174.1:0-5114 GCA_045641565.1 Acutalibacteraceae bacterium | reverse complement strand
CTCGTGTTTCAGCGGTTGTTTTCATCTTTTTTATACATCAGCGAAAATGTCACTGCGAGAAACAAAGTGACGCGGCAATGACATAACAGAACGAATACTTTATTTTGAAATGAACCAGACTGTCATATCCGTTTCTCCCCTGTTTGCAAAAGCAAAATACGGAATAAGACGGATATCCGACGGTGAATACTTCCGCTCAAAGGAATAAAGCGAGTCTGAATCTTCAAGCTTCTCAGCTTTGAGAATAATATCCTCCGTTCCCAGCTCATCATTTTTACTGAAGTTATAATCGAGCTGCTCGGGAATGCGGTACTTTCTCAGATGTGCGCCGTTGTCAACGCCCTCAGCACAGTAAACAATCGGCCCTGCGAGAATCGCACATTTGCCTGCGTCTCTGTCGACAAGCGGATTTGAATAAACCTTTTTCGGCGAAACATCAAATATGACGCTGATTTTGCTGTCTTCCATAAGTTCAATAAAAGCGTAGCCGTTAAAAAGCTCGGGCTCTGCTTTTTTACCGTTTAATGTAATAATAAATTTGTATTTTGAATACTCCGGAATTCTCAGCGCAATACGCTTATGAGCGCAGTTTTCCGCTATGATTTTAATATTCCCGTCATAGGGATAACCGGACTTCACAGAAAGGTCTGTTCCGTTTATCTGAGCGTCAGAAGAAATATACTGATGAACATAAACAGTGTCATCGTCAAAGCCGTATATATAATCGCCGATTGAAGAGATAAATCTTGTGATATTAGGCGGACAGCACGAACAGCCGAACATCTCAAGACGCTGAGTTATGGGGCGTCGCTCATTGCTGTTTCTGACAGAAATGTTTCTGTCATGCTCCGAGAGAAGAATCTCCA
This sequence comes from Acutalibacteraceae bacterium, assembly GCA_045641565.1. GTDB lineage: Bacteria > Bacillota > Clostridia > Oscillospirales > Acutalibacteraceae > CAG-488. The sequence continues at coordinate 4,248 of JAZUHE010000174.1, read as the reverse complement.
GCGGATTCTCATAGAAAAACGACTTGCCGTCAATCGAAACACCCGAGAGAATTCCGTTGTATATCGCTCTCTCAATAACATCCCCGAAGCGTGAATCAAGCTTCAGACGCTGCATACGGGAAGCAAAATAAACAAGTGCGATTGACGCGCAGGTTTCGGTATACGCCACATCATTCTGCAAATCATAGGGAATTGTAAACGCCTCGCCGTGGTGAGACTGACCGAGTCCCGCTGTGACATACATCTTTTTATTATATATGTCATCAAATATCCGCTCACAGGCCTGTGCCAGCTCTATATCGTCGAATTCGCGAGCAATATCGGCCATACCTGCATAAAGATAGCACGCGCGCACGGAATGTCCGTTGGCCTCTGTCATTTCGCGGCAGGGCTTTTCGCTCTGATAATAAATATCGTTCGCCCAGTGTGTTTCGGGAATTTCCGATTCACAGCCGCGTTTATCAATAAAATGCTTTGAAAGCTCAAGATAACGCTTTTCACCTGTGCAGTGATAAAGCTTGACAAGAGCAAGCTCAATCTCCTCGTGCCCCGGAGTGTGAAAGGCGGCGCTGTCCTCAATTTTAAATATTCGCTCGATGAGGTCAGCGTATCTGCACATACATTTAAGGAATTTATCCTTGCCTGTAGCGTTATAATATGCGACGGCCGCTTCCATAAGATGGCCTGCGCAGTATAGCTCGTGCCAGTCACGGTTTGAGAAGCGTTTATCCGGCTCACAGACTGTGAAATATATATTGAAGTATCCGTTATCCTCCTGATGCTCCGCTATAAAGTCAACCACCTCGTCAACCTGCTTTTCAAGCAGAGAATCCGGCTCCTTCTCAATAATATACGCGGCGCTTTCAAGCCATTTGGCGACGTCTGAATCCCAGAAATAATGCGGTTTATCCGGCATTCCATCTTTCCAGTTGAATTTAAATGCCTCAAATCGGCCGGTATCCACAAATCTGTCTCTTACGGAATGTATTGTAACATCGTGATTAAGACGCTGTCTTTTTTTCCAGAATCCGTCTGTGATGTCAATGTTTCTGAATGAAACGGGGTTAATACCCAAAAAATCATCTCCCGATTAAAAAGAAATACAGTCCGCGCAGGGCTGTATTTCTTAAAAATATTATGTAAAAAGTGTGCATCCCATATTGCGGAAATGTTCAATTTTGCTTTGAAGAAGCTCTGTGGAGCATTCAAACTTAACCGCGAGGCAGTCAATGCAGTAATACTTCGTCGCTCCCCTGTTGATAAGCTTCTTTGTAAGACCTATATCGTCAGGCAGCAGTTCTTTTCCGCAGGCAGTGCATTTACTCATTTAGCGTCAACAACCTTTGCACGGTAAACATTGCAGGCGTGAGGCGCGAGCTTTGACTCTATAGTTCCGTTTCTCGGATATGAAACCTTTCCTGTCCAGACATCGGTAAGCTCAAGAGTTTTGCCTGTGCACTCACCGAGACCGAAAGCGTCAAGGGTTACGCGGGGCTTGACTTCTCTGTCGAGGAAATTGAATATACCGATTGCGATATCGCCGTTATCAAGGAATCTCGCTATGGCAGGCTGGTCAAGACGGTAATCATCATAAAGAGGTGTCTCTTCCTCACGTACTTTATTTTCCGTACGGCGGCAGTTAACAACCCACGGCTGTCTGTACGCCTTGTCCTGGTCGATTCTGATAAGCTCTTTATTCATAAGAATCTTCATTGCGCTCTCGTCAGCTGTTCTGAGGTCACAGCCCATAATAAGTGGAGAACCCATAAGAGCCCAGAAAGCAAAATGAGTCTTGTATTCGTCCTCGGTGCAGCCTGTAAGAGCAACATTACCCTTGCCGTTCATGCCGACAATAAGCATATCCATATCATTGAAGCAGCCATTGCCGTTGTACTCAACTGTCTGAATCTGACTCTGGGCAAGCTCCTTGATTGAAGCCCATGAATCATTTATATCGCCTGTTGAGCGCCATGTATGAGCGCCTGTTTCTTTAATCCACGCCTTGGTATTTTCCGCCCCCCATGAGCATGCAGCAAACACAATATCTCTGCCGCAATTTGCAAGAGCAAGAGCCATTCTCTTATATACAACATGACCGTATGTCGTTTCGGGGTGATAGCAGTAATCATATTTCAGATAGTCAACGCCCCACTCGGCAAAGCATTTGGCATCAACAAATTCATGGTCATAGCTGCCGGGATAGCCTGCGCAGGTCATGGTTCCGCCGCAGGAATACATACCGAATTTAAGGCCCTTGGAGTGAACATAATCGGCAACGTATTTCATTCCGTGAGGGAATTTCTCGGGGTCGGGAACAATCTCACCTTTATCGTTTCTGACACGGAGACTCCAGCAGTCATCAATGATAACATACTCGTAGCCGCACTCTTTGAGTCCGCTTGAAGCAATAAAATCAGCAGTTTCCATAACTACTTTTTCGTTTATGTTTTCGCCGAAGGTGTTCCAGGAATTCCAACCCATAGGCGGTGTGTTAATAATCATAAAAATCACCTCATAATAGATTCTGCCGCTCTTTGCGACAATTAAAATTTACCATAATATTGCGATGATGTCAATAAGAAAGGCGGGTACAATATTAACGGTGATATTTATGAAAAATAACGAAAAAGATTTAAGCGACACGCCGTCCGTTGCGGGAATAAGCGGACAGCCGGAGACAGTTTTTGAACTTCTGAATAAATACGGAACGTATAATATTCAGCCGACTGCGGATAATGAAAACGAGTTTCCCGAAATCGCTCAGGGACTCCCTGTGAAGAAAAAGAAAGACAAAAACAATCGCGACATCCTCAATTAAGAAGATGCCGCGAAAGCCCTCAATTCATTATTTGAATTGCCGCAAGTAAATTAAGTTTATCAGAAGCAGCCCTGCTGAAGCATTGCCTCCGCAACCTTCAGGAAGCCTGCGATATTTGCACCTGCAACAAGGTCATAGCCGAGGCCGTATTCCTCAGCAGCCTTTGCTGATGCGTCATGAATATTGAACATCATCTGACGGAGCTGGCTGTCAACCTGCTCAGCTGTCCATACAAGACGTTCGGAGTTCTGTGCCATTTCAAGAGCTGAAACGCCAACGCCGCCGGCATTAACTGCCTTTGAGGGGCCGACAATAATACCTTCCTGTGCACGGAGATAATTAAGAGCATCATTTGTTGTAGGCATATTAGCAACCTCAAGATAGTACTTGATGCCTGCGTCAACAATCTTCTTAGCTGAGTCAATATTGACGTCATTCTGCATAGCTGCGGGCATGCAGATATCAACATCCTTAACGCCCCAGGGCTTCTTGCCTGCAACGAATTCGCAGCCGAACTTGTCAGCATAAGGCTTGCAGTGCATGGGATCTGTTGCACGCATATGAAGAATGAAGTCAAGCTTTTCTTCAGTAATAACGCCGTCGGGGTCGTGAACATATCCGTCAGGGCCTGAGAAATAAGTTACCTTTGCACCAAGCTGAGCAGCCTTTTTCATGATGCCCCATGCTACGTTGCCGTAACCTGATGTTGCGATTGACTTGCCTTCGATTGTATCATTCTCGTGCTTGAGAACTTCGCAGAGATAATAAATTGCGCCGTAGCCTGTTGCTTCGGGACGGATTACAGAGCCGCCGTATGATATGCCTTTACCTGTGAGAACGCCGTTCTCCCATTTGCCCTTAAGATGACGGTACTGACCAAAGAGATAACCGATTTCACGTCCGCCAACGCCCATGTCGCCTGCGGGAACGTCGATGTCAGGTCCGATATAACGGTAAAGCGCTGTCATGAATGCCTGGCAGAAACGCATGATTTCGTTGTCTGATTTGCCTGCGGGGTCAAAATCGGAGCCGCCCTTTGCGCCGCCGATGGGAAGACCTGTAAGGCTGTTTTTAAATGTCTGCTCGAAAGCAAGGAATTTGATTATACTTGTGCGTACGTTGCTCTGGAAACGAAGACCGCCCTTGTAAGGTCCGATAGCTCCGTTGAACTGGCATCTCCAGCCGCGGTTTGTATGCCAGCAGCCGTTATCGTCCATCCATGTGATACGGAAAGTAATCATACGCTCGGGCTCAACCATACGGTTAAGAAGGTCAACCTTTTCATATTCGGGATGCTTCTCAATAACAGGGTCAAGTGAAGAAAAAACTTCCTCAACTGTCTGAATGAATTCAGGCTCATGTCCATGCTTCTTTTTAACGTCTTCTATAACGCTATTCAGATATGCATTCATTTCTATAAGTCGGAGGCC
>JAZUHE010000173.1:0-26868 GCA_045641565.1 Acutalibacteraceae bacterium | reverse complement strand
CAATCTTTGCCTGAGTGCCTTCAACAGCAACAGCCTCGTTAACTTCTGTAAGAACTACAGAACCTGTTGCAAGAGTGCCTGTCCAGTCAGCATCGATTTCTTTGCCGTTCTGAACGCAGTCAATGATGTATTTGTAGTAAGGAACCCAGTTGATTCTTGAAGAAACGATGAAAGTATTGGGGCACTGTGCTGCTGTGCTTCCGTTGTAAGATACATCGGGGATACCTGCTGTTTCGCAAGCTGTGGGAGCACCCATTGAGTCAGCGTGCTGGCTGATAAGGTCGCAGTCTCTGTTGATAAGAGTCTGAGCTGCTTCTTTTTCAGCTGTTTCGTCATACCAGCTGCCTGTGAACTGAACGTCCATAACAACATCGGGGCAGATTGACTTTGCGCCAAGATAGAATGATGTGTAACCGGAAATAACTTCTGCATATGTGTAAGCGCCAACATAGCCCATCTTGGGAACTGCGCCCTTAAGTTTGCCTGCATCCTGGAGCTCTTTAAGCTTAAGACCTGCAGCAACACCTGCAAGGTAACGGCCTTCATAGATAGAAGCAAATGCGTTATGATAGTTAGCAAGTTTCTCTGTATGAGCCTTTGTGCCTGTAGCATGGCAGAACTGAACATCAGGGAATTCCTTTGCTGCTTCAATCATGAAATCTTCATGGCCGAAGCTGTCAGCAAAGATAAGCTTACAACCCTGGTCAACAAGCTGCTCAGCTGCGTCTGTGCAAGCTGCGCTCTCGTCGATGTTTGTCTTGAGAATAGCTTCAACACCAAGCTCTTCGCAAGCTGCCTTTGCAGCGTCAAGGAAGTTCTTGTCATAAGTTGAGTTTTCATCATGTAAGAAAATGAAACCAACTTTAAGAGCTTCTTTTGCGTCTTTCTTTTCTTCGCCCTTGTTGCCGCTGCAAGCTGCAAATGTGCATGCAACGAGAACAACAGCTAAGAGAATTGCCAAAATTCTTTTCATTTTGTTTTCCTCCGCTTTCAAATAATTTTATATGCAAAAAATATTGCCGTAATTAATCACGGAACACTATAGTTCCGTCATCAGACATTGAATCAATTATTGCAAGAGATTCAACTCTGATACCCTTTTCTCTTAAAATATCTCCGCCGCGCTGATATCCTTTTTCTATAACTGTACCAGTACCTACAAGCTCAGCTCCTGCCTGCTTGACAATATCAATAAGCCCGAAAAGAGCCTGTCCTGTAGCAAGGAAATCATCGATTATGAGAACCTTGTCATCGGAATGAAGATATTCTTTAGAAACAACGATAGTATTAACCGAGCCGTGAGTATATGACTCAACCTGAGCTGAATATAAATCATCAGCTATATTTTTTGACTTCGATTTTTTAGCAAAAAGAAGCGGCACCCGGAAGTACTTTGCAACAAAACAGGCTATACCGATACCGGAAGCCTCTATTGTCAGAACTTTAGTAACATCACAGTTGCCGTATAATCTGTGGAACTCCCTGCCTATTTCGTCAATAAGCTCCACATCCATCTGATGATTTATAAAACTGTCTACTTTCAGAATATCGCCTGGGAAGACTCTGCCGTCTTTTTTTATTCTGTCGATTAAAAGCTGCATAGCAGATTCTCCCCCTTAAATATTACCTTATGTGTCACATTATACAATATATTGTAGATTAATGCAATACATTAAATAAAATAATTTTTCCAAAATGAACCGAATGATTTTAATATTTTTACAGCATATTTGATAAATTGTACAATAATATCAAATATACTGAGCCCGATTTGTTCAGCCGAATCGGACAAAATATCTTCTGTTACGGCTTCAGACGGCTCTGCAACAATTTCTTCCTGAGAATTATCTGTTATTGATTTCATAGGCGGTGTCTGATCAACTAAAAGAAGATAATCGGAAAAAGAATTACTGCTCATAGTATCAGGACCTGTGCTCTGTGAAACAGAAGAAAGATAAACACCTGCTTTTTCAAGAATATGCATATCCTTATCATCGATTTTACCGTTTCTGTCAACATCAGCTGCTTCAACAATTAACGGATCAGCTGTTTTAGTGTTAAGCATTCTCCAAAGGAACAGAAGTATTATAAATGAATCTTCGCCGTTGTAAAAACCGTCATTGTTTAGGTCACCGTATAAAAGAGTCTTGTACTGAAAAATCGGAATGTCGCCGTACATAATCGTCACACCGGTACCAGTTCCGATGAATTCATTATCATATGAAAGTGAGTAACCGTTTTCAACCGAAAGGTAGTTTTCGAGATTTGTCAGACCGCAGGTTATACCTCTTATAATATTATCCTCACCGATTTCAGCGCCGTTTATTGCAGAGACAGGATTCACCTTTTGAGCTGAAATGCCGCCGGATTGAGAAACAGTAAATTTATATATTGTTACAGTATTGTCTCCGCTTACTCCTGAAATAAAGTCTGTGCCGACAGGAATATAGAAATAGAAATAATTATCATCAGGATGTGTGCCGCAGATACAGCAATCCTTGCCGTTTAAAAATGCCGAAACAAAAGGTTCAGATGTGGGTGACTGCATACGAACAAGATAAACATTGTTGCCATCGCTGTTAACAGGTGATGTGTTTGATGAAAGACCGGCGCCGTTACCTACAGCGGGCGCACCTGAACCGGCAACTGCCTTGACAGAGCCGCCATTTATAACAACATTGCCCATTTGGCCGAACCATCCGCCGCCGATTCCAGCCGCGTTATTTCCGCCGACAGCTGTAACTGTACCGCCGTTAATTGTGATATTTCCGCCGGCGTTTGCACATCCGCCGCCGATTCCCGCGCCGCTTGTTCCTCCGATAGCAACAATATTACCGCCGTTGATTATTATAGTACCACCGTTTCCCGAGCTGCCGCCGCCGATTCCCGAGCCCTGATTTGCGCAGGTTGCGGTTATGGTACCGGAGTTAATGATAACTGTTCCGTTAGATGTGCCGCTGCCGCCGCCGATTCCGGCCTGACCGTCTGAACTGGCGTCAAGCGTACCGACACCACTTAATGTAAGCTGAGAATCAGGAGAAATCTCTATACCGGCTCTTGACGTACCGCTTTTTATTATATTTGTTCCTTTAAAGAACAAGTCAACAACAGCGCCGTTGTCAATAAGAAATGCGCAGTTATAGTCATTCTTAATATTAATATTGACATTATCTAATACTATATAATTTTCACCACCACTGACCAAAATGCCATAATTAGTCACCTCAGATGATGAAGATGTAATATAATACCCAATAGAATTTGGTATGGTAACCGGTTGGCCATAATATCCGTAACCTGATACTGTTCCGTCGCCGATAACAATATCTCCTTTATCAATATAAAGATATGTCATATCTTCATAATTAACGGCAAAAGCCGGAACAACCAACATTAAAATAAGAACAAATGCCGTAAAAACACTTAAAAATTTCTTAAAAGCTTTCATAACAACACTCTCCTTTGTATATATTATAACTCATATAATTCATTTTGTAAATAAGATTTATATATAAAGAAAAGCTCCGTCAGAATTAATCTGACGAAGCATAAACTTAAAATTCATCATTAAAGAAACACGGTTTAAATTTGAAAGCATTGAAAAAGGCAGGATTAAATCTATTAATCTTTACACCGTTTAAAAATTCAAAAGACTCAGGGTCTCTTATACCGCTCAGAAGTATCTGTGATGCCGCCGCAGGTTCAAGAACTGCGTCAGGGTCAGACACATTTACTCTTCTGACAAAGCCTTTTTTATTTTCATATTCAATACTGAAAACAGCATTGTTTTTTCTAATAGAATCAACAAAGCCTACAGTAAATGACCCGTTGCATTCGGGATATTCTTTTTTATTGAGAACACTTTCAACATCAAGAACTCTTGCGGCTCCTGTGCTTGAAAGCTTCATTTTGGCTTTATGGGTATCAGAAATATAATTAATAACCGGTGAGTTTTCACTGAGCTTCAAAAAACAGATATATTTCTGATTGCCTTCAAATGAACGAAGAAAGCCGAGAATTTTTAAAAGTGCGCTTTTATTCAGATATTCAATCTCTTTTACAAATACAGTATCAGCTTTTCTGTCGATAAAAAACGACGCATATGAAGAATAATCGTTCAAAACGTATGTATAAAGCATTGTTTTATATGGCTCAAATGTAAAATGAAGGGTATCTTTTCTTTCAAAAGCAAGAGTATTTCTTGAAGCAGAATTATTGTAAAGCTCGAAAAAGCGTTCATTATCCTGTTCTTCATATAAAAAAACGTCAGAACATTTCGGAATATGACTGAATTCAGCAAACGGTACTCTTATTTCAACAGCACGTCCTACACTTTCATAACCGAATTTTCTGTAATATGCTGCTGAAAAAGGATAAAGAATACTAATATCTGCATTATTATTATACTTTTCATCATTAAAAAGTGATTCAAAAATTTTTCTTACCGCGCCCTTATTGCGGAATTCAGGTTTAGACGCAACTCCTCCGACCGCCGCGCAGGAAAGCTTATTTTTGCCGAAAAAGCAAGTTCTGTGTTCAATTTCTATATCAGCCATAAGAGTTTTATTATCATCACAGAATGCACCGAGCATAAATTCACATGGAAGAGTGTTTTCTTTTGAATCGACATCGCAATCATATACAAAAGCCTGAGATGCTACTCTTTCATGCTGGAATACATCGTTTTCCTTAAGCTTTCTGATAATCATATTATCACCTCTTTATAATGATAAAATATTATTAATGAGGTTAATGCAGAATTTTTTATAAAAATCAATTACAAAATCAAGAATACCGCTGATAAAACCCCAAACATCAAACGGTTCCTTATAATCTGCACCGATAGGCATAAGCGAATTATCGTCATAATCATAAATCATGAACTGCGTATAGTTTTCATTATCAAAAACTGTGAGCTGTTTTTCAGAATCAGCAAGGAAAAATATGAAGTCAGTTGTCGGCCCGACATTAAAATCAACGTGAGCCTGATCTTTAATAAACCATGTGCTGTCAGGATACATGCAGGTTGAGGCATCAATAACTTTGTCAGCAGAAACATGATTATGTCCGTCATCGATTTTCTGAGTGTATCCGTCAGGAAGCGTACAGCCTAAATCAGCGCAAAAAGCACCTGCAGAAGCGTATTTTACATCGATAAGCAGGTCATTATTCATATCACTGCTGTGAGATACGGGCAATGCCTGCATATTGTACTGACAGACTACATAAACGCCAACTCCGTCTGCCTTTGCCGAGTCAAGAATTTCTTTTGCCCTGCACTGAACATTATAGATATATTCATCACATCTTTTTTCGATAGCGGAGTTTTTATTGCTGTCAAGCATGAATGCTTTTGATTCTTCATAATCCTCTGCGGCAATCAGGTCAATAAGACCGGGCATTTTACCGAAAACATCCTTAAGAAGGATATCATAAATGTCATTAAGCATTGAGTCAACAACTCCGTTTGCCCAGTCAACAAGTATATCGGCAACACCGGCTTTATCAACGGCATACATAAGCGCTTTAAATAAAAACTCTTTTAAGTCACCCTTACCGAGATTAACAACTCTGCGTATGAGAGCCTCTTTTTCAAGATAAAGGTCACCCTCAAACATATCGCCTACAGCGGCAACACCCTGAAATGCTGTTGAAAGAAGCATGAAATTATTAATAGAATCGTGACCGTACTTATAGATATAGGACATTGAAATGACTCCGCCCATACTGCAGCAGGCAAGATTAACTTTATCACAGTTATGTTCAACTTTGATAGATTCGATAAGCTCATTAAGTCCGTCAGCGTGTTTAAGAGGATCAAGACGCCAGTCATAATTATAGAAATATACGTTTTCAGCGCCGTATTTCTGAACAGCGGCGTTAAGTATACCCTGCTCGTCTTTTAATTCATCGGCGTAAACCCATTCAAAATCAGCCATGGAGGATGAAAACTGAGGAGTTCTGATATCATAAACAGAGTCACCGTTATCATCGCATTTCAGATACTCAAACATATTATCGACAGCCGTCAGAAGACTTTTGCCGAAAGCGTCTTTGTCTCTGTCGATACAGAGCTTTGCAACAGGCAAAACAAGCTCTTTGCCGAGTCCGAGGAAAGCATCACCTGTAAGTCCCCAGACCTTCTGCTCGTTTTCGGTTCCGTAATCCTTATAAAGCGGCAGAACATCCATACCGGACACAAGCACAAAAGGTACGGTTTCTTTTTCTGACGCCATAACCGGCACGCATATACCTGCGATAAGAACAATGCAAAGGATAACTGATAACAGCTTTTTCATGATTATTCCCCCATAGTGAGTTTTGCAAAATTAGCCATAATTTTTTTGGTTCCGGCTTTATCAAACGCAATTTCGAGAAGTGTATCGTTGGCAACAGGCTGAACGGATAAAATCACACCAGTGCCGAATATTTTATGTTTAACAGTGTCCCCTACTGAATATTTTGTCTGAGGAACTGACTTTGATTTTTGTGCAGATGCCGCAGGTCTTGAAAAGCCACGATTGATTTTGTTCCTTGAATAATATGAATCCATAGGACTGTCAGAAGCAAAATCGGAGAAAAATCCTTCGTTTCTTTCTGTTCTTGAAGAAGCAAGAGAAGTTGCTCCCGTATGTTCCACAAGTTCATCCGGTATCTCATTTACAAAACGAGACGGTGCGTTATGAGACGTTGAGCCGTAGAGAAGTCTTGTTCTCGCGTTAGTAAGATAAAGCTGTTTTTTAGCTCGCGTTATACCTACATAAGCAAGTCTTCGTTCTTCCTCAATATCAGCGGGATTATATATGGACTGAAGTCCCGGGAAAATGCCTTCTTCCATTCCGGGAATAAATACAACGGGGAATTCAAGTCCCTTCGCCGAATGAAGAGTCATCATAGTGACAGTTTCGCTTGAGGAATTGTAATTATCAATATCGGTCATAAGAGCGATTTCTTCAAGGAATCCGTTAAGGTCTCCCTCTTCATTTTCCTGCTGATATCTTAAAAGGTTGTTTTTAAGCTCAGCAAGGTTGCTCATTCTGTCTTCATAAGTTTCTTTATCAAGTGAAAGAACAGTATAATATCCGCTTTTTTTCAGAATAGCTTCAAGCAGCTGGTCAAGCTTTAATTCATCTGCTTCTTCCTGAATTTCTTTAATGAAATCGGTAAACTCGAGCATCTTTTTTGAAGCTCTGCTGAGAACGGGATATTCATCGGCATGAGAAATAATATCATAAAGGCTTGTTCCCATACCTGCCGCGATTTCAGCGGCATGATTCAATGATGTTTCACCAATTCCCCTCTTGGGCTCGTTTATAATTCTGCGAAGTCTCACATCGTCGTTTTCATTATTGATAACCGTCAGATATGCGAGAGCGTCTTTGATTTCTTTACGTTCATAGAATCGAAGACCGCCGATAATCCTGTAAGGCACACCTGTTCTTATGAATGCGTTTTCAATGTTATTTGACTGGGCATTCATTCTGTAAAGAACAGCGATATCATTCCAGCTCTTTCCGTCAGCAACCTCAGCGGATACAGCGTCAGCTATATATTTCGCTTCATCATTTTCGTCATATGAAGTGTTTACAGTTATTTTATCTCCCCTGCCGTTTGCAGTCCAGAGATTTTTGCCTTTACGCTGAACATTATTGGCTATTACAGCATTTGCGGCATCAAGAATATTCTGAGTTGAACGGTAATTCTGTTCAAGTCTGATAACCTTGGCGTTGGTGTACTGGTCCTCAAAGCTTAAAATATTCTCAATAGTCGCGCCTCTGAAACGGTAAATACTCTGGTCATCATCACCGACAACACAGATATTTTTATATTTTCCCGCAAGAAGAGATGTAAGTCTGTACTGAGCATGGTTGGTATCCTGATACTCATCAACCATAACATATCTGAATTTATTCTGATAATAGCCTCTGACCTCATCATTTTCTTCAAGAAGCTTAACAGTATTATAAATAATGTCATCAAAGTCCATAGCGTCAGCGGATTTAAGCAGTTTCTGATAACGCATATATGCTTCGCCGATTTTTTTCATTCTGAAATCACTGCCCGCCTGACTGAGATACTCCTCGGGAGAAATCATCTGGTCCTTGGCATTGCTGACTTCTTTTAAAATCACCTTGTGAGACAGCATTTTATCATCGATATCAAGGAGTTTCTGAACCTGTTTCATTACACGCTTCGAATCATCTGTATCATAAATCGTGAAATGATTTGAATAACCGAGGCTCTCTCCGTAACGTCTGAGAATTCTCGCGCAGGATGAATGGAATGTACTTGCCCAGATATCCATTGCGGCGTCGCCAAGCATACGCGCAAGCCTTTCTTTAAGCTCATTAGCCGCTTTGTTTGTGAAAGTTATTGCAAGAATTTCCCACGGTCTTGCAGGCTTGACACAAAGAAGGTCATAAACATCAAAAAGGTCAATACTGTCGTCTTTAAGATATTCACGCATAAGGCCGACATCTTCTTCAGTCGGCACAAATTCGCAGTAATCAGAATAATACGCAGAACCGTACTTTATTAAGTTTGCAATACGGTTTACAAGAACCGTAGTTTTTCCGCTGCCCGCACCTGCAAGAAGCAGCAAGGGGCCTTCTGTTGTGAAAATAGCCTCTTGCTGCTTGTCGTTCATCTTTTGAAAATCTTTTTCAATTATGCGGCGGCGAAGTTCAAGGAATTCGTCTTTTAACATAATTATACCTTCAGATTAATTATTATATTGAAATTTCGTGAGCAATTTTGTAAAGCTCAAGGTCAATGCTCTTCTTCATATTGAGAGCTTCAAAAATATCATAGTCAACAATATCGTTCTTCTGAGTAGCTACAACTCTGTTGCCGATGCCCTCAAGAAGAAGCTGAACAGCATAATAACCCATACGGCTGCCCATAACTCTGTCTTTAACAGAAGGAGAACCGCCGCGCTGAACGTGACCGAGAATTGTAGCTCTTGACTCTACGCCTGTTTCGGCCTGGATACGCTTTGCAAGCTCTTCAACACCGCCGATACCCTCGGCAACAACGATAACGAAGTGCATTTTGCCTGTTCTCTGAGTTCTGCGGATTCTCTCGATAACATCACGGTTGAAATCATACTCAACCTCGGGAATGAGAATTGATGTTGCGCCGCAGGCAAGACCTGCGTTAAGAGCAAGATAACCTGCTCTTCTGCCCATAACCTCAATAACTGAGCAGCGGTCATGAGAAGCTGTTGTATCTCTGATACGGTCAACCATATCCATAATTGTATTAAGGCAAGTGTCATAACCTATTGTATAGTCACAGCAGGCGATGTCGTTGTCAATAGTACCGGGAATACCTATGCAGGGAATACCTCTTAATGAAAGATCGCGCGCTCCTCTGAACGAGCCGTCACCGCCGATAACAACAAGGCCTTCAATGCCTCTCTCTTTACATACGCTGATAGCCTGCTGCATACCCTCTTCGGTAGCAAATCTGGGGCTTCTTGCTGAGAAAAGCTTTGTACCGCCGCGATTGATAATATCTGAAACATCACGAAGATTCATAAGAGACATATGATTGTCCATAAGTCCTTCGTAACCTCTTTCAATACCGTAAACTTCGAGGCCGCTTTCGCATCCTGCTCTGACAACTGCTCTGACAGCAGCGTTCATTCCGGGAGCGTCGCCGCCGCTTGTAAGAACACCGATTTTTTTCATTGTAATATCCTCCTTGGGTCTGATAAATAGTCGACATTAAATGTTAGTTTACTACATAATTGCTTTTATGTCAATTTTTTTTGACTAATTTATGATAAAAATTTTAAAAAGTGTATAATAAAATTATCTTGATGCGACATTTTCATCTCCAAGCAGTTTTTTTAATTCTCTGATAAGAGGTTCGTTTTCAGAAATAAATTTTTCTCTCGGAAGCAAAAAATATTTTTTAGTATCATTATAATAAAAATAAACAGGGAAATTTCCGTCAAAAATATCAAGATACTCAGATGCTTTTTTTATCCGTTCATCATCTTCGCTGTCAAATCTTAAGAAAAGGCCTTTCTTTTTCTTTGAAGGCTGTTTTTTTGGGGCTTTAAAATTATCGACTTTATTAAATGATGAAGAAACGGAATCGGGATAATCAATAACATCGCAGATTATTTTAGGCTCTTCATCCTCACGAAGACTGACTCTGCCGTCAAAAACATAAACAATACCTTCTCTGAGCATATGAGAAAACGTAAGATAAATCTTCGGAAATACAAGCATTTCAATCGAACCTGTTGTATCTTCAACAGTCACATATGCCATTGTAGTATCATTCTTTGTTATTTTTTTCTTTACGGACGTAATTATTCCCATCACACGAATATGTTCGCCGTCAGAAAAACTGCTGTCCTCATCGTTAACAATCGTTCCGATCTGTGCGCAGCCGAGTTTATCTGCTTTTTCAGTATATGCAAACATGGGATGTCCTGACAGAAAAAGACCCGTAATCTCTTTTTCCATAGAAAGAAGTTCGTTTGCGGGGAATTCATCCATAAGCTGAATTCTCGGCTCGGATATTTCTGACGAGACAGACCCTGAATCAAAAAATCCGATCTGGCCCTCAATATTGTTACGGCGCGAGGTATCAAGCGCGGTAATTATTTCACCGAGACCGAGAAGCATACTGCGTCTGTTGAGTCCGACTGAATCAAGCGCACCGCATTTTATCAGACTTTCAAGTGCACGTTTGTTAAGGTCGGTCCCCTGCATTCTTTTGCAGAAATTATAGAATGAAATGAAATTGCCGTTTATTCTTTCATTAACAATTCTCGATATAAGTCCTCTGCCGAGATTTTTAACAGCAAGAAGTCCGAATCTAATATTATTTCCGCATACAGTAAAACCTTCACAGCTTTCATTTACATCGGGAGGAAGAACTTTTATTCCCATCCTTGTGCATTCATTAGTGTAGCCCGCAACTTTAGAAGCATTATCAAGTACACTGCTCAGAAGCGCCGCCATAAATTCACACGGATAATGACATTTAAGATATGCAGTTCTGTAAACAACATACGCATAAGCTGTAGCGTGGGATTTGTTAAACGCATATGAAGCAAACGAAGACATGTCATCAAAAATATCGTTGGCATTCAGCTCGCTTATACCGTTTTTAATGCATCCGTTAACAAAGGCCTCACGCTCTTTTTCCATAACATCGTGCTTTTTCTTTGACATAGCTCGACGTACAATATCTGCGTGCCCGAATGAATATCCGGCAAGAGACCTGAATATCTGCATAATCTGTTCCTGATAAACCATGCAACCATTTGTAATGTCAAGTATAGGTTTAAGCATTTCAGATTTATAATGAATATCCTCAGGATGATGACGGTTATGAATATACGTGTCGATTGAATCCATGGGACCGGGTCGGTAAAGAGAAAGAACAGCGATAATATCTTCAATATTCTCAGGCTGAAGACCTATGAGAACACTTTTCATTCCCGCTGATTCAAGCTGAAATACACCGTCGGTAAGTCCCTTTGAAATCATCTTGAAGGTGTCTTTATCATCCATCGGGATATTCTCAATATCAAATTCAGGCACAGTTTTATTAATCATCTTAACCGCGTCATCAATTACGGTAAGCGTGCGCAGACCGAGAAAGTCGATTTTAAGAAGCCCGAGTTCTTCAAGAGTCGTCATAGTGTACTGAGTTACAGGAACATTATCGTTAAGTGACAGCGGAACATATGACGAAACGGGATTTTTGGTAATAACAACACCTGCCGCGTGTGTTGAGGTATGTCTCGGCATCCCCTCAACCTTTCTCGCAGTATCAATCAGCTCTTTTATTTCATCGGATGAATCATACAGTGCTTTTAAATCAGCGCTTTTCTTAAGTGCAGAATCAATAGTAATATTAAGCTCTCTCGGCACAGCCTTGGAAACAGCGTCTGTCGTGTTATATGAAACACCGAGTGCACGGCCTACATCTTTTATAGCGGCTTTAGCGGCAAGAGTACCGAAAGTAACTATCTGAGCAACACGGTCTTCACCGTATTTATCAATAACGTAATCAATTACTTCTCCCCTGCGCTCATAACAGAAGTCGACGTCAATATCGGGCATACTTACTCTCTCGGGATTAAGAAAACGTTCAAACATAAGAGAGTATTTCATCGGGTCAACGCCGGTTATCCCGAGGCAATATGCCACAATACTGCCCGCTCCCGAGCCTCTGCCAGGGCCTACGGGAATTTTTTTTGACTTCGCGTAATCAATAAAATCGCTGACTATAAGGAAATAGTCAACATAACCCATATTTTTTATAACATCAAGCTCATATGTGAGCCTGTCAAAATACGATTTATCATAGTTTTCACCATAACGGTAAAAGAAGCCGTCAATACTTCTCTCTTTCAGCCATTCAAAATGGTCTTTTCCGTCCGGTACATCAAAATCGGGAAGCTTTGTATTGCCGAATTCAAACTCCACATTGCATTTATCGGCAATTATCTGCGTATTATCAATAGCCTGAGGAATCTGAGCAAATGCTTCACGCATCTGTTCCTCACTTTTTAAATAAAATTCATCGGTTTCAAAGTCGAGACCTGTATCCTCATCAACAGTTTTATTTGTCTGAATACAGATGAGCACCTTCTGAATTTTAGCGTCTTCTTTATTAACATAATGAGCGTCATTGGTAGCGACAAGAGGTATACCTGTCTCTTCAGAAAGCTTAATCAGCTGAGGCTCGATTGAAAGCTGTTCCTTAAGTCCGTGATTCTGGATTTCAATATAATAATTTCCGTCTCCGAAGGTATTTTTATACCACAGCGCAATATTTTTAGCTTCTTCATAATCGCCGCGAAGAAGTGCCTGTGGAATTTCACCCGCAAGACAGCCCGAAAGGCAAATAAGACCTTCACTGTATTTTTCAAGAAGCTCCTTGTCAACTCTCGGCTTTGTATAAAATCCGCTTGTCCAGCTTTCAGAAACCATAGCAGCAAGGTTCTGATAACCGATATTATTTTTGCAAAGAAGAATAAGATGATATCTTTCGCTGTCAAGAGCATGAACCTTGTCATGCCTTGTTCTTGCGGCAACGTACACCTCGCACCCTATAATAGGTTTTATACCTTTTGATTTTGCTTTTTTATAAAAATCAACCACGCCGTACATTACACCGTGGTCTGTTATCGCAAGCGAATCCTGCCCAAGCTCTTTTGCCCTGTCTAAAACTTTATCAAGTCTGCAGGCACCGTCAAGAAGGCTGTATTCTGTATGAAGATGTAAGTGGGTAAATCCACCCATATAATCACCTTATTTCTTTAAGCTGTCAGCAATTTCAATAAGTTTATCAAGTCTGTGCTTGACCCCGGAACGGGAAAGCGGAGTTGAAAGTTCATCGCCAAGCTGTTTAAGAGACATATCCGGATTTTCGAGCCTGATCTGCGCAAGTTCTTTGTATTCATCGGGAAGAGTGTCAAGCCCTTGTCTTTCTATAATAAGATTGATAGCCTCCACCTGAGCGAGACCTGCTTTAATTGAGCGTTCGATATTGGCACATTCAAAATTTATTTTACGGTTAACCCTGTTTCGTACGTCCTTTTCCACTTTAATAGACATAATCTGAAGAGATGATAGCTGTGCACCGATAAATGTAAGCATATCTTCAATGTTTTCGCTGTCTTTAATATATATAACGTGACTGCCTTTTCTTACAAGAGTTTTAACCTGAATATCCGTATCACAGATAAGCTTGAACAGATCCTGACTGAGCTTCATAAAAGGAATAATAAACTCAAGATGATAATTCCTGCTCGGGTCAGTAATTGTACCGCAGGCAAGAAATACACCTCTGAGAAAAGCAGAAAAGCAGCAATCATTTAAAAGATTAGCGCGGTTTATTCTGAGGTTAAGCTGATTGAGCTCATGACCGAAAAAATAAAAGACTTTTTTTATACTAAGTGCATCGGTTATCTCAAACTGATATTTGCTTTTATTCTTTTCAATTTTGCAAAGCTCTTCGCCGAGGCATTCAGTTAAAAGGTCACATACATGACTCGCGACAAACTCGTACTCAGTAGAAAATTTAATGCACCGTGACGAAAAAGATTTACCCATAATAAGAGCACCGTAGCACTCTGCTATTTTGCAGCAGTCTTCGGTTGTTTCCGTTACAGAACATATTTCTTTTTTTACATCTCCGCAAAATGACACCTGAACACCTTCTGTTACTTAGTTATATCTCTGTGACTTTCAAATACATTGTATCTTTCCTGCTTAAGATGCTCAGACATATTATGCGCAAAGCATACCGAACGGTGACGTCCGCCTGTGCAGCCGAAAGCTATTGTAAGCTGACTCTTGCCTTCTTTAATATAAAGAGGCAAAAGATAATCCACAACATCAAAAAGCTTGTCCAGAAGAACTGTTGCTTCACTGAACTGAAGAACATAGTCACTTACGGGTTTCTCAAGTCCCGTATGATTCTTAAGTTCAGGAATATAAAACGGATTCGGCAGACATCTGACATCAAAAACAAGGTCACAATCCACGGGAATACCGTATTTGAATCCAAATGACATACAGTTGATGTGAAGAGCCTTATCCTGATTTTCAAGAAGAAGCTCAGCAACTCTTCGTTTGCATGCGGCAACAGCAAGATTGGTTGTATCAAGATAATAATCAGCAATGCTGAGAATTTTACTTAATATAACTCTCTCCTGCGCTATACTTTTGGAAAGAGAACCGTCATTTTCATTTATCATGGGATGAATACGTCTTGTTTCTTTATATCTTCTGACAAGAGTATCATCGTTTGCGTCAATAAAGAAAATCTTATATGAATAACCCGACTCTCTGAGTGATGCAAGCTGGTCAAAAACATTGTCAAAATGTCTGCCCGAGCGAATATCTATAACAATGGCAACCTTTGAATATGTTTCTGACGCATTATCAAGAAGCTGAGTGAATGTAGGCAGAAGCTTCGGAGGAAGATTATCTACGCAAAAATATCCCAAGTCCTCAAGTGCGTCAACTACCTTTGATTTACCCGCACCGGACATACCTGTTACAATTAAAAAATCCATACTCTTCCTCCTGCTGTTGCTGAATCTATAACATTATTTTACAATTCTGATTTCAGGCTCAAGCTCAACGCCTTTTTCAGTCAGAACCGTTTCACGAACATAATCAACCAAATCGGAAACATCCTTTGCGGTTGCGCCGCCTATGTTGATTATAAAACCGGAATGCTTGCAGCTGACCTGTGCACCGCCGATAGTTTTACCTTTAAGACCGCACTGTTCAATAAGTGCGCCGGCAAAATATCCCTCAGGTCTTTTAAATACACTGCCTGCGCTGGGATATTCAAGTGGCTGTTTCGTTTTTCTTCTGTTAAGGAAATCATCCATATCCGCTTTGATAAGCTCCGGCTCACGAGTCGAAAGTTTAAACACTGCGTTAAGAATAATACCTTTATTGCTGTTGAAAATACTTGTGCGGTATCCGAGCTTCATATCTTCGTTTGAAATTGTAGTAATCTCACCGTTTTCATCAAGATATTCCGCTTCACAGATAACATCCTTAATTTCTCCGCCGTAAGCGCCTGCGTTCATATAAACCGCTCCGCCGACACTTCCCGGAATACCGAATGCGAATTCAAGACCTGAAAGACCTTCATTCAAAGCAAATCTGCAAAGTTTCATAAGAGAAACGCCGGCATCGGCCTTTATCATATTATCAGAAATTTTTGAAAATGATGCGTTTTCACGGCACATAAGAATGACAACCGCATCGATTCCGTCATCAGAAACAAGCATGTTGCTGCCGTTGCCGAGAATAAAAATTCTGAGTTCGTTCTCACGGCATTTTGCGATAATCTTTTTTAATGACTCATCACTGTCCGGTATAACCAAAAGTGATGCATTACCGCCAATTTTAAATGATGTATGCTTATTCATAGGCTCATCATAAAAAGCCTGAGAGCCGCTTTCAACAGCATAATCATATATAACTTTGTATTTATTCATAATAACTCCGTCAGTCACCGAGCATTGCGGCACCGATTATGCCTGCGTCATTGCCGAGCTTGGCTCTGCAAATAACAGTCTGCTTTTTAGCGTATTTTGAATATCTCTCTTCTTCGCAATATTTGCGTATGGGAGCAAGAAGAGTCTCGCCCTCATTGCAAATACCGCCGCCTATGCAGAGAACATCAGGCTGGAAAACATTGATAATATTAATAACGCCAACTGCTACATAATAAATATATTTGTCAACAACTTCTTTTGCAGCCTCGTCGCCCATACGCATAGCGTCAAATGCTGTTCTGCCGCTGACCTTTTCAATATCGTTTGCCGCGCAGTTCCACATTTTGCTGTCAGGATTCTCTTCCATAGCCTTCTTTGTCTGAGCAATCAGAGCCGTAGCGGAAGCATAACGCTCCCAGCAGCCGTTTCTGCCGCAGTTGCAGGGCTCCCCGTTTACAAAAATAACGGTATGACCTATTTCACCGCCTGCAAAATTAGCGCCTCTGAATACTTTACCGTCAATAACAATACCGCTGCCTACACCTGTACCGAGTGTAACTGCAACAAGGTTTTTCATGCCCTCGCCTGCGCCTGCATAAAGCTCACCGAGAGCGGCACAGCTTGCATCATTAGCGAAATAGCACTTTTTGCCTGTTCTTTCTTCAAGCATCTGAGTAGCGGGAACCTTATGGAATTTAAGGTTGTTTGAAAAATCAATATTACCTGTTTCATTATCAACAGAACCGGGAGTGCCTACACCTACAACACTGATATCGTCCATTGTAATACCCGCGTCATCAACGGCAAGGTCAATAGCTTTTTTTATATCATCAAATATCTCTTCAGCAGGACGGGGTGCATTTGTCTTAACAGAACCCTTGCCTACAATATTGAATTTCTCATCTACTACGCCAACGGAAATATTTGTTCCGCCTAAATCTACACCTATACGATACATAAATAATCCTCCAGTTTAAAAATTAAAAATCATGCCAGATATCAAGTTCTTTTTCGTCAGGGGCAATTTCATCCATGCCGAGATTATGTAAAAGCTGTCTCGCGGCATTGTAACCCATTTTCCTCTGACGGTTGTTCATCGCGGCAGCCTCAACAATAATTGAAAGGTTTCTGCCGGGCTGAACAGGTACGACATAAATCGGCACCTCAATACCGAGAATGTCTGTATATTCGCTTTCAAGCCCGAGACGTTCGTAGGTTTTTCCCTCTACCCACGGCTCAAGCTGAATAACCATGTCAATTCTTTCGGTAAGCTTAACAGCGCCTACACCGAAAATTCGTCTTGCATTAATAATACCTACACCGCGAACTTCAATAAAATGCCTGATGTTTTCGGGCGCAGTGCCGATAAGAGTCTTGGATGAAGTTCTGCGGATATCAACAGCATCATCGGCAATAAGTCTGTGACCTCTCTTGATAAGCTCAAGCGCTGTTTCACTTTTACCTACTCCGCTTTCACCAAGTATAAGCACACCTTCGCCGTGAACCTCAACAAATACACCGTGGCGTGTTATTCTCGGAGCAAGCTCAATCTTAAGATATGAGGTAATTTCACTCATGCAGTCTGAAGTCTCGTCTTCAGTTTTAAGAAGAGGAATTTCGTATTCCTTTGCATATTTGATAAAACAGTCAAAATATTCATTATCGTGCGTCATAATAACAGCAACGGGCTTAAGAGCCATAAATGTCTTAACTCTGCTGTCAAGCTCCTCATCTGAAAGAGCCTCAAGGAAATCATATTCCGTAGCGCCGATAAACTGAATTCGGTTGCAGTCAAAATATCTGTCAAAGCCCGTGAATATAAGCGAAGGTCTTATAACATAATGAGATATAACCGTGCGGTTTTTCATATCTTCAGGTGCGTAAACGACCTCCAGACCGTGAGCTTCAATTATTTTATTTAAAGAAACAGAATATCTCGGTTCCATTGGATATTCCCCTTTCTGTGATATTTATTACAAAATAAATCATTTTATATTATATAACAAAAAATATTATCTTCCAATACCTTTTTTAAATTTTTTATTATTTTTTAAAAATAATTTATAAATAACAAAGCAGTGTTACATCATAAATGCAACACTGCAAAATATCATTAAGTAGTTATCCCGAGGCTCACAGATAAAGCTCTGTTCACCCTGTTCATATCGTTTTCATCAAGATTTCCCATTTTCTCTTTCAGTCTTTTTTTATCAAGGGTTCTGACCTGCTCAAGAAGAACTATTGAATCCTTGGCAAGGCCGCAGCCTAAAGCATTTACCTGAATATGCGTCGGAAGCTCCGTCTTAAATCTTCGACTTGTAATTGCGGCCGCTATCACCGTCGGACTGAATTTGTTTCCCACATCATTCTGTACTATAAGAACGGGTCTTATTCCGCCCTGCTCGGAACCGACTACGGGGCTGAGGTCAGCATAATAAATATCTCCCCGTTTTACTGTCATTTTAATCACTCTCCGTTTTTTAATCAGCAATAGTATTTTTGCCGATTAAGGCGGCGTTTAAACATTTTCGGGGAAAAATTGCCGCCCGTATATATTATTCGTGAAAGTGATGTATTGTTAACTGTCAGCCGAATGTAATTGTTCCGCTTTTAAGCGATGCTGAAGTAAGGTTCCCCTTTTCATCAGTTATTAAAGTAACGCCTTGAGATAGCTTTTCGTATGCTTTATCCGATTTTTTAACAAAGCTGTCTTGCGCCGTTATTTCTTTAATTGCATTATACAGCTTTAAAAAAGCAAAGTTTTCGGGTAAATCCTTCATTTTATATGTGCTGTCAATATTATCAATACTGCTTATAACCGTATCCTCACAGAAAGTATATGATACTCCGCTTATCAAATCAGGATATGTCATAGCAACAAGCATATTCTTGCCTTTATCTAAAGAAATATATCCCTTATAGATATTCCCGTCAATCTCAGCCTTAAATTCTGTATTTAATGATTCATAATTCAGACTGACTTCTTTTTTTGAATCTGTACATCCGCACAGGCTCAAAGCAATTATCAAAGCACATATAAAACGTTTCATTCAACCAATCCGTTATTCAAATTTTGAAAACAGCTTTGGAAGATGATTTATCATCATCGACGGTGTCATGCCTGTCATTGAGAATTTTTTTGCAGTTTCATCACCGCACAATCCGTGAATATATGCCGCGCAGACCGCCGCGTCATGAGCATTCATCCCCTGTGCAAGAAATGAACCGACAATACCGGCAAGGACATCACCGCTGCCGCCCTTTGCCATACCTGCATTTCCTGTGGGATTGATAAAAACAGTTCCGTCATCAAATGCAATTACCGAATTATTGCCTTTAAGTATAAGGATAACTTTATTTTTTACTGCAAATTCTCTTGCGGTTTCAATTCTGCTGTTCTGAATATCACTGACGCTTTTGCCTGTGAGTCTCGACATTTCACCCGGATGAGGTGTAAGAATTACAGGTACCTTAGCTGATTTCAATATATTTATATTACCTGAAATCGCATTTATGCCGTCTGCATCAATGATAATCGGACATTCTGCATTTTTTATAAGACTTGTTATAATACGCTTGGTGGCTTCGGTATTACCGAGACCGCACCCCGCGGCAACAGCGGTGCACGTTTTTAAAGCTTTAAGAATTGATTCTTCGGCATCAAAAGATAAAAATCCCGATTTATCATCCTTTAACGGAAGCATAAGAGCTTCGGTAATTTTAGGCGCTATAGCAGCATATGCTTTATCAGGGAAAGCGGATATTACAATACCGGCTCCGCTTTTAATCGCCGCGTTGGTGCAAAGTACCGCCGCGCCCTGCATGTTTCTGCTTCCGCATACACAAAGCAATCTGCCGTATGTGCCTTTGTTGGACTCAGCAGTACGCTTAACAAGTTTATTTTTAATAAATTTTCTGTCAGCACATTCAAAAGCAGCGGAAACACCGTCAGAATAACACTCCTTCGGAAATCCGATATCAACAGTACATATTCTTCCGCAATACTCCTTTGACGGTTTTAAAATGTGTACAGGCTTAAGACAGCTGATTGCCATAGTAATATCTGCTTTCAGAACGGTACCGTTAACAATCCCCGAATCCCCCTCGAGTCCGCTTGGAATATCTACTGCGGCAACAAATTTATTCATTGCATTAATATTTTCCGCAAGTTCAGCTGTAAGACCGTTCATACTGCCTCTGAAACCGATTCCGAAAATACAATCAACAATGATGTCACAAAACATTATTTTATCAATGGCTTTATCTGAATCTTTAAAAATATCAATAATTTCAACGCCTTCAGCTTTTCTTTGCATTTCAACTGCCTCTTCAGCTTTAGGCGCGCCCTCGACAAGTATAACCGAAACAGGAATCCCGCTGTTCCTCATATATCTTGCTATAACAAATCCGTCTCCGCCGTTTTTGCCCTTACCGCAAAGTATGCAGACTTTCGGTTTTGACGTTTTTATAACAAGCTTTTTTAATTTTTCGAAGCATGCTTTTCCCGCGTTCTCCATCATATAAATATATGACATTCCGGTATTATTTGCATTCTCTTCAATTTTTTTCATCATATCACAGGTATATACTTTCATACAAAGCACCTCGACAAAGTGATTTCTTAATTATTATATCACAATAATATATAAATTCAAACTAAGTTAAAGAAAAATTTAAAAATACCCCTTGTTAAATCATTAAAAATAGTTTATAATAAATATCTGAAATGACGGAGGTGTTTGCAATGACTGATAAGACCATAAAATTCTCAATCAAAGAAGAACACGAAAATGAAATGCGTTATTCTTTACAGACGGTTTATAATGCGTTGAGTGAGAAAGGCTACAATCCCATCAGCCAGATAGTCGGATATCTTCTTTCTGAGGATCCCACTTATATCACAACATACAATAATGCCCGCAGTATAATCAGAAAAATAGACCGTGATGAGTTACTGCAATCTCTTGTCAAGAATTATCTTGATATATAATTAGGAGGAATTTGCTTTGGCAAAGAAAAACGAGATTAAATTTTTAACATATAAGGGTAAGCCTCTTGTAAGAAGCGGAAATACAATTTATTACGGCAATATGAGCGACCCTTATGTTATAATGCTTTCTATCACCAGCACCAAACCTTTTAAAGATATGGAAGTAGCTGACAGAGTTGTAGTTCAGATGCTCAGCACAGACCCTGACTGCAGACCGAGAGAAAGAATAATTAAAAAGGCTGAAAAAAGAGGTCTTTACAATGCAATGGATATCGGTTCTATCTGGCTTCAGAGAGCACTCGATAAAGGAACTGCATAAGATTTCAAGAGTTCGCACCGTGGTGCGGGCTCTTTTTTTATGCACTGATACCCTGCACAATATATTATATTCAAAATATAATAGTGTAGGAGGTGCAAAATGGCCGAAATAGTTTTATTATCTCTTGCAGCGTCAACAGGCACATGGCTTTTAACAGCACTCGGCGCCGCATCGGTAATCTTTTTTAAATCAGCAGATAACCGAATAATGAATATAATGCTCGGATTTGCATCGGGAATAATGATTGCGGCAAGCTTCTGGTCGCTTCTTCAGCCCGCCATAGAACAGGCAGAACAGCTTTGCATATTACCGTCATATATTATCGCGGCATCAGGCTTTATATCAGGCGCAGTATTTATACGTCTTTCAGAAAAAATAATCTCAGATTTTGAAAATAAAAGAGAAACATACAGATACAACAATAAAACAATATTACTTGTTTTATCAATAACGATTCATAACATACCCGAAGGTTTTGCAGTCGGAATAGCATTCGGTGCTCTGCTCGGGAAGCCGCTGACAGTCGAAAATATTTTAGCGGCATCTGCTGTAGCTCTCGGAATCGGGATACAGAATTTTCCAGAGGGTGCCGCCGTTTCAATTCCTCTGAGACGTGAAGGCTATTCGGTAAGAAAAAGCTTTTTTATCGGTCAGGCGTCCGGAATGGTTGAACCTGCAGCAGCGGTTATCGGAGCAATTCTCGTTGTTTATATTAAGTACTTATTGCCGTTTGCCCTTTCGTTTGCGGCAGGCGCTATGATTCTTGTTGCGGTACATGAGCTTATCCCGGAATGTCAGAAAAACAGAGGCTCAAATCAATATTCAGCTTCAATGGGAATAATAATCGGATTTTCAGTTATGATGATTCTTGACGTTATGCTCGGATAAAAAAGGCGGCCGAATCGGCCGCCCTATTTCTTTTCAGAAAGATTTGCAAATGCATTCGGTGAAGTTCCCGTTATAATGCTTTCCGCAATACAGACATTACTTTTCACATTATATTTATCAATTTTTCTGCCGAAAATAACGTAAACATCAACAGAAATATCAAGCATTATCTGATGACGTATCTGATTTATACCGGTGCTGTCAAACACATTGTTAAACTTTGTTGAAGCAGAACCTGTCATTGTAACATAAAAAGTAATTGACGGACCCAGCCCCGAAATTATTTCGTCTCCGAAAAATGATGTCAGCGGTATTTTAACAGGAATATTTTTCATTTCACTTATTCTTTTATCAACATTTCTGTTAACCGCGTTTGAAACAGTATTAAGCTTCGCTGTATCGGTCTGAACTGACTTTACCTCACCCTTTTTGTCGGTATGTATTTCAACAATATCGTTATAATATATACCCGCATTTTTAACTGTTTCCTCTACCCCGTTGAGAATCGCACCTGCCGCTGCATTTCTGGCTGTAAATTCTGACATTTCATCTCTTATCAGCCGTAATCTGAACTCAACAAAAACTACTGACACAATTAAAAATATAAGAATAACCGCAAGTAAAAAAACAAAGCATCTTTTATCACGCTTCATATTATCACCCGGTTATATTATATGATATAAAAAACAGACTGCTACATCAGCAGTCTGTTGTTATCAATCGTCAGATTCAGGTTTCATATCAATTCTGTAAATCTCCTGTGATTCCATATCTATCGGCGGAATGTTTATAGGAGGCATTCCAGCGGTTACAGTAAGATTTGAAACAATTATTCTTGCATAAGGGAAAATTTCTTTAAATGTTGCGACATGAAGCTCCTCTCTTGTTGAAGAACCGTCAAACTGAAAAAGTCCCTGCACAGTAAGATTTATAAGGAAATTTTCATTGCCGTTTTTATCTTTAATTTCAACATTAAGAAATCCTTCACAGATATTATTCTTACCGTACTTGACA
Source organism: Acutalibacteraceae bacterium (assembly GCA_045641565.1). Lineage (GTDB taxonomy): Bacteria > Bacillota > Clostridia > Oscillospirales > Acutalibacteraceae > CAG-488. The sequence continues at coordinate 3,657 of JAZUHE010000173.1, read as the reverse complement.
TTGTATGAATATTTATTATTAAGTTCAAGCTTTGTGCCGTTAACAAGAGTATTTTTAAACTGTATATTAGATATTTTATAAGCTTTAAGAACTAATTTAGCCATAACAACACTTCCAATCGTTTTTTGTAATTTTATCACATTTTTAATTCGTTTTCAAGGAGAAATTCTTACAATAATTTTACAATTCGTACTTGTATGAGAAATAAATATGATGTAAAATAATAACATTATAATCAAAGGGGATTTCAAAATGAATGATTACGAAAACCCGAATCTTAATAAAGATGACGAACAGCCTATACTGACTCCGGAAGAAATAAAAATGATAATGGAAAGACGTCAGCAGAATAAAATGCAGAATGATAATGAAAATTTATCTTCAAAAAGCTCTGATGATGTTTTTTTCACAGATTTTTCAAAAACAAGAACCGAACAGAATTCTCAGAAAAAAGAGACTTTCCGTGTTAACATCCCTGCTCAGGAGCTTGTAGACTCATATAATGATTCATTTTACAGCAATTATGAGAAAAAGCCTCATCCGAAAGATGTTCCGATTTATAACAACTATGACAACGTTCCTCAGGAACGATATGACTATAATAAATACAAAGAAGCACAGCATCAGGAAGAATATTACAGTCAGAATACACCTGATAATTATAATCAGCCTCAGAAAAAGAAGAGAAAAAAGAAAAAAGGCGGATGCTCTTCGGCTTTGCTCTGTTTATTTTTAGCGTTAGTTATAGCTTTTGTCGGATGCTTCGGTTATGTATTTTTACTTTCCGGGAAAGTTCAGCACAGTGACCTTGAAGACAAAAACATTTCGGGACTTGCTCACTCCACTCGGGTAAAAAATATACTTCTGCTTGGTCTTGATAAAGAAAACGGCGGAATATCACGTTCAGATACGATGATGCTTCTTTCAATCGACAGCAAAAATCACAAGCTTAAGCTCACATCATTCCTTCGCGATATGTGGGTTGATATTCCCGGATATTACAGCTCAAAGCTTAACGCTTCATATGCATTCGGCGGTCCCCAGCTTACCGTTGACACAATCGAAACGAACTTCAAGATTGATATTGACCATTTTGTTCTTGTTGACTTTGAAATGTTTGAAAAAATAGTGGATTCTCTCGGAGGCGTTACCGTTGACATAACCGAAAATGAAGCAAGATTCCTGACAAATAACACAAGAGTCAAGGTTTCTGCGGGTACAAATACGTTAAACGGTGAATACGCTCTTATTTACGCACGAATCAGAAAGCTTGATTCAGACTTCGGTCGTACTCAAAGACAGCGCAAGGTAATATCCTCAATTATTGATGAAGCTAAACATTCTAATCCGATTACTCTTGCCGCTATGCTCACTGATATAATGCCCCTGATTACAACAGATATAAGCTCACTCGAGCTTACACAGCTTGCGTTTTCATCGCTTGCTTATATAGGCTATGATATCGAACAGCTTCAGGTACCGGCAGATAATGCTTATTCTTCTCAGATGATTTCCGGTCAGTCAGCTCTGGTACCCGATATGCAGACAAATATAAATAACATTAATAGTTTTATTTACAGCACAGGAGGTTAATTTTGCATTATATTATTCTTGACCTTGAATGGAACAATACATATGCACGGCATATAAAAGGTTTTTTTAATGAAATTATAGAAATCGGAGCTGTCATGCTTGATGATAATCTCAGAGAAATTGATGAATTTTCCTGCTTTATCAACGCTCAGGTCGGTAAAAAACTTCGAAGCAATATAAAGCGTCTGACTCATATTACAAATGACGATATAAAAGGCGGAATTGTATTTACTAAAGCAATGAGCAAATTCCGTGACTGGATTGGAAGCTCCGAGAATGTTGTTCTTACATGGGGCGACGGCGACATAAGAGTTCTTATTGAAAATTTCAAATATTTAAACGGAATAGATACAATCCCGTTTCTTACAAACTATGTTGACGTCCAAAGCTATGTTCAGAACATTTTGGGAATATCTAAATCACATCAGCTTGGTTTGTCTCCTGCGGCTGAGGAATTGGGAATTAATGAAAGTGATTTTTCCCATCATCGCGCCCTTGATGACAGTAAACTCACAGCAGAATGTTTCAGAAAAACATTCAGAAAAAAAGATTTTGAACCGATGATAACTCCCTGTAATGATTCTTTTTACGGAAAAATAGCATTTAAGCCTTATGCCATAAGCTCCTTAAACAATCCGAATGTAGATAAGTCCCTTTTGAATTACACCTGTGAAAAATGCGGCTCTAAAGGTAAAATTATAAAAAACTGGAGATATTCAAATCAGTTTTTCAGAGCGATATATCGCTGTCCTCAATGCAAAACCAATGTTAAGGTTGCTGTAAGATATAAAAAATACTATGACCATATTGAGACCAAAAAGAATATTTCCATAATTGAACCGAATACAGAAAAAAACAATACATAAAAAAGCGGCACAAAACAGTGCCGCTTTAATTATTAATGCCCGCATTCCTCAGCAATGCGGCAAATTGATCTTCTGTTATTTCTTTTCCTTTATTATCATAAAAATGATTATTCAATTCATATGATCCAATCATATTGCCGTTTTTATCATAATATTTACACCCTGACACCGTTCCAGTATTATCATAAACAGGCTCCTCAGAATAAACAGGCTGATTGTCACTGTTAAAATGTTCAATACGAATATCATTACCCTTTGAATCCCTGTGAAAAACATGATTCTGATCTGCAATTTTCATAGAAGATGTAACCGCTTCCCTGCCGGTTGTAAATGTCTTTGTTTCAGACTTATCAGTCACTTTATTATCGGAACAGGCCGCGAAACATGAAATAATCAGTATTAAAACAGAAATGAACACAATTAATCTTTTCATATAATCACCTCACAGGAATTATATATTATTTTTTTATTATTGTAAAGATAATAACAAAAATAGGTATTGACAAATAATAAATATATGTTATAATAATAGTAATAATTATCATTATCGATTGGAGAGAATATGGCAGGAATAAAACACAGTAAACAAAGAGATGCACTTTTAAACGAACTTCAGAGCAGATACGATCATCCGACGGCGGAAGATTTGTATTCAGAAGTAAAAAAAGAAATACCGAACCTGAGCCTGGGAACGGTATACAGAAATCTCAGCTTACTTGATAATGAGGGCGAAATTGTCAAAATTTCAGTAGACGGGGCCGACAGATATGACGGAAACGTCATCCCCCACGGTCATTTTTCGTGTGTTAAATGTGGAAAAATGACCGATATCCCCTTTCCTGACGGTTCATTGCCGATAAATGATGAAATAATTAAAAGCGTTGACGGAACTATCGAAAAGTATTCCATTACATTATTCGGTGTTTGCGGTGAATGCGAAAAAAATATTTAACTTACGGAGGAAATAATTATGGCAAAATTTGTATGCAGCGTATGCGGTTATGTTTTTGAGGGCGATGCAGCTCCCGAAAAATGTCCCCAGTGCGGAGTACCGGCTTCAAAATTTAACGAGCAGAAAGAAGGCCTTACATGGGCCGCTGAGCACGTTGTCGGCGTAGCACAGGGTGTTTCAGAAGATATCATTGAAGATCTTCGCGCAAACTTCAACGGAGAGTGCTCTGAGGTTGGTATGTATCTT
>JAZUHE010000172.1:0-6253 GCA_045641565.1 Acutalibacteraceae bacterium | reverse complement strand
CGATCTTATCTGTAACTGCCTTAACAGATGCTTCTGTGTAGGGAGTTGTGTCGATTCCGTTGAATCTTGTAACTGCTGTGTCATATGCTGAACGGTCGATTCCGAGATATGCAAGTGCTTCAACTGCTGCGTTGATTGCTGCTGCATAACCGTCAACTGTTGTCTGCTGTGAAGCGGGAAGATCATAAACAACTGCGTTTACAGCTGTTTCAACTGCCTGCTTGCTTGCTGCTGTGTAATACTGAGCTTCATCTGATGTAAGAGCTGCGTTAGCTGCTGTCTTAGCCTGTTCTACTGCTGTGTAATCAGCCTTGTCAAGCTCAAGAGCAAGGATAGCTGCTTCGATATCAGCTGCAAAAGTGTTAACTCTTGCCTGATCGTCGATTGAAAGGCCGTAAACAACTGCGTTAATCTTATTGTTAAGATTCTGAACAGATGCTGCTGTGTAGATTGAAAGGTCAGCGGGTTTCTTAGCAAGAGCTGTTTCTACGCATGTGTAGTCAGCGCCGTTGATTTCAAGAGCCTTGACTGCTGCGTCGATAGCTGCTGCGTAACCGTCAACTATATCCTGTTCGTCTGTAAGGAGACCTTCTTCGCAAGCTGCGAGAGCGTTCTTAACTGCTGTAACCTTAGCTGCAACATATCTGCCGCTGTCAAGGTCTGCGGGAACAGTTGCCTTTGCTGCGTTAACTGCTGTGTAATCAGCTGTGTTGCATACAAGAGCTGCTGCTGCGTTGTTGATAGCCGTTGCGAAACCGTCAACCTGAGCCTGCTTGTCGATTGTGAGGCCTGTAACTACAGCGCCGATAGCGTCTTCAAGAGTCTTTCTTGATGCTGCTGTGTAGTAAGGATTGCCGTTGTAGTTAGCTGCGTATGTGTCAGCTGCTGCAAGAAGCTTGTTAGCTGCTGTGATAGCGTTGTTAACTGCTGTGTAGTTAGCGTCCTTATACTGAAGGTTATCAAGAGCTGTCTTGAGGCTGTTTACATAACCGTCAACCTGAGCCTGCTTGTCGATTGTGAGGTTCATGTTGTTGCTGAGTGTGTTGAAAGCTGACATTGCAGCTGAAAGAGATGATGTCTTGTAGAGAGATCTGTCAAGCGCATTGTAGCGAGCGATCTGAACGTCAGCCTGTGTATAATCAGCGGGCTTAAGTACAAGAGCGTCGATAGCATTGCTGATAGCTGTTGCATAGCCGTCGATCTGGGTCTGCTTGTCAGCCTTAAGGTGATATACTACAGCGTTGATAGCTGTCTCAACGTTTGTAAGACCTGCTGACTCATACCAGCTCTTATTAAGGCCGTTGTAGCGCTCGATCTGAGCGTAAACGCCGTCATAATCGCCTTCTACGAGTTCAAGGCCCTGAATAGCGGCATTGATAGCTGCTGCGTAACCGTCAACCTGAGCCTGCTTGTCAATTGTAAGATTATCAACTACTGCGTCGAGAGCACTTTCAAGAACTGCCCATGATGCGTCAGTGTAAGCTGAGGGATCAAGTTTATCTGCTGCGCTCTCTGCTGCTCTAACTGCTGTATAGTCAGCCTTGTTGAGAGCAAGCTTGTCACGATATCTGATAATATCGTCTCTCCATTCATCAACGATGAACTGCTGGTCAAGTGCAACGCCGGGGATTACTGATTCAACAGCATTTGTATAAGCGTTCCATGTCTTGGTTGTGTAGTTATCCTTGTTGGGGAGATATGTGTTGTTATACTCTGCGATAAGAGCATTAACCTCTGTATAGTCAGCGCCTCTTACTACAAGAGCGTCTGCTGCTGCTTCGATGCTGTCTGCTATACCGTCAACATATTCCTGTTCGGTGATGTTCTTAGCGCGGAAAGCTGTGCTGTCAGCGAGAGTAAGGAGTTCCTCAAGAGCTGCAACTGATTCGGCAGTGTAGATATCATAAGGTTCTTTCTCTGCTGCGTATGCCTTTGCGTACTCAACTCTTGTGTAATCTGCGGGGAGATACTCAAGGTTATCGATAGCTGCCTGGAGGTCAGCTGTGAGTTTGTTTACAAGAGGCTGATAGAAAATTGTGTAACGTGATGATTCGTCGTTAACGATGTTAGTGCCGAGAGCTCTCTGAGCTGCAACTACTGCTGCCCATGATTCGTCGGTGTAAAGGTTTGCGTTAAGGTTTGCAACGCCTGTCTCACCTGTAAGGAGAACTAATGCGTTAGTGTAGTCAGCTCTTGCTACCTTAAGGTCTGCAACTGCAGCGTCAAGAGCGTTTGCTGCTGCTGTGATGTCGCCCTGAGTAACGTCATACTTAGCGTTTACGCGCTGAGCGTTCTGAAGAGCTGTCTGGAATGTATCCCAGCTTCCGTCAGCGTTGTTATAGTACCAGCCCTGAGGGTCGATACCGATCTGAGTGCCTGTGGGAGATACGGGGATATTGGCTGTATCTGTAAGAGCCTGCTCAATAGCACCTCTGAGGGTTGCCTTGTTATATGTTACAAGGCGGATGTCAACTGCTGATGTAATGTCTAACATGTTTCCGCTGCCGCCGGGAGTATATCTTACACCGGGAGTTGAAACAAGGGTGTAGGCAATATGGCCTGTACCGTCAGCGTCAGTTGTCTTGTTGCCTGATGTAGCATAAGCTGAACCGTTGAAAGGGATGTTAAGAGCAAAGACTCTGCCGTTTGCGGAGTTTGTGATACCGTATGCGCCGCCGTCATATTTGTTGCCGTCAGTCTTAAGATAAACGGTTGAACCTGTAGCAAGAGCACTGCCGAGTTCTGCTTCTGATGCTGCATCGGTGGGATCACCGGAATTCTTTTCACCGTTTATAACCTTGTTTATTGCATAATATGCTTTGTATTCACTGTCCTGTGATGAAGCGTCTTTCCAGTTGAATACTGAAATACGGAGGTTGGTGCTCGCGCTGTTAAGAGCGATGCCCTTTGAAGTATCAATGTATGTTGTTGATACGGGACGGTTCTCGTCAACGCCTGTGTTGGAGTTGTTGCCGCCTTCACAGTCTTTTGAAGGCTGGTTAAATGTTACCATACCGCCTGTGGGGTACTGGTTAGATGTCTTTGAGGCTGCGGTGCGCTGTGACTGGAAGTCAAAAACGCCGTGTGCCCACTTGTCGCCTGAATCATCATTGAGCTGATAGTAGCTGCCCTTTGTGTTGATACCGAGAATACGGTAAACAAAGCCGTGCTGAGTAGCACTGTGGAAAGCATAAGATCTTTCACCAGTTGAATGAACACCTGCGGGCTGAGCAACATAATCAGCATAAGAGCTTGCTGTTACAGCGTACTGCTTTGTTTCAGTTACCTGTGTAAGAACATCCTTATGAGTGTAGCTGAATGTTACCTTGAAGTCAGCGAAATTGCCTGCGGAAATTGTACCGCCGGTAATAATCCATTCCCACTTGTTGTTGGTGTGGTCTTTGAGTTCATATGTCATATTTGAAATGCCATCACACGAAAGTGTAACGCTGGCTGCATCATTTGCCAGAGAAACATCTGACTCAAATACAACTGTAGGATATTCAGGAAGTTCACCTGAATAGGCTTCTTTGGTATAGTTGCCTGTTATTTCAGGTACACCTGAGGGAGTCGCTTTAATGATCGTGTTACCGCTGATGAAATCGCCGTAACCGTCAACCTTCGATGCGACACGAATAACGGGTGATGCTGTGAGGGTTGCCTGCGGTAAGACATATCTGCCTTCGCCGTTGTCAACCATTGACTTTGTAGCCTCAGCATTGTCACCTGCTGCTATATCGATAGCGCTGACGCCTATCTGAACAACAGAGAAGACCATAAGCATAGCCATAAGCACGCTGAGTATACGCTTACTTAAAGTCATAGAAAATCCTCCTTTAGAAAAATAATGAAAATTGTGCAGATACTACTACACATATTTACATTATCATTATAAACGCCCTGTTGTCTCTTGTCAATAAAAAAATATTTTTTCAATAATATTAACGTAATTTAACGCAATTTTTTATACAATCTGCAACATCAATCACGGCAAATCTTAATAATGACAGCGTACTGTTTTATAGGATAAAAATACTCATGAAAAATAATCAACAAAGCAGGCACTTTTGTATGATGATATTAAAAGGGTGATTCAGATAGTTTCCGGGACGGAACACGAAAAAAACCGGCCTGTAAAAACAGACCGGTAAAATAATAATATTTATTTTAGCCCTGTGCGTAATCACCGACAAGCATCATGTACTCACCTATCTGTGCGCCGAATTCGGGAGCACCGTCCATGATGAGCTTACCTGTCTTGGTGGATTCAAGCATATCAGCTGTGGACATGAGGATACCGAGTGCGCTGTCGAGTGAATCGAAACGCATGGTGAAGAAAGGCATTGCTCTCTTGTAAACGCCTCTGCCTGCGCGTGATTTGCCTGCCTTGATTCTCAGGTATGCGGAAATGTCGTCATATCCGTTAACAGCCCAAGCATAAACACGGTCGGGGCTCTTGAGCGCCCAATCGTGAACAGCGGGATGGCCCTGCTTGTTAAGCTGGCTGATACCTGATGAAAGAAGATAGAAATAGCACTTAACCATAAGCTTTTTGTCTTCTTCTGCGGCGGGAGCTTCTTTAGCTGTCAGAACACTTGACATCTTAAGAAGTGTTGCCATAAGAGCGGCAAAAACCTTGGGATATTTGAGTGCGCCCTTCATCTTGGGAAGAGTTGAGGGGCCGATTTTGCCCTTGAGGAAAGAGTTCATAGCGTCAATGCTCTTGAACTCAAGGTCAACAAAAGCGTTTGTTGCAACTTTATCTGCACATACAACCCACTCGCCGTTATTAACAGTGAAATGAGTGCCGACTTTTCCGCCGGGGCTGTCGGGATCAAGCGCGCTCATCTGGAAGACAGCGTGCATATGCTCGAACTTTTTAGCAAGTGACGGAACATCTGTACCGATAACCTTTATAAGAGGCAAAGCAGCGGTAAGAAATATTTTATTGGTCAATACGGCTTCGCTTGCCATAGTAAATCATTCCTTTCTGTGGATTCTGAAATTTAAAGTTTAAAAATTTAAAGATTAAACTTCGTCGTCCCAGTTGTCGTCCTCTTCAAAGTCTTTGTTCATTGCTTCACGAACAGCAGCGATGATACCGTTGCAGTCGATGCCGAGCATTGACATAATGTCTTCATGAAGACCAATGGGAGCAAACTTATCCTGAAGGCCAAGGCGTGTGAATGCACAGCCTTTACCTGCTTCAGCCATAACCTCAGCAACAGCTGAGCCGAGACCGCCGAGAACAGTATGGTCTTCAACAGTGATGATACGGCGTGTATCCATAACTGCTTTAAGGATAGCTTCCTTATCGATGGGCTTGATTGTATGCATATCAAGAACGCGAACCTTAAGTCCGTCAGCGTTCTCAAGGAATTTAGCTGCCTGATAAGCCTGGAATACGCATGAGCCGCAAGCGATAACAGTAATATCTGTACCGGGATTAACCTCAAATGCTTTGCCTACTTCAAACTTGTACTCAAGCGGGAAATCCTTATTGTAAAGTACGCGGTCAAAACCACGGTTGATTCTGATGTAGTAGGGGCCGAAGTTCTCATATGCTGCCTTAACTGCTTCTGCGGTTTCAACGCCGTCAGCGGGGCAGATAAGAGTCATGTTGGGCATAGCACGCATTGTAGCCATATCGCAGATAGCATGATGTGTTGAACCTGCCTGGCCGAATGATGTACCTGAATGTGTTGCGATTGTCTTTACGTTGATGTTCTGATAGCAGATGTCAGTATGAATCTGGTCTGCAGAACGAAGAGACGCAAATGTTGAGAAGGTTGAAACAAAGGGAACAAGGCCTGCCTTTGCCATACCTGCTGCGATACCGAACATATTCTGCTCAGCGATACCTACGTTGAAGAAACGATCCGGGAATTCCTTACCGAATACGCCGATTTTTGTTGAACCTGCAAGGTCTGCAGAAAGTCCGACAATTTCTTTATGTTCACGACCGAGGTCAACGAGGGTCTGGCCGTAAATTTCAGCAGTAGAGAGTTCAGTTGACTCAAGAGCTGTATATACAAGTCCGCCTGCCATAATTATTTGCCCTCCTTTTCTGCACGAGCAACGCGCTTCTCATAATATTTCTGAAGGCTTTCCTTAGCCTGCTGATACTTTGCTTCATCAACTGCACCGTAATGCCAGTGGAAATCGTCTTCCATGAAGTCAATACCTGCACCTTTCTTGGTGTCAGCGATAATCATAACAGGTGCGTCGGGCTCACCGAGAGCGTAATCAATAG
>JAZUHE010000171.1:0-6450 GCA_045641565.1 Acutalibacteraceae bacterium | reverse complement strand
TTTCAGATTTTTATTGACAGGCACAGTGTTTCGGTTGTAAAATTATCACACAGTTTATTTTGGAGGAATCGGATATGTTTTTTTCAAGAATCGCATCATTCTTTATGGTAATTCTCTATACTCTTACCTCGGCGTTTTCGTTTATTCCAAGCGCAATATGGTACGGTAAAGAAGAGTACACCGTTGCGGACAGCGAAACAATTCTGCTCGACGCCGCTTTTATAAGCGACACTCATTCCAACTCGGATTATTTCCACGACAGAAGCAAACTCTTAAGAAAGGTTTTATGCGGCATTTCAAAAACAGACCATATTCCCGACGCTCTTGTTATTTCGGGTGACGTTTCAAACGCGTCTGACCCTAAGGAATACGCCATGCTCGAATGGTCCATGAGAACCTTTAATAAAATCGAAACCGTTCTGCCCGCAGCAGGCAATCACGACGTAAGAGCCTGTGACACCTACGATGAAGCCGCCGGATATTTCTTCGACTTTGCTGAATTCTGCGGCATAGAAACCGACAGAACATATTATTCGACTGAAGTAAACGGATACACATTCATCATTCTCGGCTCTGAGGATATGCTCAGCATAGAAGCCTATATCTCAGACGAACAGCTCAGCTGGTTTGACAGTCAGATGGCCGAGGCGGTTAAGACAGACAAGCCTGTTTTTGTAGTCTGTCATCAGCCGATGTACAACTCAAACAACACATTTTATCATCCGGAGGCGGAAAAGAACTGGGGTATCGGAGAGCAGAGCGACAAGGTTAAAGAAATATTTGAAAAATATGTTCCCGATTATGATTATCCCGTATTCTTTATCACAGGACATCTTCATCATAATTATGACGAGTACACTCTCGACACTGAATTCTGCAAAAATCTTTACTGCGTGAATCTCCCCAGCATAACCAAAACCGAAGACGGCGGTCTCGGCATGAACATAGAGGTTTATCCGGACGAAATCCTTCTCCGTGCGAGAAACTACATCACAATGGAGTGGATTGACGGATATCAGTACACCATCCCCGCACACGCGGAATAATTTAATCTGAACAGATAACGGAGCCGCAACCGATATGATTGCAGCTCCGTTTTATTATGGGTTTTATTTTTCGTATTTATCGCAGATAGCGTTTATCTGACTTGTGAATCTCGCGATATCCTTGTTCGCGCTGTTCTTATTCTGATTGATAATCTTAATAAGTCTCTGACCCGCGGCAACAAGACGCTCAAACAGAGTGTTCGCTTTTCTTCTGCCCTCACTGTGCTTATTAATCTTAACAATTCTGCCCTTGGCGATGCACTGACCTGTTACAAGGTCATAGCAGTCACCGCTGAAAGGAGCTACAGCCGGATATCCCAGCTTCTGCTCAATGCTCTGAACAAAGCTGTCGCACACCTCGTCTGAACCGTGATTAACAAAAACGGTCTTCGGTGCTTTTTTCATATTCTCAAGCCAGCCGAGAAGCATGTCTCTGTCGGCGTGGCCGCTGATACCGTCAAGCATTTCAATCTTTGCGTTAACCTCGATATTTTCACCGAAGAGCTTGACCGTCGGAACTCCGTTAAGAAGCTTGTTGCCGATAGTGCCCTCCGACTGATATCCTACAAAAAGAACAGTTGAATCCTTTCGCCAGAGATTGTGCTTAAGATGATGCCTTATTCTGCCGGCGTCGCACATTCCCGAAGCTGAAAGGATAATCTTTGGGGTTGTGTCATCGTTAATTCTTTTGGATTCATCAGACGTTACAAGCAGCTTGAGATTATCAAAAATTATCGGGTCGATTCCCTTATTAAGAAGCTCGAGAGTCTCTTCATCATAATAATCATAAAGCTTTGAAGCGTATATGCTCGTGGCCTCAACAGCGAGAGGGCTGTCAACATAAACAGGGAATCTGTCGTGGCCCTTGATGAGCTTCTTATCCTTGATAATGCGGATAAGATAAAGCAGCTCCTGAGTTCTGCCCACTGCGAATGACGGAACGATAACATTACCGCCGCGGTCAAATGTATCCTGAATAATCCTTGTGAGCTGACCCACATAATCGGGGCGCTCGCTGTGAAGTCTGTCGCCGTAGGTTGACTCGATAACAGTGTAATCGGCGTAGGGCGGCTTCTGCGGGTCTCTTATCAGCGGACGGCTGACATTACCGATATCGCCCGAAAACAGAACCGTACGTTTCTCACCGTTTTCGTTGATTGTAATATAAATACTTGACGAACCGAGCAGGTGGCCCGCGTCAATAAACTTAACGGAAATTCCGTCAAAAATTTCTTTTTCTTCATTATATGAGAAGGGTCTGAAAAGACTCAGCGCCGTTTCCGCGTCAGCTACGGTGTAAGCTGGTATAAATAAATCGTCACCGGAGCGGCGAGCTTTTCTGTTGCGCCATTCAGCTTCGGATTCCTGTATGTGAGCGGAGTCTCTGAGCATGATGCCGCAGAGCTTGTGAGTCGCCTCTGTTGCGTATACAGCTCCGCTGAAGCCCTTCGCCACAAGTGACGGAAGCATTCCCGAATGGTCGATATGGGCGTGCGTGATAAGCACAGCGTCAATCTCGCCCGGCGCAACGGGAATCTCGCAGTTTTCATAAATATCCTCGCCCTGCTCCATACCGCAGTCAATGAGAATATTCTTTCCGCAGACTTCAAGCAGTGAACATGAGCCTGTAACCTCGTGAACTGCTCCGATAAATGTTAATTTCATATTTCCACCCCTGTACAAATATATTTTATAACACATTAATCACTGTAACTCTATTACACTGTAATAATATCATATAATATCTTTCATTTCAACATATCTTTAAACCCGATAAAAAACATTTGATGTTAAGTTGAATTTTATTGAACATCATGCTATAATAAAACTGCTTTTAAAATAATAAAAGAGGATGTGCAGATATGGATCAGAATCAGAGACCTCACAGCAGAAAAAAGACTGTCGGCAGCGGTTCCGCAGGTGTCGGCAGAGGCAGACGTGTAAGTACAGGCTCCGGTCCGGTTGGCGGCGGCGGAAGGAAAACAGAAGGTTCTTCCGGAAGAGCGGCTTCGGGCGGTATTCCCATTTTAGGTTCCGGCAAGCTCAGCCTTAAAAAAATACTTATCATTGCCGCTATTATTATCGGTATTATTGTTATTTCAAAATCCTTAGGCGGCGGCGACCTGCTCTCCGGATTAGGCACTGACGGTATTGCCAATATAAACGACAGCGGTTCTTCATCAGTCTCAGCTGATTACTCATCATATTCCAAGCCCGATTATTCCGTATCCAAGCTCGCCCGCGCTAAAAGATACACACCCTCAAACGGCGACACCGTTACCGTTATGATTTATATGTGCGGAACAGACCTTGAATCAAAATACGGCATGGCAACAAAAGACCTTCAGGAAATACTCAGCGCGAATATTTCAGACAACGTAAATGTCATTATTGAAACAGGCGGATGCAAGGCATGGAAAAACCGTTCCATCTCTTCAACCTGCAATCAGATTTTCAAGGTTGAGAATAAAAAGCTCAGACTGCTTGAAAAGAACGCAGGCACCGCTTCAATGACTGACCCGAAAAATCTCACAAAGTTCATAGATTACTGCGAAAAGAATTACGACGCAGACAGAAACATTCTTATTTTATGGGACCACGGCGGCGGCTCTCTTACAGGCTACGGCTATGACGAAAAAGACACATCAGGCGCTTCCATGACTCTGAGCAAAATCAACTCCGCTCTCAAGAGCGCAGACTGTGAGTTCGATTTCATCGGCTTTGACGCCTGCCTTATGGCAACCCTTGAGACCGCTCTTGTATGCAACAACTATGCGGACTATCTTATAGCGTCAGAAGAAACAGAACCCGGCACAGGCTGGTATTACAAGAACTGGCTCACAGAGCTTTCTAAAAACACAGCCGTTTCAACCGTTGACCTCGGCCAGACTATTATCGACGATTTTGTATCTGCCTGCTGTTCTTCAACACCCTCTGCAAAGGTTACTCTTTCACTTACCGACCTTGCCGAGCTTGAGGGAACAGTTCCCGAGTCATTCCGCGACTTCTCCTCTTCCACAAATGAAATGATTAAGTCAGATGACTACAAGCAGGTTTCTGACGCCCGCGCGGGTGTACGCCAGTACGCTCAGCAGAGCAGAATCAACCAGGTTGACCTTGTTGACCTCGCTCAGAGAATTGACACAGACGAATCAAAAGCGCTTGCCAAGACTCTTCACGGCTGCGTAAAATACAATAAATCCACTATCTCCCGAAGCAACGGTCTCAGCATTTACTTCCCCTATGAAACCACAAAGAATGTTAAAAGCGCGGTTGCTTCTTATAAGGACTTAGGCATTGACGACGAATACGCAAACTGCATTAAATCCTTCGCGAGCCTTGAATACGGCGGACAGATTGCCTCCACAGCTGCTCAGCAGGGTGAATTCTCCCTCGGCGGAGACCTGCTCGGCTCTCTCATTCAGGCATACACAGGCACTTCATCATCTTCATCACCTGTTGATATTATCACAGGCGGCCTGCTGTCCTCATTAACAGGCGGTTCTTCCTCAGGCAGCAGCTCTTCATCATCAGGCAGCGGAGCGTCAGCCTTAGGCGGTCTCTTCTCCATGCTGGGCGGCTCATCAGGCAGCTCATCATCGGGCGGTCTTGATATCGGCACTCTCGCGAGCCTTCTGACAGGCTTCTCAGGCCGCAGCATGCCTGCCGAATATGACTGGGTTGATACTCAGCTTATCTCAGACAAGGCAAAGGATATCGCAAAGAGCTGCCTTGACCCCGAAAGAATAACAGCTACCGTAAAAGACGGCAAAAACGTGCTCGACCTTAAAAATGATGAATGGAGTCTCATCCAGACAGTTGAGCTTAACGTATTTGTAAAAGACGGCGACGGCTATATCGACATGGGTCTTGACAACACATTTGACTGGTATGATGATGACAGCATTCTCCTCGCCTATGACGGCACATGGCTCACACTTAACGGCAAGGCCTGCGCATACTATCTTGTATCTGATACACAGCTTGCTGATGAAAGCTATGTTACAGTCGGCAGAATCCCCGCTCTTCTCAACGGCGAATTCGTAAATCTTCAGGTTGTATTTGACAAGAACAATCCTGACGGCATAGTTACAGGCGCGTATCCCATGTATGAGGATAACACCGTAGACGTACAGGCAAAGGGCTGCATAGAAATCAATACAGGCGACAGGATTGAGCTTCTCTGCGATTACTATGACCTTGACGGCAATTATAATGATTCATACTCACTGGGCAGTGCATTCACAGTTCCCGCAAGCGGACTGACTCTCACAAACCTCAAGCTTGACGCGAAAGAAGTCAGCGCGGCTTACAGAATCACCGATATTTACGGCAACTGCTTCTGGCTCCCTGTTGAGAACTGAAATAACTGACACAAAAGCACAGAGACATTGCCTGCCTCTGTGCTTTCGGTTTACTAAAATATCAGAAGGTGATTTTATGGCTCCCGACCCCCGCAAAGCTTTCCCGAATCCCGATATTCCAAGCCTTTGCTATATTAAAAATATAATCAGAAATCCCAATATTATTGTCGGCGACTTTACATATTATGATGACGCGGACGGTGCTGACAGATTTGAAGAACACGTAACACATCATTATGATTTTATCGGCGACAAGCTGATTATCGGCAAATTCTGCTCTATTGCGAAAGGTATAGAGTTTATTATGAACGGCGCAAATCACAAAATGAACGGCGCTTCAACATATCCGTTTTATATTATAGGCGGCGGATGGGAGAAATTTGTCCCTCCCATTGAAGAGCTTCCCGTAAAAGGTGATACCGTTGTCGGCAATGATGTCTGGTTCGGCCAGAATGTTACGGTGCTCCCCGGTGTTCATATAGGCGACGGGGCAATAATCGGCGCAAATTCTGTTGTGGCGGGTGATATAGCTCCGTACACAGTCGCCGTCGGCAATCCCTGTCGGGTTGTAAAAAAGCGTTTTGACGACGAAACAATCAGTTATCTGTTAAACCTCAGATGGTGGGACTGGGACATTGACAGAATCACCGAAAACATTGATAAGCTTTACAGCGGAAACATTGACAATATAAAATCTATAGAATAAAAAAGGTGAAGCTTTTAACGGCTTCTCCTTACAGACTATCGATAAAGTCACAGACCGAAAAATATTAAAAACATTAAAGACTTAAGTGTAGGCAAGCGACTTACACTTGCCGACCGAAACGTTAGTTTCGTCATGAAAATAATTAATCTGCGTGGTTTATCGAAAACCACGCAGATTTTTCTTACTTCGTCACCGACGTTTTACCGTATCTGTATACGCCGACAAACGTCGGTTCCTTGTCTCTGTAACTTTCTCAACAGCCTGGCCATCTTGTCGAAAAGTATTTCGACAAGATGAAAGGAGAAGCTATGAAAGCTTCTCCTTAATTATTATC
>JAZUHE010000170.1:0-32890 GCA_045641565.1 Acutalibacteraceae bacterium | reverse complement strand
TACTCAGGCTCGCCGAATAAGAATCTGTATCTGCATACAGGCATTTTTTTGATAAAAGGTCTGAATGCAAAACAAAGCTCGGTGTTTTTATCAACACCGTCTTTATCAATAAAAAACACATGAGTCTTTCTGTCATACGGCTCCTCGTCGTTAAACGAATCAGCATATATTTTTAACGGCGCGGCAAGCTCAGCGTCAAAGGCGGGACGTCTGACGCGAATAACCAGCTTTATTTTATCGCCGCAGTCAAGAAAGCTGATATCAGTTATAAATTTTTTCCAGAAAGAAAAAGTGTTTATAAAGCTCATACTGTCCGCTCCCTGTGAAATTATCTGAATTAAGTATATTCCAATCAGCCGCTGAAATCAAGTAATAAAATCATTCATATCGCCGCTTTTATGTTGACAAAATTCTCACAAAATGTTTTAATATAATGTATAGATTTTTAAAGAGGAGATATTCATATGAGCAAATCAAATTTTATGAATTACCTTAAGATATGCAGAATAAGTCACTGGATAAAGCAGCTTTTTGTTCTGCCGGGCGTAGTGTTCGCCTTCTTCATGGTTCGTGACATAGGCGACGTTAAATCCTTCATCATCCGCTTTGTGCTTATGATGATATCCACCTGCTGCATCGCTTCGGCAAACTACGTTATCAACGAATGGCTTGACGCTGAGTTTGACAAATTCCATCCCACTAAAAAGAACAGACCCGTTGTAGCCGAGGGACTCAAGACAAAATTCATTCTTCTCGAATATTTTATTTTTGCCGCGGTCGGTTTCGTTACAGGCTGGTTTGCCAACAAATACGTTTTTGCCATGGAGGTATGGCTGTTTGTTATGGGCATTCTCTATAACGTCCGTCCATTCCGCCTTAAAGAAATCGCATTTGTTGACGTTCTTTCAGAATCAATCAATAACGCAATCCGACTTCTTATCGGCTGGTTTGCCGTTACAGAGAAGTTTGTTCCCCCTGTCAGCATTATCTTAGGCTACTGGATGGGCGGCGCGTTTCTCATGGCAATCAAGCGTTATGCGGAATACAGAATGATAGGCGACAAATCCCAGGCAGCCCTTTACAGAAAGTCATTTAAATTCTACACAGAGAATTCACTTCTTTCCTCAGCGATTTTCTACGCTCTTCTCTCTGTTTTCTTCTGCGGAATTTTTATGATAAAATACAGAATCGAACTTCTGATAGCAATCCCCTTCCTGTGCGGACTTTTCATAGTTTATCTTAACCTCAGCTACAAGACCGACTCCTCTGTTCAGAAGCCGGAAAAGCTCTATAAAGAAAAAGGCCTTATGCTTTACATGCTTGCTTTTGTCGTTATCGTTATCGTTCTCATGTTTGTTAAAATTCCGCTTCTGTCTGACCTTTTCCAGTCAAACGTCCTTATTCCCATTAAATAACGGAGGATATTATGCTTCTCAACGAAAAAGCGCAAAAAAGAAATACGGTTATCACAATTTGCGTTACCGCGGTTTTCTTTATTGCAACATGGATTATGTTCGTTTATCTTGACGGTCTTAAGTTTGAATGCCGCGACCTTCAGGGGCACCGCGCTATAGTAGGCTACACAATGAAGGGCCTCGACCCCTACAAGCTTATAGGCGTTGAAGCCATAGACGAATTTGTCGGTACGATTCCCCCGAGGTTTTCAACCGTTCCGTGGGCGCTTGTTTTCGGTGCGTTCTTTTACCCCGGATATATGCCCATAACCGCGGCCAAGGTATATCTCACGGCGCTTCACATTGTATTTCTCGCCCTCGGGATTTATCTGATTTATAAAAGGAATCACGAAAAGAAAAATCTTTTTGTTATAGCGTTTGCGGCCGTCTCCCATTTCAGCTTCATGTATTCAATATTTTTCGGCAACTGCGGCGGCGTTATTTCTCTCATGATTATCTGCGCCCTGCTGCTTGTCGACGAAAAGCCGGTTATCGCCGGTCTGATTATGGGAATCGCTCTTCTGAAGCCGCAGATTTCCGCACTTTTCTGTCTTGTATGGCTTATTGATAAAAAAATAAAGCCTCTGATTATTGCCGGTGCTTTCTGCGTTGCCGGCTGGGCGGCATCCTCCGCCCTGACAGGCATAAATCCCCTTCAGCTGCTCAAAGAGATGAGCGAAGCCTCAACAGCTTCTGAGGAGCAGTATCTCGGACTGCTCTCCCCCCTCAGATTTCTTGGCGTTGACTCCATGATAATTCTCGGTCTTAACGTAATTATCGGCGTCGCGTTTATGGTGATTCTCGGGATTAAGCTCAAGAAAAGCGGTGCTGATAAATTCAGTCCTTTCCTTAAATATACTCCCGCGGCAATCGCGTCCTGCTTCTGGATTTATAAAAACGGTACAGACTTTCTCATCCTTCTTATCGCGGTCATCGCGCTGATTGAGATTCTGCCTTACTGCGGCTCATTTAAAGAATATCTGCCGGTGATTTTCTGCATCGGATGCTTCGAAATGAGCAGAGCGGTAATAAGCGTACTCTCAAAATTATTTATGAGTCACATCGTTTTTCGTGACCTTATAAAGAGCGGCGAAGGCCTGCTTCTGATGATTCTCGGCATAATCACCTGCCGGATGGTCACAGCGTTTTATAAAGAAAAATCACAAGTGAAAGAATAATAAAAACAGGCAGCTGCTCATCACCGAGCAACTGCCTTGATTTTTATCTGTTCTCTTTTATTGCTTCATACGCGCCCTGAACCCATTCGCGCGCCTGATTCACGCCGTCGTCAGAGCCCTCAAATTCAAGCTCCTTTATAAGCTCCGGGTCAACATTATCAAATGAAACATTGCCCACGTAGCACTGAGCCACAACCTTAAGCTCATCGTCAACATTCCTCAAAAAGAACTTATATTTAAACTCCTCGTCAAAGGCGTTGTGCCTGTCGGGATTAAGGGAAACGGAGCCGCTGTATTCATTGCTTTTATACCCCACGTTTGCCGCACCGACAAGGAACTTATAGCTTAAAACTTTAACTTCATTCATAACTTCTCACCGTTATTTATTCCTTTTAATTGTTTTGCCGTTATTGAACGAGAATACATCTCCCGTTGAATTATCTCTCTGAGGATAGTCTGTGGATACTATATGCGCACCGCTGAGCTTCGCTTTTTCTCTGTTTTCGTCATCAACCTTAAGATACTGGTCGGCTCTTGTTCTGACAACAAATTTAAGGCTGTCGATAATCTCTGCGCTTGTATCATAAGCCGATATCGGGTCATTTATAAGCAGGAAGCTCGCAAAGCTGTCATTCTTATTGCCGTATGTAAGCGCAGGGAACATTGCCTGAGACTTAACCGAATAATCGAGCGCGATATAGTCGGAAGTCGCGTCACAGGGATGGAGCAGAATCAGCACCTTGCCGAGCATGTCGCTGACCTTGCACCAGTCATCATTAAGGCGCATCTCAGCGAAGCTTGCATAATCACGCAGCATATCCGCCGGAGTAACCAGCTTGTCCTTAAGAGAAGCTCTGATAATCTCATCAAGTTCCTGAGCGTATTCAACGCTGAAGCTCTTCATGCCGTTAACGGGAAGCGCCCACTTCTTAGGCTCAATTATAATCGTTATCGGCAGATGATTCGGGTTGTTCTCACTCCAGAGATATATCTCTTTCATCGCAAGGGCAAAATCGTAGCAGGTTGTGCCTGCGCCCCAGACGGGCATATGCATGCAGACAAAGGAGGTTACGCCCTTTTTAACAACAGGCTCAACGTCAATCTCAATGCTTCTGATACCGTTATTGAACTGCTGTGTGAGAGTCTCACTTTCAAACAGCGGCTTTTCTTTACTTACAAGGCCGAATGTGATTTTTGAAAGATTCTCGAACACCTTTTTAGTAGCCTCTGTTCCGTCCTTCTGATAGCTGTTGTGTGTTGCTATAAAAGAAACCTCGTTAAACTTTATTCCGTTAAGAAGCTCAGCCTCAAGGTCGCCGTCAAAGAACGAAGCCTCATCAACCGGCTCAAAATCACCGCTGTTATAGGACTCTTCCAGCTCAGCGATTCTCGTAATCTGCTCCTCCCTGTCGTTTTTCTTGCCGGAAGCGTTCTGAACAAGTATCGGCACAACGAGCAGAACAGTCGAAAGAATAAGCGAAATAAATCTTGTAATCATAATTAATCACCCCGTTAGATTATATCATCACATAAGTATTTTTTCAACAACGAGTTGAAAAAACCTGCCCGCTGTGATACAATTATTTCAGAATTTTTTACGGAGGAGTACTCATGGATATCAGCAAAAAGCCCGTCAGAGGCTCGACAGAAATGCCCGACCACATTATGCTCAGCATTTCAGATGACGCAAAGACTACTATGACCGTCACATGGCGCACTGACGTTTCAATAAAAGAGGGATTCGTTCTCTGCCGTGAGGACGGAAGCGATGAATATAAACGCACTGACGCTGTCACCGAGGTTTTTGACAGCGATATAGACGTCAGCAGCCTTTTCTGGGCTAAAATCACAGGACTTAAGCCAGGAACAAAGTATTTTTATACCTGTGGAAACGACGAATTCAGAAGCGACGAATTCAGCTTCACAACGGAACCCGAAAATCTGACAAAGTTTAAATTTATAGCAATCTCCGACCATCAGAAAGGTCATCCGTTCAATAAGCCCGACTATTCAAAGGTCGGTGAATTCCTCAAAAAAATACTTGAGGAGAATCCCGACACAAGATTCATTCTCACCGGCGGAGACAACACTGACTGCGGCCAGCACGAGGTTCAGTGGAACGGTATGTTCAGCGGAGTCAAGGGCGTTGTTGAGAGCATTCCCTATATGATGACTGTCGGCAACCACGACAACCGCGGATTCAGAATTTATTCAGAAGAAAAATGCGAGGGCAGATACTACGCTGAACCCGCAGAATACTTCAACAGACAGTTCAAAGGCTCTTACGCCTACGACGGCCCCGAGAACTGGAAAACTGAAAACTATACCTTTGATTACGGCAATGTTCACTTCGCAGTTCTCGGCGTAAACGGCCCCGAAGACGTTAACGAATGGCTTAAAGCGGACATGAGCAGAACGGATAAAACGTGGAAAATCGGCTCATACCATTTCCCGATTTATTACTCCGGCCCCGAGAGCCAAAATGACGACGCATACCCCATGATGAGAGAAAGCATGGAAATGTGCGACATTATATTTTCGGGTCATGAGCATAATTTCTCACGCAGTTATCCTATAAGAAACGAAGAAATGTTTGACCGTCCCTCACAGGGTACGATTCACTATATGCTGGGCAACACTAACGAAAATCCGCCCGGCTCAAAGACTCTTGCGAAAGTATGGCATCCTGCGTTCTATCCCCAGGAGGAAATGAATCAGATGGTCGCCATCATTGAGGTTGACGGCAATAAGATGACGCTCACGTCTCTGCTTAACGACGGCAGAATCGTTGACAAATGCACCATAGACAAAGACAAAGACGAGATTCAGCCTTTCGCTGTGGCACCCATATTCAACAGAACAAGAATGATGTTCAAGGGCGTTGATTTAGGTCTGTGCCTTGTACGCACGCCCCCCGAGCAGAAGGACGGTGTATGGTATGCGCCGATGGCGACTCTCTGCGCTTTCACAGGCGGCTATGTGCTTAAGGAAAAAGGCAGAGTAACCTGCGAATTCATGCGCCACAAAGCCGTATTTTATGAGGGCAGCGATGTTGCTCTTGCGGACGGCGCTGAATTCAGAATGAACGCCGCCGTCTACAGAGGTCAGTGCGACCAGCTGTATATTCCCATAGAAGGTTTCTGCAACATTTTCAGATTCAAATGGACTTATGTTCCGAGAAACAATTTTATATCGGTTGAATATTCAGAGCAGGATTTCCCTGTTACTGAACAGCCGTAAAACGGAGCGCTGTTATGAACATAAAATCAAGAATTATGGACGGGCAGGCTGTCAGCCGCTCAATGGCAAGAATCACTCACGAAATAATTGAAAAAAACAAAGGCGTTGAAGACATCGTTCTTTTAGGCATTAAGAGACGCGGCCTTCCCCTTGCAGAGGCACTCGCCTGCAACATTGAGAAATTTGAGGGTGTAAACGTGCCTGTCGGTTATATCGACATCACATTTTACCGTGATGACCTGACCCTTACAGACGATATGCCCACTACCGGAGACAGCTATTTCCCATGCGACATAAATAATAAAAAAATCGTCCTTGTGGACGACGTGATTTATACGGGCAGGACGGTGCGTGCCGCCATAGAGGCCGTATTTAAAAACGGCAGACCGAGAGGAATTCAACTCGCTGTTCTCATCGACAGAGGGCATCGTGAGCTGCCTATCCGCCCCGACTTTGTCGGCAAGAACATACCCACCTCCAAAGCAGAGGTAGTATCTGTCAGAGTCAACGAATTCGACGGTGAGACAGGCGTATATCTTTGCGATATATAAGAAAGGGGTATTATATGATTTACAAACAGTTTAAAGATAAAAAGCTGTCAGCTCTCGGATTCGGCACAATGAGGCTTCCTGTCATTAACGGAAACGACGCTGAAATTGATGAAGCTGCTGTTGAAAAAATGTTTGACTACGCTATCGCGAACGGCGTGAATTACTTCGACACCGCATACGGCTATCATCACGGCAACTCGGAAATTGTCACAGGCAAAACTCTCAATAAATATCCCCGAGACAGCTATTATATCGCGACCAAATTTCCCGGATATGACCTCAAAAATATGGACAAGGTAGAAACAATCTTCCCTGAGCAGCTTAAGAAAACCGGGATGGACTATTTTGATTTTTATCTTATTCACAATGTCTGCGAGAGAAATATAGAGCAGTATCTCGACAAAAAATACAGAATTTACGATTACCTATGCGAGCAGAAAGAAAACGGAAAAATTCATCATCTCGGTTTTTCCGTTCACGGAACATATGAAACAATGGAGCGTTTTCTTGAGGCTTACGGCGAAAAAATGGAGTTCTGTCAGATTCAGCTGAACTATGTTGACTGGGATTTTCAGGATGCCAAGGAGAAGATTGAGCTTCTTAAAGAGTATAAAATCCCAGTATGGGTTATGGAGCCTGTAAGAGGCGGTAAGCTTGCGAAGCTCGATGATAAATTCGAATCGAAGCTTAAAGCCATGAGACCCGATGAAAGCATTGCCGCATGGGCGTTCAGATTCATTCAGTCCATTCCCGACGTTTGCGTAACACTTTCGGGAATGTCAGACCTTGAACAGGTTAAAGAAAATATTAATATTTTCAGCGAAAATAAAGAGCTTTACGGAAAAGAGCTCTCCGCGCTTCTTGATATAGCTGAAGAGATGACTTCAGTCAATTCTGTTCCCTGTACCGCCTGTCACTACTGCACAAGTCAGTGCCCGATGGAGCTTGATATTCCTGCACTTCTTGAGCTTTACAATGAATTCAACTTCACCGGAGGCGGATTTCTCGCTCCAATGAGAATAAACGCCATGAGTGAAGACAAGCGGCCTTCAGCCTGTATCGGCTGCAGAGGTTGTGAAGCCCTCTGCCCTCAGGGAATAGAAATATCCGCCGCTCTGGCAGACTTTGCGCAGAAATTAAGTAAATAACGGTATATTTTATAATGGTGCGGACTAAACTCCGCACCATTTTTTAACAAGATATGCAGGCTGTTGAGAAAGTTACAGAGACAAGGAACCGACGTTTGTAGGCGTATACAGATACGGTAAAACGTCGGTGACGAAGTAAGAAATAATCCGCTGGGGTTTCGATAACCTCTGCGGATTAGATGTTTTATGCCAAAATTCACGTTTCGGTCGGCAAGGGCAAGCCGCTTGCCCTACGCTCATGTTTATAAAGTCTTTTATATTTTTTCGGTCTGTGACTTTATCGACAGACTAAAAGCGGCATCCTTTCGGATGCCGCTTTTATTATTATGTTTTGCTTATGCGGGCTCTCTGAGATCGAGAACATCAAGAATACCGTAAGTCTTGTAGATAAGGCTTTCGGGAGCCTGATTTACGAATTCCTTCATAATACCTGCTGACTCAACGAACTTAGCGTCCTTGTTGTCGATTGTGCCGCTATCATTTGCGTCTGCTGCAAAGATTGCGGGAGCACCGAACTGAGCGTCTGTAAGCTTAAGCTGGCAATATGCTCTGAGAACAGTACTGTCGCAAGCGTTTGCATATGCGTCACCGTCAACGTCACCGAATATGATTACGGTGTATTCTGCGCTGCCTTCACGAGGAACTGTGAAGTAACCGGTTTCTTCGTCGCAGTCACACATCTTAATAACTGCGCCTGTTCCGTTACCTGTAGCTGTTGAAGCGATGTCAAGACCGATCCAGTCACCTGCAGGTGAGTTTGCTGCGCCGAACATACCCATATAGGTATTGAAGTCGCCGTTCATTTCGATTTCTTCTGCGTTAGCGAATCCTTCGGGAAGACCGAAGAGATAGCCGTTGTCTTCGTCGATGTACTGGCCGAAGCCGTCCATCCAGAGGTCAAGGTAATCAACCATGTCGTAGTCCATGTTTTCAAGAGCTTCTGCAAGGTCTTCACAAGCCTTATCAACTATGAACTGATCGTCCTGGTCATAGTCACGCTCAGTACCGATTGCATCAAGATAAGCTGCAAGTGCTTTCTGAACTGCCTTTGAGCTGTATCTTCTGAGGCTGATGGTATCGTTTGCCTGCTGAATAGCTGTATCAAGTGAAGAGTAGTCAGCCAGCGGAACCCATGACTTAAGAGCTGCCATAGCCTTAACGAGCATCTTTCTTGCCATGTTAATCTTTGACTGTCTCATATCACGGAGAAGCTTTGCTCTTACGTTAGCGC
Organism: Acutalibacteraceae bacterium; assembly: GCA_045641565.1. Classification (GTDB taxonomy): domain Bacteria; phylum Bacillota; class Clostridia; order Oscillospirales; family Acutalibacteraceae; genus CAG-488. Next base: position 24,088 of record JAZUHE010000170.1, on the reverse strand, counting down.
TTGACTCTGATGCGCGCTGCTGATAATCCTGCTCAACTGCTGTTGCAAAGTTAAGAGCCTTCTGGAATGCAGACCATGATCTGTCGGTATATTTCTTAGTGCCGTCACCGTAATCTTCCTGAGTATATCCGCCGTTAAGAGCCTTGTTATATACTTTAAGAAGCTGGTTGTCATTAGCTATTGTTTCGCCGAACTTTTCGTAATTGTTTTCGTCTGCTTCAACGCTCTTGTCATAGTTGTAGCCTTCATCCATGAAGCGAACGATTGTAAGAAGACGGTATGCTGCGTTTGTAGCATCACTTCTGAACATATCAGTTGCCTTGCCATGCTCATAATCTGAAAGGAGAGAAGCAACGTCGCTGCGTGCGCTCTTGAAATCAAGATAAAGGAAGGGCTGGAAGTCTACCATGTGGAAATACTGATATGCGGGATCGTCATATGAAATACCGTCATTTGAGCTGTCGGCATACTGTTCATAGAGAGCCTTAAGTGTCTCATAAGTGTACTGTCTGCCGCCGTTGAAGTCTGTGGGAGCTACTCTGTCGATAAACGGATATGAGTAATCTTCGTCCTCATCGCCCCAGAGACCGATAAGCTTTGTAATCATCGGGCAGCCTGCATAGAAGAGGCTGTTTGTGCCCTTATTGATAAAGCCGATGTTAAGGCAGAGTCTGTAAAGAGTATTTGTAAGGCTGAGTGTTGTTGTATTTTTGTTAGCTGTTACAAGCTGGTCAAGTGATGTGTATGTGTAGGGGATAATAAGTGAAAGCTGATCTGTTGCGTTCTTCTCTGTGGGAAGTCCGAAGAGAGGATTGATAAGTCTTGCAACGAGGTCAAGAAGAATCTTAGGAATGGGCTTGTTAAGCTCTGAGTCGCCGCGGCGGCCGATAAGTGAAAGAATCTTATTAAGACCTGTAACGCCTACTTCGTTTACGTCACCCTCAATAACGTTGAATTCAAGAACGCCGCCGAGGATATCGTCCATGATGAGGTTCTGGAGGCCTGTTGCGCTGTCGGGGATACCGGGCTTATAGATGAACTGGCTGCCCTTAGCAACAGGAGCCGCACCTACAAAGAGGTTAAGAGGAAGAAGAGCGAATACTGTGTCGTATACTTTATTCCATACTGAGCTGCCTGAATACTTTGTCTTATCATAGCCGAATACTGAACCGAACTTATCAAGAGCCCAGTCAGCAGCTGTGTTAAGCATTGCCGCAAGAGTCATCTGGCTGTCAGGAGTGTTGTCCTGAATTGTTGTTTCACCGTTAAGATAATAACGGATTACATATGCGCCGAGCTTGAGGCAGTCGTCACTGTTGGGATCCATACGGCCTTCAAGGAAATCTTCTTCGAAGTTCTTTTCGGGCATAAGGTCTTTACATACTTCAACGAGTGTCCATGAAGCAAGCTCTCTGATAGTGTCGCAGTCTTCAGCGAATTCAACGCCGTCAACGAACTTCTCAAGAACTGCCTGAATGATGTATGTAATGAACTGCTCATCGTTAAGCTCTGCGATTTCTGCGTCTGTCTTATCAAAGTCGGGGCAGTCGTCACCGAGAAGAGGAGGAAGCATGGGAAGAACTGTCTTAAGGATATCTGTAAGCATTGTCCAGAATCCGTCTGCAAGTGAAAGATACTTAACAGGAACAGTCTGTCCTGCTGAATTAACGAATGTAGACTCTTTGAATGTGATGAACTTCTTGCTGCCTACTTCGTCAACGAGAAGGTAGTTAAGAAGGATATCAATCTTTTCCTTAGCGCCTGCACCTTCGGGGAAGGTAACATTGAGGTTAAGGATGGGAAGAGCTATATCGATATAGCCTGCGATTTCATCGTCAATAAGGTCGCCGAGAAGTACTCCAGCATAAGGAATAACCGCATCGTTAACAAGACCCTTAAAGAGCTTAACGAGGAAATCGTAGAAAGAATCGTTGAAAAGGTCAAGCTTACCGAGCTTACCCTCAGTAAGGCTGGGGAATACTCTTGTTGTGGGAACGTCTGTTGTAAGAGTACCGTCAGCTGCAAGCACGTCAGTAAGACCGAGCATTTCTGCTACAGTGTTTTCTCCGTCTTCAGCGAAGAGGTCAACAAGGATTTTAACAAGCTTGTTGTCAATGAAATCCTGAAGAAGACCGTCGATAGTATTTGATGAGTGATATTCCTGTTCAATATCAAGCTCGAATTCTTCACCGGCAAGAAGCTTCTCAAGAAGAGTAGTTACAAGACCGTGAACGTCTTTAAGAGCTGCAAGGTCGTCCTCACCGAATACTCCGAGAGAATCAAGGAGACCGAAGTTAAGTCCGTCATATGCGAACTTTGCAACATACTGCGCGTTTTTCTCAAGGAAATAGAGAACAGCGCCGAGAACCTCAAACTCTGTAGAGGTTCCGTTATTTCTTCTGCAGCGGTTGCCCTTCGAGTCTGTCTGGTCACCAGCCTTAAGATTAAGACTCTTAAGGTCGCCGCCTAAAAGTCCGAGTGCGATATCTGCAAGTGTGCTGTCGTTGAGTTCATGAAGAGTGTCAAGAAGGGTATCAATGCTCTGAATCTTAATTGTAAGACCGGCTACCTCTTCGTCAACATCCATATCTGCAAGCAGGGGCTCAACAAGGTCGAGGAGCATACGCGCTGCCTGATCACTGGTAACAGTGGGATCAAGGATCTCGTCGTAGCCTGCAGGCTGTGTAACGTCTGCCTTCAATGCGCTTGCACCGATTGTAAATGTGGAGCAAATCATTATGATGGCAAGAAGTACCGATAACATTCGCTTAGATTGTTTCATCATAAGCACCTCCAATAAATTTGTGACTCAAAAAGCAGGTTTTGGGGACTCCTCTACACCTACTCTATTGTCATTATGTTAATATTAACAGAAAATTTTCAATTTGTAAAGAGAATTAGTTGATTTTTTTTACTATTTTATTGTTTTTTTTATACAAAGCAGTACTTTCTGTGCTGAAAAATCAATTTCATCAGAAGATATAGCCGAAACAGAAAAAAGAAGAACTCCCTCATTTTCTGTTTCGCCGCTGACGCAGCTGACTCGCATGTTTTCTCCTTCAATGGCGTCTTTAAGCATTTTGATATCACTGATATTTCCTGCAGCCGAAACAATAAAACCCGACTGACTGAGCATTATTTCAAACGAGCCGCAGTCACCTGCACATATACTATTATAAAAGGCGCGTGTTTTATCTGCGTACAGCTTCTTGGTCTTTTTTATGCGTGAGTAAAGATGTCCGTCGCTGATATAACGACACAGAGCAATCTGTTCTGTTTTGGATGCCGTCTGATTATATAGATGTCTTATTTTTTCATATTTTGCCGTGAGGCTGTTGGTGAGCACCATAAAACTGATTCTTATGGACGGAAGCAGCAGTTTTGAAAATGTGCCGATATATACAACACGTTCGCCTCCGTCGAGGCTCCTCAGCGCGGGAACAGGTCTGCCTGTATAGCTGAATTCGCTGTCATAATCATCTTCTATTATTATGCAGTCTCTTTGTTCCGCAAAATTAAGCAGATTCATTCTGTTGGAAAGACTCAGCACATCACCGGTGTAGTTTATATGTGACGGGCTTGTATAAATTATATCGGGAGATAAACCGTCAGCGGAATAATCATCCTGCGTTTCAACCGATTTCCCGTAATCGCTGAATACCGCTTCGCCTTTTTCATAGGGCATACCTAAAAACAGCACGTTTTTTCTGTCTTTTTCAAGCACACATAGAAGCTGCAGAAGATTCTGCACCCCTGCACCGATAACAATCTGACTTTCACCGCATATGATTCCTCTTGAGCGTGAAACATAACTGCAAAGAGCCTTTCGAAGGTCTTCCTCCCCCTGCGGGTCGCCGTAGTCAAGAAGCCGTGAGCCTGTACGCAGTGCGCTTTTAACATAACGCTGCCAGAGCTTGAAGTCGAAGCTTTCACCGTCTGCCGCCGAGGATGTGAAATCGAATTCAGGATTGCCGTCATCAGACGTTTGGGTATAGCTTGCCGCAGACTCTTCCCTGACAACGAAGTCCGGCATTCTTGAAATGTAAAATCCGCTCTGAGGTACAGAGTAGATACAGCCCTCCGCCTCAAGCTGAACATACGCGGATTCAACCGTTGTTTTGCTGACGCCGTATGTCGCCGCGCATTTTCTGATTGACGGCATTTTGCTCTCGGACGGCATTACCCCTGTAAGAATAAGATTTCTGAAATAATCGTAAAGCTGAATATATACCGGCTGACCCGAGTTATTCTTAAACAACGAATCCATAACTGTACCTCTTTGAAACATATAAATTTGTATTTTCTAATGAACAGTATATCATCTCTTTATGACTTTTTCAACAATTTTAACAGATATGCACTGAATTCTGTAAAATAGCAATAAAATTTATGAGTAAAATAGATATATATAATTCTAATTTAGAAAATAAAAACTTTTTTTAATGCTATACTACAAATGGATGGGTATATATCAGATTACGGAGTGATATTTTTGGAAAAGAAAAAGCTTAATATCGCCGTCGCCGGCACAGGCTATGTCGGGCTCTCGGTGGCGATTCTTCTCTCTCAAAGCAATCATGTAACGGCAGTTGATATAGTAAAAGAAAAGGTGGATATGATAAACAGCCGCATATCCCCCATCGCAGACGCTGAAATTGAGCTGTTTTTAAAAGAAAAAGACCTTGACCTGACGGCTGTAACAGATGCTGAAGCCGCTTATGCAGACGCCCACTTTGTTGTAATTGCCGTACCCACAAATTATGACCCCGTTAAAAATTTCTTTGATACCTCCGCCGTTGAGGATGTTATTGAAACTGTCAGAAAAGTTAATCCTAATGCGATTATGATAATAAAATCCACCGTACCCGTCGGTTATACCGAATCGGCGCGCAATAAATTCGGCACGGACAATCTGATTTTCAGCCCCGAATTTCTCAGAGAAAGCAAAGCTCTTTATGATAATCTCTATCCGTCAAGAATAATAGTCGGCACGAATCTCAAAGACAGCCGCCTTTACGGTGAAGCCGAGCTGTTCGCGTCTCTTCTCAGAGAAGGAGCGATAAAGGAAGATATCACGACGCTTATTATGGACTACACCGAGGCGGAAGCAGTCAAGCTTTTTGCCAACACATACCTCGCTCTGCGAGTTTCATTCTTTAACGAACTGGACACCTACGCTGAAATCAAAGGCCTTGACACCAAAAACATCATTGACGGCGTATGCCTTGACCCGAGAATCGGTTCTCATTACAATAACCCCAGCTTCGGCTACGGCGGATACTGTCTGCCCAAGGACACAAAACAGCTTCTTGCCAATTATCAGGACGTACCCGAAAGTCTTATCCACGCCATAGTTGAATCAAACAGAACAAGAAAGGACTTCATTGCCGACAGAGTTCTGAATCAGGCAGGATATTACGATTATAATGAGGCAACCGATTATGACAGCTCCAAAGAGACTGATGTTACAATCGGTGTTTACCGTCTGACCATGAAAAGCAATTCGGATAATTTCCGCCACAGCAGTATTCAGGGCGTCATGAAGCGCGTTAAAGCCAAGGGTGCGACAGTTGTCATATACGAACCCTCTCTTGAGGACGGTTCAAAGTTTTTCGGCAGTGCTGTTATCAACGACCTTGATGAATTCAAAAAGTCCTGCGATATTATTATCGCAAACAGATATGACACGTGCCTTGATGACGTAAAAGAAAAAGTTTATACGCGCGACCTTTTCAAGCGCGATTAGGAGAATTCTTTTGGTTGAATATAACATTGATTTAAACGGAAAAAATGTGCTTGTCACCGGCGCGGCAGGCTTCATAGGCTCTTATCTTGCCAAAAGCCTGCTTAAGAGTTTCAATCTCAACTCTCTTATCGGCATTGATAATCTCAACGATTACTATGATGTTTCTCTTAAGGAATCAAGACTTGAAGAGCTTAACAAAAATGAAAAGTTTGTATTTATTAAAGGAAACATCGCCGATAAAGCTTTTTTGGAGAATATTTTTGAAAAATACGCTCCGCAGATTGTGGTAAATCTCGCGGCTCAGGCAGGCGTGCGGTATTCCATAGACAATCCCGATGTTTACATTGAGTCTAACATCATAGGATTTTACAATATTCTTGAATGCTGCAGGAAGCATCCCGTTGAACATCTTGTTTACGCAAGTTCTTCAAGCGTATACGGCTCAAACAAAAAAATTCCCTATTCCACAGATGACAAGGTTGACAATCCTGTTTCACTTTACGCCGCCACTAAAAAGAGTGACGAGCTTATCGCTCACGCGTACTCAAAGCTTTATGATATTCCGTCAACAGGACTTCGCTTCTTTACGGTTTACGGCCCTGCCGGCAGACCGGACATGGCGTATTTCGGATTTACGGACAAGCTTCTCAAAGGAGAAACAATTAAGATTTTTAATTACGGCAACTGCAAAAGAGATTTCACTTATATCGACGATATCGTTGCGGGAATCACAGCCGTAATGCAGAAAGCTCCCGACAGAACAGACAGCGGCGCAAGATATAAAATTTATAACATCGGCAACAACAAGCCCGAGAATCTTCTCGATTTTGTGGATATTCTTCAGCAGGAGCTTATCCGCGCGGGAGTGCTCCCCGAAGATTACGACTTTGAAAGTCACAAGCAGCTTGTTCCCATGCAGCCCGGTGATGTTGAAACGACCTATGCCGATGTTGATGATTTATACAGAGATTTCGGCTTCAAACCGTCCACTCCTCTCAGAGAGGGACTGCGCAGATTCGCTGAATGGCATAAAAAATATTACGGTTAACATATTATTGAAAGGGTGAACGCCGTGAAAAAAGTTATGATTATTATGAACGGACTTTATTCCGGCGGAGCAGAAAAAGTTCTTCAGACTCTTCTCAACAATCTCGATTTCAGCAGGTTTGACGTAACTCTTTATTCAATGCACAAAGAGATTGTTGACCCGAACATATACAAAAACCACTCGAAATTCAAATATAAGGTTATTTTCAAAGAATATGAGGGACGCTCGCTGATACTGGGCGCAATTCTTTCATTAGCGCTGAAGATTAAAGGCAGACTGTTTTCGATCCTTCCGCCGAAGCTTTTCAGACTTCTTTTTTTAAGAGAAAAATATGACACTGAAATAGCGTTTCTTGAGGGTGAAAGCACTAAAATCGTATCCGGCTCGCTTAACAAAGACGCGAACAAAATTGCGTGGGTACATACGGATATGATTAAAAACAACTGGACGGATTTTTTATTCCGCGGAGTTGAAGACGAGGCCGCCGCTTATGAAAAATTTGACAGAATAGTCTGCGTTTCCGAGTCGGTTAAAGAATCATTCATAAAAAAATACGGCATCAGCGACACCGTATGCGTAAAGTATAATCCCGTTGATTCTGATGAAATCGCGCTTCTCTCAAAAGAAAAGGTAAGCACTGACGGCGTAACACGTCCGCTGCTTATTTCTGTAGGCAGACTTGAGGAGCCGAAGGGTTATCCGAGACTCTGCAGATGCGCCGCAAGACTTCACGACGAGGGCTTTGATTTTACCCTCTGGATTCTCGGTGACGGCAAGCAAAGAGACAGGATTGAAAAATACATCTCCGAAAGCGGACTTTCGGATACGGTCAGACTTCTCGGATTTGACAGCAACCCTTATAAATACATAGCCGCGGCAGACGCTTTTATCTGCTCGTCATATATTGAGGGATTCAGCACAGCCGCAACGGAAAGCATTATTTCCGGCAAGCCTGTTTATACGCTGGACTGCCCCGGAATGAAAGAGCTTTTCGGAAACGAGGAATGCGGTGAAATCGTACCGAATACAGACGAGGAGCTGTATCTGCTTTTAAAGCGGGCGGTGACAGACAAAGAAAGCTTAAAAAAGTACACCGCCGCGGCAGAGCGCAGAAGTGAATTTTTTGATATAAAAAAGCGCATGGCCGACATAGAAGAGATAATATAAAAAGGATGGATTCAAACGAATTCATCCTTTTTGCGTTTAACAGAAAACTCCTGATCAGTATTTACTTAATATAATATTTTCTGACAAGCTTATGATGATATAAAATCATAAGCGGAATCGGCAAAAGCAGGCAGGTCAAAAAGAAAACCCGCATCAGCAAGCTGTCACCCATAAACAATCCGCAAACCCATGCGAGTATAATGCACATACCGTAAAGAATCCATATCATGCCGTGCTTTTTATTCCATGCTTTTACATCGGATAATTCTTTCTCATCCGGTGCCTTTTTGCCCGTATAAAATCCTACAGGTTTCTCACTTTTAATTTGTGAAACACCTATACCTATCATCATCAGCGCGCAATAACCTAATATTACACCCGATAAAATTGCCTCTCCCATTACTTTCCCCTCTGCTGACAGTTCATATCATTTTGTTCCAGTATCCTGTTTATCTCTTCGATATAACTATTTTCAATCAGCGTTACCTCTGAATTATGACTTCTGAAGCCATTCAGATAAAATCTGTTATCGCGTTTTATTATTTCCGCCGTACAGTAATCATCATCAAGACGGGACTCAATACATGAAGCATACCGCTTTATATCGTTAAAATATTTATCAATATAACTGTCGCTGAAGCACAGACAAATAAACTTTATCTTACATAAGTATTCATCACTGAAATCGTTCTTCCAGTCAAACGGCACATAACAGCCTTCAACAATCATGTTCTGATTATTCTCTATGGCTGTTTTAATCATTTCTCTGATAACAGGCCATAAATATTCTGTCATCCTGTCATCATCCTCCGGCGTGAGGGAAGTATATCCGCTTCTTATCAGTCCCATCTTGATATGGTCTTCGGATACATACGGATAACGGTATTTCTCCATCATCATCTGCGCCAGTCTTGTTTTTCCTGTATGTGTCGCGCCCGTTATAATCACAATCATGTTATTTCACCTTTATTATACTAATCTTTCAGCTCTTACTGAGATAAAGGTTCATGCTTCTTTCGGCGCATTCCCTGATACCTGCCGGATGGAAACCGAGAACAGATGAATACAGCGTATCATTAAGCGGAGCCGAAAGATATTCAGGAATGTTTTCCGCGCCCGACAGTGCGCCGACAAATGAGCCGACAGTCGCTCCGTTGCAGTCGGTATCCCATCCCGCGCCGACAGCGACTGAGACGGACTTCACAAAATCACCGCCGCCCATAATCACCGCCGCCGCGCAGACCGCCGCGTTATTGTTTGTATGTACACAGCTGAGGCCGCGGAATCTTTCCCACAGCTTTTTATAAAGCTCATCGGGATTTTCACTGCTCTTCGCCGCGTTCACGGCAAAAACTATATCCTCATAAAGTCTCGACTTCCGCGGAATTACCGACAGAGCGATATCAATACATTTTTCGGCGTCTTTCTCTGTGAAAGCCGCGGCAATCAGCGCCGCGAAAAACATTGCGCCGTAAACGCCGTTTTTGGTGTGAGAGAACGACGCGTCATTAAACGCCGCTTTTGCGGCAGACATCGGGTCACCCGCGTTGTAATAGGCATAATGGTCAATCCGTATCTGGGCGCCAATCCATTCTCTGAAGGGATTATGAAATCTGCGGCAGTACTCGACTTTTTCCTTCGGGTCATCAAGCTCGCAGACATAGCTGTTGAGCATGGCGATATACTCCGCGGTGAAAACCATGTTCTTTGTAAGATAGGTGTGCCACATATCTGCGACGTCATTGGGCGTAAAATCATTGCCGTACTTTTCGTTTATGAGAAGTCCGAGAACGAGGTAACGTATATCGTCGTCACTCTCGGCAAAGGCAATGTTTTCTCTCTGCGAGTCTTTGCAATAAACCTGACAGCCGTATTTTTCCGCGACGGAGGATTTGCCGCTGATATAGTTCTCGGGAGGGAATTTATCTCCCGCGCCCTCCTGCCACTTTTTAATGATTTCCCAGCCGTCGAGCTCACCGTTTCCGCCGCCGAAAGGTGCTGTCTCCAGCGGTTTTCCTATGATACAGCCGATAATTCTGCCGAGCCACGCGCCGTAGAATTTATCTGAAAGTCCGTTCTTTTCGGGCTCTTTTTTATATTCACAGCCTGTGCTTTCGGCAAGAATCTCATCGAGTGAGTCGGGCTCGTTGTAGGGAAAGTCATCTCTTATTTCAAGGCTCATCAGCTCGTCATATATTTTAAGAAGCTCAGCTCTGTCGGCATCTTTGAGTCTCTCCGAATAATCGGGAACCGTACAGCCCTCCTGCTGTCTTTCGATTATTTCATTTTCAAGAAGCTCTCTTAAGGGAATTCCGCCTATCATAAGCCTTTCGCTCCTACTATCTCATTTATCATGTCGGCGTAATAATCGTCGCTGAATTTTTTCACAACATATGAATGAATTCCGTCAGCGTCTTCGTTCATAATCGTATAGCCTTCATCATCAACAAACGCCGTACCGCTGACCTTTTCATATCCTGCCTTTTCCTCGTCGCCGATTATTGCGAGAAGCACAAGCATCGGGTCCCACGATGAGCGGCCGTCAGGCTTGCCGTTATCCGCTAAAGCGTTTCTCAGAACATCTCCCTCAGGCAGACCGCCGCCGGAAATAACGCTTTCACCCACTTCGAAGCCGAGACAGGTTACGGGTACAGGCGAATTGTCAAGTATATATCTCATTGCCTCAAGTCCGGCCTCGGTAGCGACTACATTGTATTCTCTGAGAACACGGCCGCGCCAGTCCCCTGCCATCATCCATATTCTGTCAACCTTTGTGCGTACAAGCTCCATGCCGTCAACAGGGCATTCGTCGTCAGCCTTGCTTATCATAAGCTGATGAATAATCTGCGGAAAGCCTATCTCGGTTATCTGACATTTCTCTTCGCTTTCCCAGAGAATCTTACGGTAAAGCCTCCAGCTGTCGGGGCAGGTTTCATTTGTCCTTGAATGAGGCATTGACGCGAGTCTTTTCTGATATCTGCATTTTGAATCGTCACCGCTGAAGCTCTTATCCACGCCTACGGGCAGATCAAGACCCTCGCTTTTAATAAACGCGTCAATGGAATCGGCGGTGTATCTGCCGACAGCATCGGCGCACACGCATTTAAGATTGATAAGTCCCTCTTTATGAGCCCGGCAGAGAATGCGAAGAGCCACCACATCGTCGCAGTCAGTCCACCAGTCTGTGCCGTGGAGAATATTCACGGGAGCTTTTCCATTGTTTTTCAGTTCGTCAAAAATACTCATGTCATTACCTCATTTCACAATAATGCACGGCCTTACGCCGATATCGGTCAGCTCGACCATATAGTATGAATCAACGGCGCAGTAGCCGTCATAAAAGATTTTGTTGACTCTTCTTGAATAAAATCCGGGAGCGCGGAGCCACCAGCAGGAGTTGCCGAGATGGCCAAAGCCGATTTCACATACGTGAAGTCCCTGACAGCGGGCATAATCCGTACCCTTTCCCCTGCGTGCCGGATCAGCGGAATACATGCTGCGCTTAAAGCCGTATTTTGTGTTTGTCGCCTCTGTTCTTGAGAGCATAAACACTTTATCCTCAACAGTCATCTCGCCGTGAGGCTTGTTATGGGGATAATACTGCATTTCGCATTTATATGAGGAAATATTTCCTTTTTCGCTGTCGCTGAACGCTGTATTGTAAAAGTCTTCATTCAGCCACTTCCTGAGATTGCTCGCGGCATAATCGTGGGCGTAATTTTTCCCCGCGGCATCATTATAATAGTCTCTGCCTATTTTATAAACCGCGTTGTTGAAGGGCTGAGAATCAATAATACTCTCGCAGAGCATAAGTCCCGAAGCCTTATCGAGAATTCTCCATTTCAGCGGCTCAAACTTAAACCAGTAAACCGTGCCTTTTACATAGCCGTTATTACGCTGGTAGGATTTTGACGAGTGGGTCTTATGAGTTATCATCGGTCTGTAATCATCAAAAACAACTGCTCTGTATTTTTCGCCGTCGAGGACAGTATCGGCGTAACGCATATAGTCGCCGCTTCTGGCCGAGCCGAGAGAGCCGTTTCCGCTGAAATACCCGTATGAAATCCAGCTGAACTTCTGACTCTCAAGCTTTGAAATTATTTTCTCGTCACTGACAAGGCTCTGCGGATACGAACCGAATTCAACATATTCACGGTTTTCGGCTCCGACCGCGAAAGAAAATGTGCCTGTCAGAATCAGTACAGCAAGAAAAACTGAAATTACTTTTTTCATAAAACGCCTCCGAATCTCATATTAAATTCATAATATCACAATTTCGGGAATTATACAATTACTGCGTGATTTTTTATATAATAAGATATTATATATACAGATGTTGTATTTTCAGCATTTTTGTGTTATACTAAATTTTGTATATATACGTTCGGAGGTTTTATATGACTATCCATAATATTGCAGACGGTGTACGCCTTGTGAGCGTAAAAACCGATAAATTCAAAACAGGAAGGGTTACCTTCACAATGGCAGTTCCCCTTGACGGTAATATCTCCGCCAAAGCGATTCTTCCGTTCCTGCTTCACAGAAGATGCAGAAAATATCCCGATTTTTCCGCATTCAACGGAATGCTTGATGAGCTTTACGGCGCAACAATATCGGCAAGCGTTATAAAAAGCGGCGAAACAATGCTGCTCGAGCTTTCTCTCACCGCTATTGATGACCGCTTCGCTCTCGGAGAAGACAAGGTGACCGCTCAGTGCGCTGAACTGCTCACAGACCTTGTTTTTGACCCGATAATCAAAGACGGCGCGTTTCCCGAAGACATTGTCGAAGAAGAAAAAAGGCTTCTCAAAGAAAAGCTTGAAGCGGAAAAGAACAACAAACGCCGCTACGCCCTTTCAAGATGCGAAGAGATTATGTTCGCCAACGAAGCCTACGGCAGACACCGCTACGGCACTGCCGAAAGCATTTCAGAACTTACAGGCAAAGATATTTATCTTGAATGGCTCAATATTCTTAAAACCGCAAAGATGCAGATAACCATGGTCGGCAGTTCAGACCCCGATTTTGTTCAGGACATTCTCAAAAAAAGATTTGCGGATATCGAAAGAAACCCTGTTAAATGCGAAACAGAATTTCTCCCCGGCTACCCCAAGCCCAACTATGTATGCGAAACGCAGAATGTCAAGCAGGGCAAGCTGGTTATGGGATTCAGAACGGGAATGCGCTCAGCTGACGATAACGTTGACGCAATGCGCGTGGCAGTTGATATTTTCGGCGGCGGCACATACTCAAAGCTTTTCAGCATAGTAAGAGAAAAGATGAGTCTGTGCTACTACTGTTCGGCGTCGCTTTATCCCCAGAAAGGAATCGTTATGATTCAGAGCGGCATTGAAGATGCCAACGAAGAAAAAGCGCGCAGTGAAATCATGAATCAGCTCAAGGAGGTTGCCGCGGGCAACTTCAGCGACGAGGATTTCAGCGCTTCAATCAGAAGCATGTGCGACGCGAGAATCAGCATAAATGACACACCCGAATCACTCAGCGCGTGGTATTCCATGAGAATACTAAAGGACGACCCCGACAGCCCCGAGCAGGCAGTTGAGAGAATCCGCAAGGTTGACAGAAATCAGGTCATAAGAGCTGCTAAAACAATTATGCTTGATACCGTATTCATGCTCAAAGGTAATGAAAACGGCGGGAACGAAGGCGGTGACAGCAATGAAAATTGAAGAAATAAGGAATGAACAGCTGGGCGAATCGTTTTTTGATATCAGTCATCCCTCAGGGCTCAAAATTCTTGTAATGCCCAAGAAGGATTACTCAGGTGCATACGCGATTTTCGCCACAAAATACGGTTCTATCGACACGGCTCTCCCCCAGCCTGACGGCGGATATAAAATGATACCCGAGGGCACGGCTCATTTTCTTGAGCACAAGCTCTTTGAAAGCGAAGACCTTGACGCGTTTGAACGCTTTGCGCAGACAGGCGCCTCAGCCAACGCCTACACAAGCTTTGACAGAACGGGTTATCTTTTCTCATGCACCGGTAATTTCAGAAAGAATCTTGAAATTCTCCTTGATTTTGTTCAGCATCCCTACTTCACTCAGCAGACTGTTGAGAAGGAACAGGGCATAATCGGACAGGAAATCATGATGTATAAAGACGCTCCCGACTGGGAATGTAATTTCAACTTACTGCGCGCTCTTTATCACAATCATCCCGTCAAGGTTGATATCGCCGGCTCGTGCGAGTCAATCGCCGAGATAACGGCGGATATGCTTTATGAATGCTACAACAGCTTCTACGATTTAGGCAATATGGTGCTCGCCATCGCAGGCAACGTCAGCATCGACGATGTTGTTGAGGTTGCAGACAAGGTCATCACCAAAAAAGCCGCCGGCGAAATGATTCAGAGAAAACTCATTGACGAGCCTGCGGAAATCGTAACAGATTATATAGAAGAAAAGTTAGCTGTAAGCTCTCCCCAGTTCATGCTGGGCTTCAAAGAAACGTGGGACACTCCGGAGCGCACCACAAAAGAAGAAATCGCAATGGATATGCTTCTTGATATAATCTCCGGCCCGTCATCGGCGCTTTATAAGAAACTGCTTGACATGAAGCTTATCAACACCACATTCTCTTATGAATACTTCACGGGCTTCGGCTACAGCAGTGTTCTTTTCGGCGGTGAAAGCAGTGACCCAAAAGCTGTCGAAAAAGAAATCAAAGCCGAGATTCAGCGTTTCAGAGAGAACGGCATTGACGAAAAGATTTTCTCTCGCACACGCAAGAAGCTTTACGGCAGAATGATAATGGGTCTTAACGATGTTGATGAAATCGCGAACGATATGGCGCTCTCATACTTCGCGGGCGAAAACATCTTCACGGACTTTGAGATTTACAAAACTATAACAGCCGAATACCTTGAGGAGCTGCTGAGCAAGACGCTCAGAAATGAATACAGCGCTCTTTCGGTGATTCTGCCGGCGGAGGTATGATTATGAGTGACAGCACATTAGTTACCTTTACAGGATTCGGCAGCGGCGGTATATCGTTTAACGTATCCTCGATATTCGCTCAGTTTACCCTTTTCGGTCACGAATTCACAATCCGCTGGTACGGAGCCATAATCGCGTTCGGTTTTCTGCTCGCTGTTCTTTTCGGCGGCAGAATCGCATATAAATGGAAAATGAATCTCGACAAGATGGTTGACGTTCTTATATACGGAACAGTCGCGGCCATCATCGGTGCGAGGCTTTACTACTGCATTTTTGAGTGGGAAAGCTACAAGGATGACCTGCTGAGCATTTTCGCCATATGGAACGGCGGTCTTGCAATCTACGGCGGAATAATCGCGGGCCTCGCGGCCGCATTCGTCGTGTGCAAGGTGCGCAAAATGAATTTTTATAACCTGCTTGATATTGCCGCTATGAGTCTTCTCATAGGCCAGGGCATCGGCAGATGGGGAAATTTTGCCAATCAGGAGGCTTTCGGCTCAAACACCACCATGCCGTGGGGAATGTGGAGCGAAAAAATCGGACTTACACTTATCCGTGAGCAGGAAACGCTCATTGCAAAAGGCATGGAGGTAAATCCGAGTCTTCCTGTTCATCCTACATTCTTATACGAATCAATCTGGTGCATAACAGGATTTTTTATCCTTTATATTATCACAAAAAAATTCCGCAGATTCAGCGGTCAGACATTTCTGTGCTACGGCGTATGGTACGGAACAGGACGTATGATTATAGAAGGATTCAGAACGGACAGCCTTTACATAGGCAATTCCACCATAAGAGTATCTCAGCTCTTATCTGCGGCAATCGTTCTTGTTTCACTTACCCTTCTTATAATTCTCACGGTGAAATATAAAAAGAATCCTCAGCCTGTTGACGGTGTTGACTTTTATCTTGAAGACAGGCTTAACGCTGAGAAAGAAAAATTATCAGAATCAGAAGCAGAAAATATACATGAAATAACGGAAGATAAAGCACTTCAGGAGAATAAAAATGAGCAAAACCCTTAAAAAAATAACAGCACTTATTATGACAGCTGTAACAGTGTTTACCGTATTTACCGTTCCCGCATACGCAGGAAGAAAGAAAGATACAATGGTATCAGCACTTACAGAACCGAGAACCTACTGTGACAAATATCATAACGGATTTAAAGCACCGTCACTCAACGGAATTCTTTCAATTTTTAAATATATAAATACAACTTCAAGAATTCTGACGGGATTCCCCATTTTTGATGAAGAAAAACTCACATTTACCGCTGACGGTTTTGTAGATGAGATTATTCAGGAGCTGTCCGAAACCTCTTTCTTTAACGGATACGAAATTGCAAACGGCATTCCTCTCGCAGTAAAATCGTCAGAAAACATAATCAATCTTTTCAGACTTGATATGGAAACTGTTGTTCCCGAGCTTCAGCATAAGGTCGATGAAATTTATAACAGCGGAGATACATTCAAATTTGTTGCCGCTGAGCTTATGCTGATTTATCTCAGACAACTTAGGGAAGTAAACGTGCACGAGGTTAAGGTAAGCGATACGGTTTACAGAGTCTGCGCAGATATTGTTTATACCTACGGCGGCACAGACCATATGGATATTGACCTGTATTACAACACTGAAACCCAGACCTTATACAGCAGTTCAGGCAAAGGCGTTTTTGATCTCGGATTTAATTTTGACAGAAGCTCATACACACTTACATCTGTTGTAAATTCATGGCAGAGAAGATTTGGATTCTGTCTCGCATATGATTTTATCGCAAATCTTGTTATGATGGATTACGATACCGAGAGAGTTAAATTCACTTATGACAATAAAGAATGGATGATTCAGCTCTGGAAAGGCAGATATTTCATCGCACCCGGTGCTGAAATCGGCGTTTATAACAGAGATATTGGTTCATTCGGCTCATATTACAACTGTGTTTCTGACGATGAGATGCTGGAAATGAGCATGGAGCTTTATCACGAAGATGAACTTCTTTTCTCAGTCGGTCCCGAGACACACTGGTGGCTGACAGGATTCAATATCAATGACACATTCTACCTGCCCGAGTCTCTTACAATGAACGGTTCCATTGTTTTCCCGACAGATGAAATGGCAGAGCTCTTTACCGAATCCGCTGAAAAGCACAGAAAGCTTTCTGTTGAAAAAAACGGCACTGTGGTTTCTTTCACTTTCAGCTGATAAAATAATTAACTGATATTATTCTTCAGGGGGATATTTATGAGTAAAGTTTTCAAAAAAGCTATTGCAGTTCTTATGGCAGTTATCATGTCATTTTCCGTTATAGCCGTTCCCGCATCTGCTCAGGCGGCAGATACCCGGGCTCTTACAGCGTCCGGTCAACATGGCATCAGAAGCTACAGTGACAAATACCATAACGGTTTTATTGCGCCGCCGCTCACCGACTTTTTCTTTATTTTTGATTATATCAATACTATTGCAAAAGTTCTCACGGGCATCCCGCTTTTTGACGGCGAAACGCTTGAATTTGCCGCTGAAGGATTTATCGACGATACTCTTAAAGAACTTGCAGAGACTACTTTCTTTGACGGATACGAGTTTTTTAACAGTATTCCAATGCCTAACGGCTCAGCTCAGCATATAATCGACCTTTTTAATATTGATGTCCCCTCAATGGCCGATGAGATGGAAGTAAAAATCAGAGAGCACAACGCCAACGGTGAGACGCTTAAAGCTCTTGTTCTTACGTTCTTCCAGGCATATCTTAAGCAGATAACAAGCCTTCACGTTTATGAAAAGAAAGTAAATGATACAACGTATCAGCTTATCTGCGATATGACTTATAAATACGGCGGCACCGAGACATACAACCTTGACTTTTATTACGACACAGAAAAACAGCTTTTCTACAACACTGCAAACAGAGGACTCTTCAAGTTAGGATTCAACTTCGACCTTACAACAAATACTCTGTATTCCACAGTTAATTCCTGGCAGCGTAACTTCGGCTTCTGCCTCACATATGATTTCATTGCCAATATCGTTATTATGGATTATGAAACTGTCAGAGTTAAATTCAGCTATGACAGCAAGGACTGGATGTTCCAGTTCTGGAAAGGCAGATATTTCGTATGCCCCGGAGGCGAGCTCGGAATTTACACCAGACCCGAAAGCAGATTCGGAACAATTTATAACTGCGCGGCTGACGAAGACATGATGAATATGAGCATTGAGATTTATCACGATAATGAGCTTATATTCAAAGAAGGGCCGATGAAGCACTGGTGGATAACAGGATTCAATATCGGTGAAAAATATTATCTCCCCGAATCCCTTGTGATGAAAGGAACAATCGAATTCCCCAGCGAAGAAATGGCCGCGCTGTTTATCAATGCGGCATCAAGAAAGCGTCAGCTTACAGTTTCACGTGACGCCTGCCTTGTATCATATGAATTTAAATAAATCATAAAAAGCGTAAGACCGGAGAAAAAATTCTCCGGTCTTATTTTTTTATCTGATATACAAAAACGGCAGCCCTTTCGGACTGCCGTAATTTTGTTTTGGTTATTTAACCGTAAACCTACGCTTTTAATTATTCGTGGATTTCAGTAACAACGCCTGAACCAACTGTACGGCCGCCTTCACGGATAGCGAAACGAAGACCGTTTTCAATAGCGATAGGAGTGATAAGCTCAACGTTCATAACAACGTTATCGCCGGGCATGCACATCTCTGTTCCTTCGGGAAGAGTGATAACGCCTGTAACGTCAGTTGTACGGAAATAGAACTGAGGACGATAGTTGTTGAAGAAAGGTGTATGACGGCCGCCTTCGTCCTTGCTCAGAACGTAAACCTGACCGGCAAACTTTGTGTGAGGATGAATTGAATTGGGCTTGCAAAGAACCTGGCCTCTTTCGATTTCTGTTCTCTGAATACCACGAAGAAGAGCACCGATGTTATCGCCTGCTTCTGCATAATCAAGGATCTTGCGGAACATTTCGATACCGGTAACAACTGTCTTTTTCTTTTCGTCCTGAAGACCAACGATTTCAACTTCTTCGCCTGTCTTAAGCTGACCACGCTCAACTCTACCAGTAGCAACTGTACCACGGCCTGTGATTGTGAATACATCTTCAACGGGCATAAGGAAGGGAAGGTCTGCCTTACGGTCGGGTGTGGGGATGTAGCTGTCAACAGCTTCCATGAGTTCCCAGATAGGAGCAAGCTCGGGAGCGTTCATATCTGTGCCTGAATACTCAAGAGCCTTAAGAGCTGAACCCTTGATGATGGGTGTGTCATCACCGGGGAATTCATACTCGTCAAGAGTTTCACGGATTTCCATTTCAACGAGCTCGATGAGTTCTTCGTCGTCAACCTGATCGCACTTGTTCATGAATACGATGATGTAGGGAACGCCAACCTGACGAGCAAGAAGAAGATGCTCTTTTGTCTGAGCCATAGGACCATCAGTAGCAGCGATAACAAGGATAGCGCCGTCCATCTGAGCAGCACCTGTGTTCATGTTCTTAATATAGTCAGCATGGCCGGGGCAGTCAACGTGAGCATAGTGACGAGTGTCTGTCTCATACTCAACGTGAGCTGTATTGATTGTGATACCACGCTCTCTCTCTTCGGGAGCCTTATCGATGTTTGCATAATCAACGAATGCAGCGCTGCCCTTCATAGCGAGGGTCTTTGTGATAGCTGCTGTAAGAGTTGTCTTACCATGGTCAACGTGTCCGATTGTACCAATGTTAACATGAGCTTTGCTACGGTTAAATTTTTCTTTTGCCATTGGGAATTCCTCCTAACTAAATTACGAATTATAACTATGCGTATTGCACGTAAACATTTTATCAAGTTTACGCGCAAATTGCAAGTAGTTTTTTTAAAATATTAACCTTTTGAACGGTTAGAAATGATTTCTTCTGAGATTGACTTGGGAACTGCAGTGTAGTGGCTGGGTTCCATTGCGTACTGGCCGCGTCCCTGTGTTTTGGAACGAAGGTCAGTAGCATAGCCAAACATATTTGCAAGCGGTATTGTGGAGTTAACCTGAACAGCACCTGTTCTGGTTTCTGTACCCTGAATCATACCGCGGCGTGAGTTAACGTCGCCCATTACGTCGCCGAGATATTCATCGGGAACGATAACTGCAACCTTCATGATGGGCTCCATAAGAGCGGGAGCTGCCTTCTTCATAGCGTCTTTGAATGCCATGGAACCGGCAATCTTGAATGCCATTTCAGAGGAGTCAACCTCATGGAAGGATCCGTCATAAAGAGTAACCTTAACGTCAACTACAGGATAACCTGCAAGAACGCCTGACTGCATTGCGCCCTCAACACCGGCCTGAACAGCGGGAATATATTCCTTGGGAATAGCACCGCCGACGATTGAGTTAACAAACTCAAAGCCTTTTTCGGGATTGGGCTCAACTTTAATCTTAACGTGACCGTACTGACCGCGGCCGCCTGACTGACGTGAATACTTGCAGTCAACATCTGCGGGAGCAGTGATGGTTTCTCTGTAAGCAACCTGAGGCTTACCTACGTTTGCCTCTACCTTGAATTCACGAAGCATTCTGTCAACGATGATTTCAAGATGAAGCTCACCCATACCTGCGATAATGGTCTGTCCGGTTTCTTCGTCTGTATAGCAGCGGAATGTGGGGTCTTCCTCAGCAAGCTTTGCAAGAGCAATACCCATCTTTTCCTGACCGGCTTTTGTTTTGGGTTCAATGGCTACACGGATAACAGGCTCCGGGAATTCCATTGACTCAAGGATAATCGGATGCTTGGCGTCACAGAGAGTATCACCTGTTGTAGTGTTCTTAAGACCTACAGCGGCAGCGATATCACCTGCGTAGCAAGTGTCGATATCCTTTCTGTTATTTGAGTGCATCTGAAGAAGACGTCCCATACGCTCGTTATTACCCTTTACAGAGTTATAAACTGTAGCGCCGGCTTCAACAATACCTGAATATACGCGGAAGAAGCAAAGCTTACCAACATAGGGGTCAGTTGCAATCTTGAAAGCAAGAGCTGCAAAAGGTTCTGAGTCGGATGAAGGTCTTTCCTCTTCTTCTTCTGTATCAGGGTTAACACCCTTGATAGCCTCAACATCAGTGGGAGCGGGCATATAGTCGATGATAGCGTCAAGAAGCATCTGAACACCCTTGTTGCGGTAAGATGTACCGCAGGTAACGGGAACCATGTCATTGGCAATAGTAGCCTTACGGATGCACTTCTTAATTTCATCAATAGAGAGTTCTTCGCCTTCGAAGAACTTCTCCATAAGCTCGTCGTCCTGCTCGGCAACGGCTTCAATAAGCTCGTCGTGATATTTCTGAGCTATTTCTTTCATATCCTCAGGGATAGGCTCTTTTCTCATATCCTTACCCTGATCGTCGTAATAAACCTCAGCTTCCATCTTAACAAGGTCGATTACGCCTCTGAATGTTGACTCAGCGCCGATGGGGAGCTGAATCGGAACAGCATTACATTTAAGACGTTCCTTCATCATGTCGATAACTCTGTAGAAGTCAGCGCCCATGATGTCCATCTTATTAACGTATACCATTCTGGGAACATGGTACTTATCAGCCTGACGCCAAACTGTTTCAGACTGGGGCTCTACGCCGCCCTTGGCGCACAGAACGGTAACAGAACCGTCAAGTACACGAAGAGAACGCTCAACCTCAACTGTAAAGTCAACGTGGCCGGGAGTATCAATAATATTAACACGGTGTCTCTTATACTGGTGCTGAGAACCCTGCCAGAAACAGGTTGTAGCAGCAGAAGTGATTGTAATACCTCTCTCCTGCTCCTGAGCCATCCAGTCCATGGTGGCTGTACCGTCATGGGTTTCACCAATCTTATGGTTGATACCGGTGTAATACAAAATACGCTCTGTGGTAGTTGTTTTACCTGCATCGATATGTGCCATGATTCCGATATTTCTTGTGTATTCAAGCGATACTTCTCTTGGCATTATAAACCTCCGTTGTCACCTCTCGGTGACGAATAAACCTGATAAAATATGCGTAAAACAAATTACCATCTGAAATGTGCAAAAGCCTTGTTGGACTCTGCCATCTTATGAGTATCTTCACGCTTCTTGAATGCAGAACCTGTTGAGTTAACAGCATCCATAATTTCGTTTGCAAGACGCTCTTTCATAGTTCTTTCAGAGCGCTGACGTGCATAGAGTGTTATCCATCTCAGACCGAGTGTCTGTCTTCTGTCGGGACGAACCTCGATGGGTACCTGATAGGTAGCACCGCCTACACGGCGAGCCTTAACCTCAAGTACGGGCATAACATTCTCCATAGCTGCTTCAAAGACCTCAAGAGGATCTTTGTTTGTCTTTTCCTTGATGATTTCAAAAGCGTCGTAAACAATTTTCTGAGCGACACCCTTTTTACCATCATACATAACACTGTTGATAAGTCGTGTTACTAACTTTGAATTGTAAAGCGGATCTGGCAAAACATCACGTTTTGCTATCTGGCCTCTTCTTGGCACTTCGCTTCCCTCCTTCATAATAATGATATCATAGGTACTCGAGTGACAAAACCCCGTGGCGCCAATGGAGAGGCGTATATATATACACATCTCACATTGTGGCATAGCTGTGCTATGCAGCCTGCAAGAAGATTCTGTCTTTAATGAATTGAACCAATATTAACTTTTGAATATTGATTATTTTTTCGCTGCCTTCGGACGCTTTGCGCCGTACTTTGAGCGAGCCTGCATTCTGCCGTTAACGCCCTGGGTATCGAGTGTACCGCGAACGATATGGTAACGAACGCCGGGAAGGTCTTTAACACGACCGCCGCGGATAAGAACAACACTATGCTCCTGAAGGTTGTGACCTACGCCGGGAATGTATGAAGTAACTTCGATTCCGTTTGTAAGACGAACTCTTGCGATCTTACGAAGAGCTGAGTTGGGCTTCTTGGGAGTAGCTGTCTTAACTGCTGTGCAAACGCCTCTCTTCTGGGGAGAATTCTGATCGGTCATAACATTCTTCTTAGAATTGAGTCCCTTGAGAAGTGCGGGTGCTTTTGCCTTCTTTTCCTGTGTTTCTCTGCCGTTTCTAACTAACTGATTAAAGGTTGGCAAACACAAACATCTCCTTTCTTCAAAAATATATAGTCAAGGCAAAACGCTCTACCGCGTATTTTTCTCGCGGTAAAGCCGTTTCGCTTAACAGACAGTTAAATATTTTACTATAGTATGCTCAGATTGTCAATAGAAAATTAAAGATTTTCTTCACTTTCTACATTATAATCGTAGCTTGCGGGAGTGATTCTTACATCGGAATAGCAGCGCATACCTGTACCTGAGGGTAAAAGCTTACCGATGATAACGTTTTCTTTAAGTCCCATAAGCGGGTCAACCTTGCCCTTGATTGCAGCGTCGGTAAGAACTCTTGTTGTTTCCTGGAAGGATGCTGCTGAAAGGAATGACTCTGTTGCAAGAGAAGCCTTTGTGATACCCATAAGTGTAGGTGCTGCCTGAGCGAATATGGGCTCGCGGCCTTCTTCCTTGGCTTTTCTTTCAATTTCATCATTGATTGCGTAGAACTCAGCTTTTTCAATCTGAATTCCGGGAAGGAGATCTGAATCGCCGGGATCTGTAATCTTAACCTTGCGCATCATCTGACGAACGATAACCTCAATATGCTTATCGTTGATATCAACGCCCTGAGTACGGTAAGTTATCTGAACTTCACGGATAAGATAATCATGAACAGCGTCAACGCCTCTGATAGCGAGAATGTCGTGGGGGTTGGGAGCACCGTCTGTAAGTGCCTGACCCTTTGTAACACGGTCGCCCTCTTCAACGATTTCGCGGAAGCCGTAAGGAATGAGATATGCTCTCTCTGCTCCGTCATCGCCGGTGATGACGATGTGGCGGCTTTTCTTGATTTCACGGATAGAAACAACGCCGTCGATTTCTGCAAGGATTGCAAGTGACTTGGGCTTTCTTGCTTCAAAGAGTTCTTCAACTCTGGGAAGACCCTGTGTGATATCGCCCGCATCCTTGGCACCGCCTGTATGGAACGTTCTCATTGTAAGCTGTGTACCAGGTTCACCGATTGACTGAGCAGCGATAATACCAACTGCTTCGCCGACTGTAACAGCTTCACCTGTTGCAAGGTTTGCGCCGTAG
>JAZUHE010000169.1:0-2619 GCA_045641565.1 Acutalibacteraceae bacterium | reverse complement strand
TAGACAATCTCAATGAGCTTGACTCTTGTCTCAAATCCCGCCCACGCTACGTGAGGAGTGATAAAGCAGTTGTCACAGCTGAGAAGAGGATTGTCCTCCCTGGGAGGCTCTGTTGAAAGAACATCTACACCTGCGCCGTAGATTCTGCCCGAATTCAGCGCGTCGGCGAGTGCCTTTTCATCAATCGCGCCGCCGCGTGAAGTGTTGATGAGTACAGCGCTCTTTTTCATTTTAGATATAAACTCCTCGTTTACCATACCGGCCGTTTCGGGCGTAAGGGGGCAGTGGAGCGTTACTATATCAGATTCGCTGAGAAGCTCGTCGAGAGAAACAAAGCTGAAATTTTTTATATCGGGCATGGGCTTTTCTCTCGGAACGCTGCATAAAATATTCATAGAATACGCTTCTGCTATTTTGGCGACAGCATTGCCTATCTTGCCGAATCCGATAATTCCTATGGTTTTGCCTTCAAGGCAGATAAGCGGAGTCTTCCAGAAGCAAAAATTCTTTGATGAAGACCATTCACCGCCGTGAACTGCCTGAGAGTGAAGAGCTACCTGATTGTATATTTCGGTAATCAGCGCAAATGTCAGCTGTGCCACAGCGTTGGTTGAGTATGTAGGAACGTTGCATACGGGTATGACTCTTTCCTTAGCAGCCTCAACGTCGACAATGTTGAAGCCTGTAGCGAGCACACCGATATATTTGAGTCTGGGGGAATTCTCGATTATTTCTCTTGAAATAACGGTTTTGTTGGTGATAACAATATCCGCGTCGGCCATTCTTTCTGCGGTTTCTTCGGGAGCGGTATAGTCATAAGCTGTGAAGTCACCGAGGGCCTCGAATTTATCCCACGAAAGGTCGCCGGGGTTTGATGTGTATGCGTCAAGAATTACAATTTTCATAAAAACACCTCGCGGCTATTGTATCATCTGTTATTCGTTTTTTCAACAGAAATTACGTTAATTATTATTATATAAACAGTTAATAGACAAAATGTATAAAAGCTGTTCATTATAAGTTTACAATTATTGTGTTATTTTATAATTGCAATAAAGCTTTTAAAATGATAAAATCTAACTGATGAAATATGCAGAGAGGAGAGCTGTATGAATCCGCTTAAGGTGAACAGAATAATTAAAACAAACGGATTGCCGATGTGTATTGATTCTTTATCTGAGAGATGCGGCTGCGAGATAAGCCACAGAGATGTGGTTATGTCAGAAAGCTTCTTTTATTGCTCTCATTGCGGTGTTAAGCGTCATTATGTTAAAAGGCTTTCATTCCGCGGCAGATTTGCTCTTCTGTTCCGCAAAAAACACAAACAGGAATTCTTTTGATTTTCACTCCGGATTTTCCGGAGTTTTTTCTTGCAAAAAAACGCATTATATGATAATCTTAATCTGAGCAGATACTGCAATCAGAAAGGAGCAGCAAAAATGGCAGAGATTTCAAAAAGACCCTATAAAGAATATTCGGTTTATCAGATTTGGCCCAGAAGCTTTTGCGACGGAAACGGAGACGGAATAGGTGACCTTATCGGTGTTTATTCAAAGCTTGATTACATCAAGAGCCTCGGCGTTGACGTTATCTGGTTTTCGCCTCTCTATCCCTCTCCCAACGCGGACTACGGATATGATATCGCCGATTATAAAGATATAAACCCCGAGTACGGTACTCTTGACGATTTCAAGAAGGTTCTTGACGGAGCGCACGAGCGCGGAATGAAGGTTCTTATGGACCTTGTTGTTAACCATACTTCAGACGAGCATTACTGGTTCCAAGAGAGTCTTAAGGGCAAGGATAATCCATATCACGAGTATTATCACTGGCACGAGGGCAAAAACAAGGACGGCAAAACTCCTCCCAACAACTGGCTTTCCACCTTTGAGGGCGGTGCGTGGGAATATAACGAAAACCTCAACGAGTGGTATCTTCACGTTTTCGCAAAGAAGCAGCCTGACCTTAATATGGATAATCCCAAGGTTCGTGAGGAAGTCAAGAGCATTATGCGCTTCTGGCTCGATATGGGCGTTGACGGTTTCCGTGAGGATGTTATCACATTCATTTCAAAGCCTGCGGATCTGCCCGACGGTTTCCCGCTTCCCGCGGCAACAGGCGTTGAGCATTATAAAAACGGCCCTCACGTTCATGAGTATCTTAAGGAATTCAAGGACGAGGTTCTCAGCAAGTATGACTGCTTCACCGTTGGTGAAAGTCCCATGATGACTATGAAAAACGCTCTTCCGTATATTACAGAGGGCGAGAATCAGGTTCTTGATATGATGTTCCATTTCCAGCATCAGGAGGCTGACTGCTTCATGACGGAATGGGTACATACTCCCTTTAATCTTCATAAGCTTAAAAACGCTTTTTCAACATGGCAGGAGGCTCTTTACGGCAAGGCATGGAATTCCCTTTATCTTGAAAATCATGACCACGCGAGAATCATCAACCGCTACGGCAGCCTTAAGTACAGAAAAGAGAGCGGCAAGATGCTTGCCACCATGTGCTATCTTCAGAGCGGTACTCCTTTTATTTATCAGGGACAGGAAATCGGCATGACAAACATGAAGCTTGACAGACTGATTGAATGTAAAGATGTTTCCACATTTAACA
>JAZUHE010000168.1:0-11070 GCA_045641565.1 Acutalibacteraceae bacterium | reverse complement strand
GTAAATATCTGTTTTATATCCGCTGTCGACAAAGGCTTTGTATTTAACCTTCCACGTTGATATCATGACTATTTTCGCGCCTGTTTTATCAACGATGAGTTTCAGAAGTTCAAGACTTTCATCGATAAAAGGTGCGCCCTGAAAATCTTCTTTTATCACGCCGTCAATATCAAGAAATAATATTTTCATCCTATTCCTCCACGGCCGCTTTGAATGACGTAATAATTTCTTCGGGGGTGAACGGTCTGTCATTGAACATTTTAAGCTCAAAAAGATACGGGCCTTTGTATCCTACCGCTTCAAGTCTTTCAAAAATCATTTTCCACGGCACAATTCCGTCACCGGGCAGCCAGTGGCGCTCGTCCTCGCCGTCATAATCGGAGAGGTGAGTGGTGATGATTTCGTTTTCAAGGGAATTGAGGAAATTCTCGTGGGTGTCCTCCAAAAGATGGTTGACGTCAAAGCATACCTTAACTCCTGATGCCTTGACGATTCTGTCCATTTCGGCGGAGCAGTTGCCGATGCATGAACGGGGCAGGTCCTCAAGAGCTACCTGCGCACCGTACTTCGCGGCGTATTCATTAAGCTCCTTTACGGATTTTATGCACTGGAGTATTCTCGCTTCACGCTCCTCGTCCTTAACGGGCTCGAGACAGCCGTGAAGAACGTAAACCTTCGGCTTCCATTCTGCCGTAAGGTCGATTATGCGCTTTAATCCGCAGACTGCGTCAGCACGGTCACGTTCGTTAAAATGAGCCGCGTCCCAGCCACCGCCGAAGGGCAGATGAACGCTCCACAGATAGTCGCCCTCAGCGAGAATCGCTTTTACAAAATGCTCAACCCTCGCGATGAGCTTCTCTTCCTCACCTCTGAGAGCCAGCCGGTGAGCCTCTTCGTATGTATAAGGATTTCTGCGGCGCTCGGCGGGAGATTTCGCCAGCGGATTCGGGTCGGGCATCCTTGCCGGAATGCCTATTTCAAAGCAGTCAAAGCCCGCGTCAATAAATTTTTTAACATCCTCGGGCTCATAATGGCCGAAGGATATGCCGAGCCGTACATCTTTATTGTTGATAATCATTTCTATACCCCTCTTTTATTTTTTTACTAAGTTAAAGTATGCGATAAAAGTAATGATTAGTCAATACTTTTGAGATAAGTTTGACTGTGTTTTTTATTTAAAATGTGCGTAAAAATCACTTGTGGAGAAATAACAGTATATTTTTACAAAAAGAAATTAAAAAGTATTGACATATTAAATTAAAAGACTATAATCACCTTTGAAGTTTACGGGGGTGATACAATGAGTGAACTTATAAACGGTAAATTTCCCGAAAAGTTCAGGGGCGAATACAACAGAATATTTCAGAATGAAAAGCCGCTTTTTACAGTTGTCGGCGACCTCGCTTTAAAAGGAAAATACTCTGAAAGCGCAGTATGTGTTCTGAAAGACAGGCTGTATGCTTTTGACGTGAAATTTGAAAACGGAGTCCGTCAGCTTGATTTCAGGGATATCAGAAAGACAAAGGTCAAAAGAATGTACGGCAACGCTGTGCTTTTTGCTGATACTGTTAAAGGCAAAAGAATAAGGCTGATGCGCTTTACTTTTGCTTCGGCAAATGCCGCGGACGCCGCGAGCGATTTTATCAATGCGGTGATTAATGACGGATATTCCGATGAACTGCTTTATGCGGTTGAAAACACTTATGCAAAGCAGAGATGCTTCTGCCCTAAATGCGGCAGAAAGCTGCCTTCTCCCAACGCGGAATGTATTAACTGCAAGGGCAAAGGAAAGATGTTTACAAAATTTGCAAAATACGCTCTGCCGTATAAAGCAAAGCTGATTGTATGCATGCTGCTTTCCATTTTCACTACGGGAATGTCGCTTATTCCGCCGTATATCACAGGATATATGGTAGACAAGGTGCTCCCGTCGGGTGAGAGCGGAATGCTCATAAGAATGATTCTTCTTCTCCTCGGGGTGTATGTGCTTCAGTATTCCGTTTCGGCATACAGAGCGTATCTTCTGCGCCTTACGGGTGACAGAATTGTTCTTTCTCTTAAAAAAGACATATACGAAAAAGCGCAGTACCTGCCTATGAGCTTTTACGATAAAACCTCGACAGGCTCAGTAATCAACCGTGTTAATTCCGATACATCGGTAATTCAGAACTTCGTTATGAAGTTATCGCAGGAGGCTGTTGTTCAGCTCTTTACGCTCATCGGTATTCTTGTGATAATGATTTGCCTTAACTGGAAGCTGACGCTGTTTTCTCTTGTTCCGATTCCGCTTGTTGTGCTGATAGGAAGAGTGTTCGGCAAAAAAATCGGCCCGAGATATATGAGAATATGGCGAAGAAGCTCCGCGATTTCAACGCTTCTTGCGGATACCGTTCCGGGCATCAGAGTTGTAAAGGCATTCACCAACGAAAAAAGCGTTGTCAGAAAATTTGACGCATACTGTGACGCGTGGCTCGAGGAAGACACTTCCGTTGCCAAAATGTCGGGTATATTCCCTCAGCTGATGACATTTCTTGTTACCTGCGGAACGCTGATTATATGGTTTTCGGGCGGCTCATATATAATTTCGGGCGCCGAAGGATTTTCTATCGGTCTTCTTGTTTCGTTCGTTTCATATGCGAGCATGTTCTATACACCGATAAATTTCTTTGCAAATCTCAATGACGTTTATCAGAATACTCTTGCCTCGGCAGAAAAAATTCTTGACATTCTTGACGCTGAGCCTGAGCAGGATTTCGGAAAGAATAAAAACACCGAAAGAATTGAAGGCAGAATAGAATTCAAAAACGTCAACTTCTCTTTTGACCGTTCAAAAAAGGTGCTCAGCAATATTAATCTTACAATAGAGCCGGGCGACGTTGTAGGTATCGTAGGCACAACAGGCTCGGGCAAATCAACGCTTATCAATCTCATAATGCGTTATTATGACGATTATGAGGGCGAAATTCTTGTTGACGGCAAAAACCTGCGTGATATAGATATGGCATATTACAGAAGTCAGATAGGCTTTGTTCAGCAGGAGCCGATGATGTTCAAGGACACCGTTTTCAACAATATCGCTTACGGTTCACCTGACGCGCACGTTGAGCAGGTGCTCAGAGCGGCGGATATCGCAAATGCTCACGGGTTTATTTCTCGTCTTCCCGACAGCTATGACACTATGCTCGGCGAAAGAGGAATAGGCGTCTCGGGCGGCGAAAAGCAGAGAATTTCAATCGCGCGAGCTGTTATGAAAAATCCGTCGATTCTCATTTTTGACGAGGCTACAGCGGCGGTTGACTCCGAGACAGAGCATCTTATTCAGGAAGCGATTGAGCGTCTTATCAGAGGCAGAACAACCCTTATGATTGCCCACAGACTTTCAACGCTTCGCAACGCAAACAAAATTGTTGTTGTTGATAAGGGCGAAATAATCGAATGCGGCACTCCGCAGGAGCTTATGGCACTCAAGGGCAAATATTACAAGCTTATACAGATTCAGAGCATGGGCGAAAAGCTCCAGGCTAAGAAAAAAGAAGAAAATTTTGATTGAGAGGTGAGCTGAATGATTAATTATATTGACGGTCCCGAAATCAGAATAATGGAAAATGACGGCATATTTGTTGATGTTCAGTTCTACGGCTCCGACGAAATATTAAGAGAGCTTGAGCCTCACAGACTTTTTCCGCGAAGCGGCGGCAACAAGTATGTTGCGCTTCTCAATTCAGAGGGCGAGCAGGTGGCAGTTATCCGCGACACGGCAAATCTTATGGACGAATCAAGAAAAGTTATTGAAAGCGCCCTTGAAGAATATTATATGATACCGAGAATAACCCGATTTATCGAAATGACCGCGAAATTCAAAATATGGATGTGGACGGCAGAGACGGACCACGGTATAATAAAATTTGAGATTCGCAATCATATGGCTTCGGTAAAGCCCCTTTACGACGGCAGAGTTCTTATAATTGACGCAAATGACAACAGATATGAAATTCCCGATTACCGCAAGCTTGACAAGCGAAGCCGTAAAATGCTTGAACCCAAATTATAATAAAGGAGAAAACTATGAAACTTATAATCGCTATTGTAAATAATGAAGACTCCGCGGTAGTGGCTTCCGCGCTCACAAAAGAGAATTTTATGGTAACAAAGCTTTCCACAACAGGCGGATTCCTTATGGTCGGCAACACAACATTCCTTATCGGTACGGATGAAAAAAACGTTCAGCGTGCAAAGGATATTATTAAGCAGTATTCAACCACAAGAACTCACAGCGCTCCCACAACAGAATCCTTCGGCAGAGGCTTCGACGAGGGCGCACTGCAGCACGAGATTTCTGTCGGCGGCGCAACGGTATTTGTTCTCGGCGTTGATGAAATGGAAAAGTATTGATTAATTCAATTAACACAAAACGGCCACCTTGGGCGCCTTCAGAAAGGGAGAAAACGGTTTTGAATGGCTATAATCGCCTTATACTTGCTGAAAAGCCTTGAAATACGCCGGTATATCTGCGGCTTTGTCAGCGGCGTCTAAGTCTGATTCTATTTCATTCAAAACTACTGTGTATCTTAAAACAATATATTTCAGATGATGAACAATGAAAAAGCGGGCAGCATACTGACGTATGTTGCTCGCTTTTGAAGCAGTTATTCGCTGAAAGATGTGTTTTAAGACGATTTATCCCTTACTGAAGTCGCCCTTGTGCTGACCGTTTTTTATTTGAATTACATTGACATAACCTCACTTTAGTATATAATTGTTTTTATAAAGCTTATTATGAGGTGACATTATGGCAGATATTAATATAAGCGGAATCAGTGCCGGTGAAAACAGAGAATGGTTCAGAAATGCGGGCTTCGGAATGATGGCTCACTGGGGACTTTACTCCCTTTTAGGCGGCGAATGGCGCGGCAGACACGTTAACGATTACGCCGAATGGATTCAGAGCTTTATGCCGATTAAAAATGAGGAGTATTCACGCCTCGCTGAGGTGTTCAACCCGATTTATTTCAACGCCGACGAATGGATAAAGCTTGCCAAAGACTGCGGAATGGAATACTTTGTGTTTACTTCAAAGCATCATGACGGCTTCGCGATGTATCACTCAAAGGCTGATAAATTCAATATCGTTAATGCGACACCTTACGGCAGAGATGTTACCGCTATGCTCGCCGAGGCCTGCTATAAGTACGGGCTGAAATTCGGCCTTTACTATTCTCAGGAGCTTGACTGGCATCACCCCCACGGCGGCGGATACGATAATCCCAACGGCTGTTCGGGCGTGTCGTGGGATAACAGCTGGGATTTCCCTGACAGAGAAAAGAAAAATTTTGATATATGCTTTGAAGAGAAAATAAAGCCGCAGGTTAAGGAAATACTTACAGGCTACGGCGACCTGTGCCTTATATGGTTTGATGTGCCCCATACAATAACATCTGCGCAGAGTCTTGAGCTGAATCATCTTGTAAAGGAATATCAGCCGGGATGTCTTATTAATTCACGTATAGGCAACGGCGCTTACGATTATGTTTCACTGTGCGACAACGAATACCCCGAGAAGCGCACCGAGGCTGATGCGAATATTGACCCCAACAGCCTCAGTGGATTCAAGGTGTCTCCCTATGACCTGTATGAAACTCCCGGAACGATGAATTCATCGTGGGGATTCAAATACTATGACAATAACTGGATAAGTCCCGAAACAATCGCCGAACGCAGAAAAAAGCTCAACTCCATGGGTGTGAATTATCTGCTTAATATCGGCCCCGACGGACTGGGTAGAATCCCGTCAGCTTCTGTGAAAAATCTGAGAAAGTCAGCGGAGCTTTTTATAAAATAAAAGGAGCATTGTCAGAT
This sequence comes from Acutalibacteraceae bacterium, assembly GCA_045641565.1. Taxonomy (GTDB): domain Bacteria; phylum Bacillota; class Clostridia; order Oscillospirales; family Acutalibacteraceae; genus CAG-488. The sequence goes on along the minus strand of JAZUHE010000168.1, from coordinate 5,214 downwards.
GATTGAAAAAATTGAAATGGCTCCTCTGGAGGGCAGTACGACATCATTTTTTCGCTGCGCTCAGAGCAGACATTTTACTCCGCCGTCGAGATATTTCACTCCGTTTATTTCGCCCACGCAGAATCATACCTTCACAAACCGTGAGCTTAATGAAATTCTGCCCGAAAGAAACGGCGGACTGAATATTGTGCCTCAGCTTATAGGCCACAACGCCGAGGATTTTCTCTGGGCGGCAGGTGAGCTGAAGGCTATGGGATACAATGAGGTGAATCTCAATCTCGGCTGTCCCTCAGCTACGGTTACCAAAAAGAAAAAGGGCGCGGGACTTCTCGGCGATATTCCTATGCTCAGAGATTTTCTTGACCGCATTTTTTTCGCCGCGCCTGTTTCGGTTTCGATTAAGACAAGAATCGGCAGAAGCGATTACGGCGAAGCTCAGGCTTTAGCGGAGCTTTTTTCACGCTATCCCGTGTCGGAGCTTATTGTTCATCCGAGACTCGAAAAGGATTTTTATAAAGGCCCTGTTTCAATGGAGGCCTTTGAGATATTCAGAAAACATAGCCCCGATAATATCTGTTATAACGGCAATATATTTACACGGGCGGGTGCCTTTGAATTCGCTGAGAAAAACGAATCTGTCACAACTGTTATGTGCGGCAGAGGATTCGTAAGCAATCCCAAGCTGGCGGGGGAGATTACGGGCGAGACTCCGCTGAGCAAAGACGAATTCCGTGAATTCTATGAGGATTTTTATCAGATTACAGTGGAGCGGCTCAATACGGAAAGACAGCTTCTGCTTCATATGAAGGAATACTGGTTCTACTGGTCAAAGATTTTTGACTGCACGGAAAAAATCTCGAAAAAACTTATGAAATCAAAAACAAAATCAGAGTATGAAGCCGCGGTTTCCGCACTTTTCTCATCGTGCGAAATTAATAATACGGCAGGCTATTCAGAATAAAAGGAGCGTTTATTATGCGTTTAGCGACAACAATAGCTGATTTCGGCGGTTACTGCGAAACAGATGCCGAAAAAGTCAGAGCTTATGAGGGAACAGGATTCAGGCATCTTGATTATTCATTTTACAGAAAGAATTATGACGGCTCTGCATTTATGACAGACGGCTGGGTTAAGGAAGTTTCCGCCGCGGCCAGGGAGGCTGAAAAATTAGGCTTTGACTTCGTTCAGGCCCATTCCCCGGGAAATGATTATTTCAGTAATGACAGGGAAACTGTCATAAAGGGCAATATCCGCGCTATTGAGGCCTGCGCCTATCTCGGTATTGACAGAATTGTTGTTCATTCGGGCAGATGCCGAAGCTATAAGGCTCCCGAATACTGGAAAACATATCTCAATGATATCAAAGGCTTTTACGAGGCGCTTTATCCTGCAATGGAAAAATATAACGTAAAAGTTCTTGCGGAAAATTATCTTCCCGCCGACGGTGGCGAGTGCTCCCTTGCGAGCGGCGCCGACATGGCAGAGCTTGTGGATTTATGCAATCACCCGCTTATGGGTGTCTGCTGGGATACAGGCCACGCGAATCTTATAAATCCCGACCAGTACGGTGATATTGTCGGTCTGGGTGAAAGGCTCTGTGCTGTTCATATTCAGGACAATATGGGAATACGTGACGACCATATCTGTCCGCTTATGGGAACGCTTGATATTGACGGTGTCATGCGCGGACTGAAAGATAACGGATTTATCAAAAGGAACGGCGTTTTCACTTTTGAGTGCGATAATATTGTTTCCCGTACAGGCTCGTGGCCGAATAAAAGACACGAAAGCGGCGAAAGAATTGCCGCTGACCCGACGCTTGAAATCAAGCGCACCGCCGTGCGTCTGATGTATGAAATCGGAAAGCATATTCTGACAGGCTACGGCTGCTTTGAAGACTGATATAAAAGAAAAACATTTACGACATAAAACGGCAAATCCGCAGAGGTTTCGAAACCCCTGCGGATTTTTTGCTTATATTTCCGTTGTTATTTCCTGAGTCTTTTTTGTGAATGAGCTTATATACACTCTGCCGTCACGTCTGAGATAACTGCCGCATATCATAAGTACTTTTTCAGTGCCGCTCTTTATGTTTTTCTCAATCACAAGCATATAGGCGTCAGTGTCGAAGCCCTCTATTATGTTGTTTGAGTTATCGTGCATGATGTGACCGTCAGCCATGGTATTGAAAATAATCTTTCTCTCAACGTCATTTTCTTTTATGCATACTCCGCAGTAGTTTTTGCCGCTGATTGCGTCATACTCTGTGCTGTGAGTGTCATAATCCAGCTCAATAGTATGCATGAGGAGATGAGTACGCTCTTTGCTTTTTGTTGAAAGCTCAATATAGGGCGTGATTTTATCAGGTTCGTGCTCGAGATGACCGTCTTTTTCGTGAATTTCCATATTCTCAGGTCTGTGAGAAATAAGCTTCGCTGTGCTGACACCGTTGTCAAAATCAACTGTATTATTACTGATTTTATACTTGCTGTCAAAATGAAGCGTGAACTGAACTGTATTCTCTTTGTGACAGAAAATGTCATCAAAAATAACAAGAATCCTGCTGTCGAGCCATAAGAAATTGCGGTACATTCTTGAGCAGAGATGAGCCATCGGCCCTGTGGAATCAGCCTGAACAAAGAAAAGTCCGTTCCGCTCATAACTGTCCGTGAGTTTCCCTGGGAATTTTGTTCCTCTGTAAAGCTCCTCGTCACGTCTGCCGCTGTTCCCTATAAGCAGAACGCTGTGCGCGGAATCCTGACAGTAATAAGGGTGATAAAGAGGGGAGTCATAGCCGCAGGTGCCGCTGTCGACAAAAAACGGCCTGCCCTTATGATAGATTACAAACGAGCCTGAGTCATTGTGCGAGTGGTTCCAGCAGAATCCGCTTTTGACCGCGAGCAGGGTAGCGTCAGCTTTCCACGACGAACGGCAGACAGCGTAACCCGAGGAATACAGCTCGGTTTTCGGCAGATAATCAACGGAGCCTGTGAGCTTTTCGGGATAATACGAGCCTTCGATTTCATCCCATAAATTATTCCTGTACGTGGCGGCACAGGCTCTTATCGCGGAGGAATCTATTCCGTTGAGAATGCACCCCTTAGCGAAAAAGTCAAGCTCCGTGCCGTGAGAGTGATCGCCGAAATTGAGAAATTCATAGAACAGTCTGCCATTTCCGGTGCAGGGATAAGAGAATTTCATCACAGCGTCGCAGAGCCCGTCGGGTATGGCGCTTCGGATTGTTTCGTTCTTACCGAAATAACGCTCACTGCACCACAGATATCTTAGAAGTGAGCCTGTTCCGTAGTTGTTGTAATTTATGCTTTCATAAAAAAGTCCCTGCTCGTCAAAATTACGCAGCTTATTGAAAAGCCCGTTGCCCTGATATGTAAGATATCCGGCGAGAGCGGAGTCTGTAAGTGAGAGGATTTCCTTTTTCTTTTCATTCGGTACAAAATCAGAAACAGCGAGGAAAGCGGTTGCCGCTTCGGAAATGCATACGCTCCACCAGTTGTGCCCCATGGAATCTATCGCGTGAATTCGGGTTTCGGGCAGAAGCCAGTCACCGAGAGCCGTATATACACCCTTTTTCAGTATGCCGTCGGCTATTTCACAGCGCTCATTCGGTGTAAGATAGTCAAAAATAAGGTCATATATTTTAGCAAGCGCAAGAGTGGTGGCTGTTGAGCAGAGGTCTGAGTGCCACGGTATCGGAGTACGGACGGCGTAGTTCACAGCGTACCAGCGCTCAAAGGAGGTAAAATGAATGAGCAGCTCTTTGAGACGTTCGGCGCAGGCGGTATCGCCTTCAATAATATATTTTGTGCCGAGAACGGAACACAGCCTGTTCGCCTGATGGTTGATTGAGCCGAAATCAGCGTGCTGTGACTGTGTGTTCCGGCCGTTAGCCTGAGCCTCAGTAACAAACTCCTCTTTAAGACAGCTGTCGGCCTCAGAAATAAGCTCGTCGTAGCGCGCTTTGAGAGCGGAATCGGTTTTCAGTCTCTCGCGGAAAATCTCGGCGTTATGCTTTGAAAAAAACAGATACGGATGCTGCATAATGTTACCTCCTGATATCATCTATGCGCTGATTATAACACATAAAAATATCCCGTTCAATAATTTGAACCGGATAATTGGAGTTTCTTTATGTCTGTTTTTCCTTGATAAATTCATATAGCGGATATTTCTCTGTTTCACACTTCGTACTTAATCGTCCGAAGGCATTAATTTAAAAGGCTTCCGCATTTGCCGTGCGGAAGCCTCAGTTATGTTATAGATGTTATCAGTATCCTATTTTAACTGCAAGCCATATGAAGCCGACCATTGCCGCGAATACGGGAATGAAAACCTTCCATGACCATCTGAGATATTTGGTGTATGAAACGTTGATAAGTCCGATGCTGAGGATAAGCATACTGCTTGTGGGGTAAAGGATGTTGCAGAAGCCGTCGCCCATTGTAAACGCAAGTGTGAGTGACTGCCTTGTGATGCCGAGAAGGTCAACAAGGGGAAGAATCAGCGGCATAAGCAGGAATGCTTTCGCTGTGCCTGAGCCTACGAAGAACTCAATGATAATAACAACACCGGTTATCATGAGGAGTGACTGCGTCGGCGAGAATCCCTTTATAGCTTCATAAATATAATGAAGAATCGTGTCGATAATCATGCCTTTATTGAGTATGTAGGTGATACCGAGAATAAAGAGAATAAGCGGAAGGCAGGGGAGAATGGTCTTGACGCCCTCAAGGAAGCCGTCAAGGAGCTTCTTGCCTTTTATGCCCGCAATGCTGCCGGCCTTAAGACCGCCGAACGTGAAAAGAAACGCCATTGCGATGAGCGGGGTATAGCTGACAATGCTGGCGATATCGGGGTCGGGGATAAAGCGCTGAGCAATAAAGCTGATTATTGTAAGCACGATAACGCCCGAAATACTTGTTACAAAAGTTTTTGTCGCTTTGGGGAGCATGGGGTTCTCGAGCACCTTTTCACTTTCTTTTGAAAGGTATTTGGCTCTCAGAGCTTTGTCTGATTCGTAGCAGAGTGATTTCTGCGGATTTTTTTCAATCTTTTTCGCGTATGTATATATGAATACAAAAAGGATTATGTATGTTACGATAAACACGAGAATTCTGAATCCGAGACCTGAAAAAATCGGAAGTCCCGCCATAGTCTGAATCAGAACGACGTTAAAGGGATTGAATGTTGCGGCGG
>JAZUHE010000167.1:0-24183 GCA_045641565.1 Acutalibacteraceae bacterium | reverse complement strand
TGATATTATTAGTGAGGATACAATTTTCAGACCTGCCCCGCGGCAGGTCTTTTTTTGCGAAAAAATAATTATAAGGATGATGTTTTATGAATTATGACGTTATAATTGTCGGAGCAGGCCCCGGAGGAATTTTTTCCGCTTACGAGCTTGTCAAAGCGCAGAAAAATCTGAAAATCGCCGTGTTTGAGACAGGCAATCCGCTTGAAAAAAGGCGCTGCCCCATTGACGGCAAAAAAATAAAATCCTGCGTCAACTGCCCCGCCTGCGCCATTATGAGCGGCTTCGGAGGAGCGGGCGCGTTCTCTGACGGAAAGTATAATATAACTAATCAGTTCGGCGGCACACTCTACCAGTATGTAGGTAAAGAAGAGGCTCTTGAGCTGATGAGATACGTTGATGAAATCAACATGGCCTACGGCGGAGAAGGCACAAAGCTCTACTCCACCGCCAACACAAAAATCAAGAAGAAATGCCTCGAAAACGGACTGCATCTTCTCGACGCTCAGGTCCGCCATCTCGGCACCGATATAAACTATGTTGTTCTTGAAAATCTCTATCAGGAGCTAAAAAAGAGCGTTGATTTTTATTTCAACACTCCCGTTTTATCTGTTGAGAAAAACGGTGAAACATACACCGTAAAAGCGAAAAACGGCGACTTTGAAAGCAGATACTGCATTATTTCCGTCGGCAGAAGCGGCAGCAAATGGATGGAGAAAATCTGTGAGGACATGAAGATTCCCACCAGGTCAAACCGCGTTGATATCGGCGTAAGAGTTGAGCTCCCCGCGGCGGTATTTTCACATCTTACAGACGAGCTCTACGAGAGTAAAATTGTCTACAGAACAGAAAAATTCGAGGACCTTGTTCGTACCTTCTGCATGAATCCCAACGGCGTTGTTGTTAACGAAAACACCAACGGAATAGTAACAGTCAACGGACACAGCTATGAGGACAAGAGCAGGCACACGGAAAACACCAACTTCGCTCTTCTTGTCAGCAAGCATTTTTCTGAGCCGTTCAAAGACAGCAACGGCTACGGTGAGAGCATTGCCCGTCTTTCAAACATGCTCGGCGGCGGAGTTATCGTTCAGCGCTTCGGCGACCTTGTAAGAGGCAGAAGAAGCACTGTCAGCAGAATCGAAGAGAATTTTGTAACCCCCACTCTTTCTGCAACTCCCGGTGACCTGAGCCTTGTTATACCCAAAAGAATACTTGACGGCATCATCGAAATGATATATGCTCTTGATAAGATTGCTCCGGGCACAGCGAACGATGACACTCTCCTCTACGGTGTTGAGGTCAAGTTCTACAACATGGAGGTTGAAATAGAAAAAGACCTCCGCACGGTTTATCCCGGATTTTATGTAATCGGCGACTGCTCCGGCGTTACCCATTCTCTTTCTCACGCTTCGGCAAGCGGCGTTCAGGTCGCAAGAAATATTATAGAAGAATTATAATATACTATCGGGGGGGATTCTTTTGAAAAATTATGATGTTATCATTATCGGAGGCGGCTTCGCAGGCTGCGCCGCGGCTCTCGCGGCGTCAAGGAACGGCTGTAAGGTTCTGCTTATAGAGCAGTCCGGCGCACTGGGCGGCGCGGCAAACACCTGTCTTATTAATCCGTTCATGCCCAACAGAACAAAAATTCACAAAGAAAACAGCGAGACTGAAATACTCGAGCTCAGCCGCGGAATTTTTGCGGAAATCTGTGAGAGACTTAAAGATATGGACGCGATAACCGGAAATCGCTTCCACGAGGAATACCTTAAACTGATACTTGACGATATGCTTGAGGAGGCGGGAGTTGACGTACTGTTTCACTCTACTCTCTGCGATGTCTGCGTTGAAAATGAAAAGCTCACAGGAGTCACCGTCATAACCAAGAGCGGCAAAATCAGCTTCAAAGCATCGCAGTATATTGACTGCACAGGCGACGCGGATTTAGCTGTCATGAGCGGCTGTCCTTATCATTTAGGCAGAGAGTCCGATAATCTCTGTCAGCCTATGACGCTCTGTTTCCGCATCGCCAACGTAGACGAAGATGAGTTCTTCACACCCGAATGCAACGAGCAGAGACAGGCAATCTACAAGCGGTGGCAGGCTGAAGGCAAAACCTCAAATCCTCGTGAAAATATTCTCCTTTTCCGCACAACGGTAAAGGGCGTTGTCCATTTCAACACCACCCGTGTTGTCAGAAAGAATCCCGTTGACCCCTTTGACGTTTCATGGGCGGAGCGTGAAGCAAGGCGTCAGATGTATGACATTTACAGAATGCTCAAAGAAGAGCTTCCGTCATTCAGAGACGCTCAGATTATATCCTCCGCCGCTTGGATAGGTGCGCGCGAGAGCCGCATGATTGACGGCGAGCATCTGCTCAACGAAGAAGAGCTCAGGAACTGCACTGTTTTCCCCGACGCCATAGCGGCAGGCAACTACGATATTGACATACACAACCCCGAGGGAAGCGGCACAAGCCACTATTATTTCCCCGACGGCGAATACTACACAATCCCCTACAGAAGCCTTGTTCCAAAAAATATTGACAATCTGCTTGTAGCGGGAAGATGTATTTCCTCCACCCACGAAGCGCAGGCTTCATACAGAATCATGCCTATCGTCTGCTGTCTCGGTGAAGCGGCAGGCGTCGGCGCGTCGGTCGCGGTTAAAAACGGCTGTACCCCCAAAGACGCGGATATAAAAGAAATTCAGAAAATCCTCCTCGACAACGGAGCGTTTCTGGGATAAATCATAATTTGAGGAGAAAACACATGAAAGAAGAATGTTTGATATGCAAAGCTCCGCTTGAATATCTGAACGAAGATCTTGAAATGGAGTGTGCAATCTGTCATAAAAAAGAACTCAGCAAAACACAATGCGAGAACGGGCACTATGTCTGTAATGAATGTCACACAAAAGGAATTGACAGTATTTTCGGCGTCTGCCTTTCTGAAAATTCAAAAAATCCTATTGAAATTCTTAATAAAATGATGAAGCTTCCGTTCTGCCATATGCACGGCCCTGAGCATCACATTATGGTCGGTGCGGCTTTGCTGACGGCATACAGGAACGCGGGCGGTAACATTGACTTGAAAAAGGCATTGACAGAAATGAAAAACCGAGGTCAGAGTGTTCCCGGCGGTGCCTGCGGATTTTGGGGTGCCTGCGGTGCCGGTATCAGCTCGGGAATGTTTATTTCCATCATTTCCGGCTCTACACCGCTTTCAGGTGAACCTTTCGGCTTATCCAACCGTATGACCGCAAAATCTCTTAATGCTATCGGCTCAGTGGGCGGTCCCCGCTGCTGCAAGCGGGATTCCTATCTGTCCATTCTTTCAGCTATAGACTTTGTAAAAGAACATTTCGGCATAGAAATGGAGAAAGCCGAAATCGTCTGCGAGTATTCTTCAAAGAACAATCAATGCCTCGGAAAGAACTGTCCTTTTTCAAAAGCAAATCATTGAATCTGCAAATCCCGATTTGCGAAAAGACAAAAATCAAGCTTACCGAGAGATAATTTCAGATAACAGATACCCCGACTAAAAAACCCTTATGACAAATTTTCTGTCATAAGGGCATTTTTTATTCTGCGTTTTCTGTTGTTGTCGATGCGTCGTCGTCATCGGGCATCATTTCACTTATGTCTGATTTCATTTCGTCGATGGTGGTTTTCATGTCATCGGCGAATTCATCAGCAGCCTGTGACAGATTTGTTGTGCTTTTGGTGGTGCTTTCGGTGGTGCTCTTTTCGTCAGCAGTTTCCTTTTTGCCGCAGGCTGTGAACGCAACCGCCGCGATAAGCGTGAGCGCTGTTAACGCAGGTAAAAATCTTTTCATATTACTCTCCTTTCAGCCGTATATGCGGCTGATTTTTATTTGTTTTAAGTATTATTGCCGTTTTTGGGTCTTATATTCAGTTACCGGCTCAAACAGAGGAAAAATTTATAAAAAATACGTAATTTTCAAGCAAAAAAATTGCAAAAAATGATGACAAGTTCACTATTATATGATATAATATTACAGTATATATAAAGAACTATTTGATTAAGGAGTATACTAATTATGGCAACAACTTCTGAAATTCTCGGAACAATAATCAAAAACATGGTCGCCGCGGCCGATAACTACGGATTCAGAGTAATTATACCTGAGGGTACGGAAAAGGGCGCGCCTCCCGTAAGCGTTCAGAACGGTAAATATACTGCCGCCTTCGCAGGTGATAAGGGCACATTCAAAATTGAAGTATCCGACAAAAAGATTTATCTTAAATGCTCAGCCGCTCAGTATGAGAACGCTGTTGAAGAGGATTTCGCTCAGCAGTCCGCAGGTCTCTTTGAAGAAGACAGCATAACCGATAAGGACATCAGATATCTTGTAAACGAATTTAACGAAACCATAGCCAAGGTTTACGGCAAGGGCAAGAAGTCACAGAACGTCAAGCTTCCCACACCCGTATCCAAAACAGCGGCCAGAAGCGGCTCAGTTTATTTTGATACCGTTACCCTCGCTACAAGAATGACGGCCATATTCCCCGAATGCAAAGAGGACTACAGAGCCAATATTGAAAGATATGGTGAATTCCTCCCCGAGGATTTCTTCCTTAATCACTGCAACAAATACGTTATAGATACTATCAGAGAAAATGACCCCGCCAAGATGAAAAAGCTTTTCAACTGCCTTAACGAGATTTATAACGACGGCACAAATGAGGTTCAGAGCATTATCGTTATCACAATTCTCGGCAGTCTCAATAACGACGAGCAGCTGCTGGCGAACTGCGTTGATTATATGCAGGACATGACTCTTGCGGTTATCGAGGCAAACAAATATCTCGCAAAGAGCGCGACAGCAAGACAGAAGCTTGTAACACCGCCCAGATACAGGCCGAAAAAGGCAAAGAAAAAGAACTCTGTTATGAGTCAGCTGGGAATGTAAACGGAGGAGAGTTATTTTGGAAAACATAGAAAACGAAAACTTAGAAGAACTCGAAGAAATAGAAGAGACAGAAGAAGCTCCCGCTGAAAAGCTGATTGAAGACCTTTCTGACGAAGATATCGACACAGCCGTTACAGAAGAGTACGGTGCCGACCAGATTCAGGTTCTTGAGGGACTTGAGGCTGTACGCAAGCGCCCCGGTATGTATATCGGCTCCACGGGTCCCAAAGGACTTCATCATCTTGTGTATGAAATCGTCGACAACTCTATCGATGAGGCTCTCGCGGGCTTCTGCACTCATATCGAGGTTGAGATTCTCCCCGATAATATCATAACTGTCCGCGATAACGGACGAGGAATCCCCGTAGGCCTTAACGAAAAGATGGGTCTTCCCACTGTTACTGTTGTTCTTACGGTGCTTCACGCCGGTGGTAAATTCGGCGGCAGCGGTTATAAAGTATCAGGCGGTCTTCACGGCGTAGGCTCCTCGGTAGTTAACGCTCTTTCTGAATGGATGGAGGTTGAGGTATCGAGAGAGGGTCATGTATGGGCTCAGCGCTTTGAAAGAGGCGACGCTGTCAATGACCTCACCGTTATAGCAGACACTGAAGAAACAGGCACATTCATCAGATTCAAAGCGGATGCAGAGGTATTCACCGAAACAACTGAGTACGACTTTGAAGTGCTTCAGAGAAGACTGCGTGAATCCGCGTTCCTCAATGCAGGACTTTCAATCACTCTGACAGACAGACGTGACGAAGAGAATGTTGTTGAGCAGGTTTACTGCTATGAGGGCGGTCTTTCAAGCTTCGTTGAGTTTATCAACAACTCAAGAGGACTCACTCCCCTCCACCAGACTCCCATTCACTTCTCCGCTTCCAAAAACGACAGATATGCCGAAATCGCTCTCATGTATAACGACGGCTACAATGAAACTATGCTTTCATTCGCCAACAACGTCAACACTATCGACGGCGGTACTCACGAAACAGGCTTCAAGAACGCCCTGACAAGAGTATTCAACGATTACGGCAAAAAATATAATATTCTCAAAGACGGCGACAAGAAGCTCTCCGGCGACGACGTACGAGAGGGACTTGTAGCGGTTATCAGCGTTAAGCTCACAGAGGCTGAATTTGAAGGCCAGACAAAGGGTAAGCTGGGCAACACAGACATCACAGGCCTTGTTTATTCAACAGTCTATGAGAAGCTCATGACTTATTTTGAAGAGAATCCCTCTGTTGCGAAGGCTATCTTCTCCAAGGCACTTGACGCTTCAAGAGCGAGAGAGGCCGCGAGAAAGGCAAGAGACCTTGCCCGCCGCAAGAGCGCTCTTGAGAGCAACGCTCTGCCCGGCAAGCTGGCTGACTGCATTGAAAAAAGCGCAGAAAACACAGAAATATATATCGTCGAGGGAGATTCCGCGGGCGGCTCCGCCAAGGAAGGAAGAGACCGTTACTATCAGGCCATTCTTCCTCTCTGGGGTAAAATGCTCAACGTTGAAAAATCAAGACTCGACAAGGTTATCGGCAACGACAAGCTCAACCCGGTTGTTATGGCTCTGGGAACAGGCATCGGCGATGACTTCGATATTTCAAAATTAAGATATAACAAAATAGTTATCATGGCGGATGCCGACGTCGACGGTGCTCATATCTGCACCCTCCTGCTTACGTTCTTCTTCCGCTATATGCGTCCGCTTATTGACGAGGGTCACGTTTATATCGCTCAGCCCCCGCTCTTCAAGATAAGCAAGGGCAAGAAGCATTTTTACGCTTTCTCAGACGAGGAGCGCGACCAGTATATAAATGAGCTGGGCGGCAGCTGCGACATCCAGCGATACAAAGGTCTTGGTGAAATGGACCCGAGACAGCTTTGGGAAACCACAATGGACCCCGAAACAAGAATCATGCTCAGAGTTGAGCTTGAAGACGCTATCGCGGCTGACGAAACCTTCTCGATTCTTATGGGCGACAAGGTTGAACCCAGACGTGAATTCATCGAAAAGAACGCCAAATACGTTCAGAATCTTGATATTTAAGAAAGGAGTGACTTTGAATTATGCCTAAGAAAGAAGAACGCAGTAATTTTGCGGAACATCTTTTAAACACCAAGGTTGTTAACGTTGACCTTGACGAAAAAATGAGAAAGTCATTCCTTGACTATTCAATGTCTGTTATTACAGCCCGTGCTCTTCCTGACGTAAGAGACGGACTCAAGCCTGTTCACAGACGTATACTTTATACAATGTACGAAAACGGACTTTCACCGGATAAGGCATACAGAAAGTGCGCCGACACAGTCGGTTCTGTTCTCGGTAGATATCATCCCCACGGTGACGCTTCCGTTTATGACGCGATGGTAAGACTTGCTCAGTCCTTCTCAATGAGATACATCCTCGTTGACGGTCACGGAAACTTCGGTTCTGTTGACGGCGACCCCGCGGCCGCATACCGATATACGGAGTCAAGAATGAGCAAGATGTCTCTTAAAATGCTCGCCGATATCGACAAGGACACGGTTGATTTTGTTCCAAACTACGACGACCGTCTTAAGGAACCCACCGTTCTCCCATCAAGATATCCCAACCTGCTTGTTAACGGCTCAACAGGTATCGCCGTCGGCATGGCAACCAACATTCCGCCTCACAATCTCGGCGAGGTTATTGACGGCATGTGCTGCCTTATTGACAACCCTGACGCCACCCTTGACGAGCTTATGGAGCATATCAAGGGTCCCGACTTCCCCACCTACGGCATTGTAATGGGAAGAGCCGGCATCAGAGCTGCTTACGGAACAGGCAAAGGTAAAATCACCGTCAGAGCGAGAGCTGAAATCGTTGAAAAGAAAAACGGAAGATTTGAAATTCAGGTTACCGAAATTCCCTACGGCGTCAACAAGGCAAAGCTCATAGAAAGCATCGCAGACCTTGTTAAAGATAAAAGAATCGAAGGCATTTCAGACGTTAACGACTACTCGTCAATGGAAGGAATGCACATCTCAATCGACCTTAAGCGTGACGCGAATCCGCAGGTCGTTCTCAACCAGCTTTACTCATACACACAGATGCAGTCGACCTTCGGCGTAATAATGATTGCCCTCGTAAACGGCGAGCCGAAGCTGCTCACCCTCAAGCAGGTGCTTGAGCATTATATCGCTTTCCAGTGCGATGTTATCACAAGAAGAACAAATTACGACCTTAAAAAAGCACAGGAAAGAGCTCATCTTCTTGAAGGTCTTTTAGTCGCTCTTGATTTCATTGACGAGGTTATCGATATCCTCAGAAATTCAAAGAGCATACCTGAGGGCAAAGAAGCTCTCATGTCACGCTTTGACCTTGATGAGGTTCAGGCTCAGGCAATCGTTCAGATGCGTTTAGGTCAGCTGACCGGTCTTGAAAGAATCAAGATTGAAGAAGAACTGGCTGAACTCAAAGAAAAAATCAGAGGCTTCCTCGAGCTTCTCAGCGACCATGGCAAGATGCTCGCCCTTATCAAAAAGGAAGCTGTTGAAATCAAAGACAAATTCGCAGATGACAGAAGAACCGAAATCGTAAATGTCAGCGGCGAGGTTGATATTGAGGACCTTATTCCCGAAGAGGACTGCGTATTCACCCTCACCAACTTCGGTTACATCAAGCGTATGCCCGCCGACACATATCAGATTCAGAACAGAGGCGGCAAGGGCATCAAGGGCATGACCCGCCGTGAGGAAGATTACGCCGCGACAATGTTCACAGCGTCAACTCACGACACTATCGCGTTCTTCACCACACGCGGCAGGCTTTACAGACTTAAGGGATATGAAATTCCCGAAGCCTCAAGAAACAGCCGCGGAGTAAACATCATAAACGTACTTCCCATTGAATCAGATGAAAAAGTATCCGCAATGCTCACCGTTCCCAGAGACGGAAACGATGAGGGCACTTACTACTGCATGGTTACAAGAAAGGGAATTATCAAGCGTTCCGAGTCTGTTCTTTACAGAAACGTAAGAAAGTCGGGACTTATAGCTATCAATCTTGATGACGACGACGAGCTCGCATGGGTACGCGTTACAGGCGGCAGTGACAGGCTCGTGGTAGCCACAAGAAAGGGTATGGCTATCTGCTTTGACGAAAACGACGCGAGACCTATCGGCAGAACAGCGAGAGGCGTTAAGGCTATCGAACTCAAGGATGGTGACGAGGTTATCGGCATGAGCGTCGTTGAGGAAGGCAAGACGCTTCTCACCGTCAGTGAAACGGGCTACGGCAGACGCAGTGAATTTGACAACTACCGCATTCAGTCCAGAGGCGGCAAGGGACTTATAAACTACCACACTGAGACCTACGGCGACGTTGCCGCAATCACAGAGGTAAGCGATGAAGACGATATTATTCTTATCGCTTCAGACGGCATAATTATCAGAATCGCGGCGGACGGCATAAGTACCTTCGCAAGACCTTCAAAGGGTGTTAAGGTTATGAGAGTAACCGAGGGCGAGAAGCTTGTTACGCTCACAACCGCTCAGAGAGACGCGGAGGAAGAAACCGCAGAGCTTCCCGACGAAGCTTCTGAAGATAACTCCGCTGAAGCCGAAACGGAAAATCAGTAATTAATCACGGCGTATGTCGGGAAAGGAATGGTTGATACGGAAAAGATTAAAAATTTTGTTAAAAACAAATATCATATCATTCTGCTCGTTTTGCTGTTCCTTTCTGTAGGATATACGGTTTATCACGTTAATTTTTACTGTTCGGATGACTATAACTACAAAAGAATAGCCGTATCTGACTGGAGCGTCATTTTTGACTTCATGAAATGGCACATCAGAAACTGGAACGGCAGAACCATTGTCCATTTCGTTGAAATGATGTTCCTGCGCTACAGATACGGATATATTGCCTGGCAGGTGCTTGAGGCCTTCACCGTAACCGGTGTATGCGCCGCGGCGGCAAAAGCGGCCTCACAGAGCAAAGAGGATTTCAGACGTGCCTGCACATTCAGCATTTTCCTTTTCGCGGCTGTTGTTCCCCATTTCTGGAAATGGTCCGTCAGCTGGATACCGGGAAGCTTCAATTACGTTATCCCCTGTGCCGGAGTGGTGCTTCTCATTCTTCTCACTAAAAAAAGAAGCGATACATTCTGGCTCTATCCGCTGAGTCTTTTATGCGCGGCAACAACCGAACAGGCGGGAATCATGACAGTCGGCCTTTTCACCCTGCTTACGGGAGAATACTTCTTAAGCAGCAAAAAGCTGAATAAAAAATACTTTATCTGCTTCCTGCTTTCCATCGCAGGATATGCGACGGTTGTATTTTCACCGGGCATATTTAAAAGGTCAGACACTCAGGGCAAGCTGGGCTTCGGCGATATTATGACAAATATGTTCACCGTTTTAAGACGCCGCTGGCTCGACAACCTTTATATTGCGGTTCTTGTGGTCTGCATTGCCGCTTTCTCAGCATACTGGCTTGTTAAATTTAAAAATCAGAATAAATTTACGAAAAAAATAAATGTCCCTGCCGCGATTTCAATTTGCGTATTGACGATTTTGAATTTAGGGCTTAAAATGATTTTAATCCTCGCTAAATTTCTCGGCAGGAATATTGAATTCCCGCAGACTCTTAACAATATCCTGTTTGCGGTGTATATTATCTATCTGATAATATATTTCGGCTCGTTCTGCTTAAGCACCGTTCTGATTTATCAGAATAAAAAGGATGTATTTCCGTTTATCACTTTTGTACTCGGATTAGGTTCACAGATTATGCTCGCGCTGTCTGAGGCCAGCCTTCACAGAATGAGCGTTCCCGGGTATTTCATGTTCATGATTTACGCTGTTTATTCGTTCACGGCGTTTATTAAAGACATGGAAGCCAACCCAAAAATTCAGAAAAAAATCAAACCGATTGTCAAGGCTCTGCCTGTAATAATATGCGCTCTTGCCTGCCTCGCTCAGGGATATTTAGGCGCGAGAGTCACTCTCAAGGGCGTACGCCCCGCCGATTATGTCAATGACCCCGTTTCTCAAAGTGAGCTTGACGGTTTCCTCAGCGATTTAAACAAGGAATTCGGCACATACTACAGCGGAGACCAATGGCACGAAAAATACGATATAAAAGATTTCACACTTATAAGATAATATAAAGTCAGGAGGATGAATTATGAATATAGCAATTACAGCTCACGACGCAAAGAAAGAACTTATGACCCAGTTCTGCATAGCATATTGCGGAATTCTTAGCAGACATAAGATTTTTGCAACGGGTACCACAGGCAAGCTTGTAAGCGACGCCACCGGTCTTGAGATTAACAGCTTTTTAAGCGGTGCTCAGGGCGGTGACCAGCAGATAGGCGCGCTTATTGCCTGCAACGAAATAGATATGCTTCTTATTTTCGGTGACCCCATAAACTCAAAAGAAAGTGAGCCGAACGCATACGGCCTTTTAAGGCTCTGCGACGTTCACAACGTACCCGCGGCAACAAATATCGCAACAGCCGAAGCTCTTATTCATTCACTTGAAAGAGGCGACCTTGACTGGCGCGACATAGTAAATCCGAAATAATTTATCGAATTAATCCTTTGCGGGAGGAATCAGTATGAATACACTCGGTAAAACTCTGGTGGCAATAGCGATTTGTCTTGTTATTATAGGAACTCTGTTTTTTTCAAGGGATTTCGGCGCTCCTGCGGGACGAAGAGGAGAAGGATACGGAACACAGCGTGAAGCTGTTGAAGACGGTATCGGCGCATCCTATAATGTTTCGGAAGAAATCGGGACAGTTGACTTTGACGACGGAGTTATATATCTGTGCAAAACAAAAGACCAGAATATTGTTGTCAGCTACCTTTTTAAAAACCGTCAGCAGACAAAATACTATTTTGACTCTTATTATGTAATCAGCGACCTTTCGTCAACCCACTGGCATGACAGTGAAAATAAAACAAAAACCAACTTCCTCGTTACGGCGGCGGATGATGAAATAAATAACTGTGATAACAGACCCGTCAAATGTGAGAACTATTCAGTCACAATCAATGACGATGTTACCAATATAAAACTGTATTATAACAGAGTAGACTAATATCAGGAGAATAAAAATATGGCACTTATTACAAAAGCTGTCAGAGGTACACAGGATGTTCTCCCCTCAGACAGCCACAACAACCGTTTTCTTGAAAACACACTTCTTGAAATCGCGGATGAATTCGGATTCAGAGAAATCAGAACACCCGTTTTTGAACACACAGAGCTTTTTACCCGCTCTGTAGGCGACACAACGGACGTTGTTCAGAAAGAAATGTACACATTTAACGATAAAGGCGGAAGATCAATAACTCTGCGCCCTGAGGGAACTGCCGGAGCGGCAAGAGCTTTCCTTGAGCACGGACTTTATAATGAGCCCCTGCCTCAGAAGGTTTGCTATCTTACCTCCTGCTACAGATACGAAAAGCCTCAGGCCGGCAGACTCCGTGAATTCCATCAGTTCGGCGTTGAGTGTTTCGGTACGGCTTCACCTGCTGCTGACGCCGAGGTCATTTCTCTCGCCAATGAGGTCTTCGGATTCTTAGGCGTTGAGGATATTCACCTTGAAATAAACTCAATCGGCTGTCCGGAATGCCGCAAGAACTATCACGAGGCTCTTAAGGAATATTTTGAGAGCAAAAAAGGTGACCTGTGCGGAACCTGCCTCGAAAGACTTGAAAAGAACCCCATGAGAATTCTTGACTGCAAGAGCCCCATATGCTCTGAAATCGCAGCAGGTGCTCCCATTGTTATAGATTATCTCTGTGATGAATGCGCAGACCATTTCAAAAAGGTTCAGGCATATCTTGACGAGATGATGATTCCCTACAGCATCAATCCCCAGATTGTAAGAGGTCTTGACTATTATACAAGAACGGTTTTTGAATTTGTATCGGATTCTATCGGCGCACAGGGAACTGTATGCGGCGGCGGACGTTATGACGGACTTATGGAAGAGCTTGGAGGCAGTCACATTCCGTCTCTCGGCTTCGGCATGGGCATTGAAAGACTTATGCTTCTGCTTGAAAATCAGGGAATAAAGCTTCCTGAAGCCAAAAGATGTGATTTATATATTGCCTCAATCGGTGACAACGCAAGCCTTAAAGCCGCGTCAATGGCTCAGGCACTGCGTCAGGGCGGCGTTGCCGTTCAGTTTGACGTTGCCGGGCGTTCGGTTAAGGCTCAGATGAAATACGCAAACAAGCTGAATGTTCGCTTTACGGTGGTTATCGGCGATGACGACCTTGAAAAAGGTGTTGTGAACGTTAAAAACATGGATTCAGGCGAAACCTTTGAAATGGCAGTAGAAGATTTTGACGAAGAATTCCTTGAGCTTTCCCTGCAGCAGTCTGCTCAGGATTTACAGGATGCTGTTTCAAACGGAGACAATATAGATTTATCGTCGTTTCTCGGCGGACTGATGTGATATGGAAAACGCAATAAATGTAAAGCCCCAAAGGCTGGAATTTATTTCACGGCTGCGCGTATTCAGCATGGTCTGTATTGTCCTGTGCCATTACGTTCAATGGTATCCAGTTCACTTTATTCAGGCAACATCACAGTTTTTTAATATAGGCGTTCAGCTTTTCTTTATTATTTCAGGGTTCTGCTTCGGTCTCCAGGGTGAAATCACAAAACCCGGCAAATGGTATGTTAAAAGACTGAAAAGAATATTTATACCATATGAAACATTTCTGATTCTCTATTTCGGAATATTCTTATATTACGGTAAAAGAATATTATGGAAAGACTGGGTCATGTACGCTCTCGGCCTGCAGGGCAGTTATTTCAGAATTCCCGGAATCGAGCATTCGTGGTTTATAACACCGCTTCTTCTCTGTTATGCTGTCACTCCACTGATTTCTCTGATTTATAAAAAGCTCAGAGAAAAATCTATATGCATAAAGGTCATTATTGCGATATCAGCTTTTGCCGTATACACAGGCATATGCTTTTCCCCGTGGGAGAATTTTTATACAATCGCCTCCCCCATTGTATTTTTCGCGGCGGCATATATTTTCGGCAGAGAATATAAATATACTCCTCCGAAACGTAAAGCCGTCATTCCGGCATTCTTTATTGTTTTAGCCGCATTTGCCGTAAGATACGCATCGCATTCATTGTTTTACGGCACGCTGTTTCATAACAGATTCATATGCGGAATTACTCACTATATTGCGGCATTCGGCATATTCAAGATTTTTGAATATGTTTTCCGTGATGCACGCGAAAATAAAATCATTAATTTTTTTGATTCAATAAGCTTTGAGATTTATCTGTGTCATTATCTTTTCTTATGCGGAGCGCTGTTTTTCTTTATGTATTTCACCAACAGCGTTACGCTGAATCTTGTTATTGTCACAGCGTCAGCATTTGTTTTTGCACTTATTGTTCACGCAATCAGCTCATTGATTCTTAAAATAATAAACAGGTAATTTTTCCCGAAAGGATATGAAATATAAAATGGATTTTATGACAGGTTTAAAACGCACCGACTACTGCGGCGGCTTCCGTATGGAGGATGTCGGCAGAGAAGTAGTTGTTGCAGGTTGGGTTCAGAGACAGCGTGACTTAGGTTCGCTTATCTTTATTGACCTCAGAGACAGAACAGGTATCGTTCAGCTCGCCTTTGACGAAAACAGCGAAAAGGAAATCTTTGACAAGGCTTTTGCCGCAAGAAGCGAATATGTTCTTATGGCCAAGGGTACTGTAAGAGAGCGTTCCTCAAAGAACAAGGAAATCCCCACAGGCGACATTGAAATCTTTGTTACCGAGCTGAGAGTTCTCGGCAAGAGTGAAACACCTCCCTTTGAGATTATCGAGAACTGCCAGACATCTGAGCTCACCAGACTCAAATACCGTTATCTTGATTTAAGACGCCCCGATTTACAGAAGAATATTCTTCTCCGTCACAAGATAACAAAGGTTATCAGAGACTATTTTGATGAGAACGGCTTTATTGAGATTGAAACTCCCATGCTCATCAAATCAACTCCCGAAGGCGCGAGAGACTTCCTCGTTCCCTCAAGAATTCATCAGGGAACATTCTACGCTCTTCCCCAGTCACCTCAGCTTTATAAACAGCTCTCAATGGTTGCAGGCTTTGACAGATATATGCAGATTGCCCGCTGCTTCCGTGACGAAGACTTAAGAGCTGACCGTCAGCCTGAATTCACTCAGATTGACGTTGAGATGTCTTTTGTTGATATGGAAGACGTTCTCGCTATCGGCGAAGGCTTCGTTAAGCGCGTATTCAAGGAGATTCTTGATGTTGATATCGAAACTCCTCTTCAGAGACTTACATATACAGACGCCATGAACCGTTATGGCTCAGACAAGCCCGACACACGCTTCGCCATGGAGCTTTATGACCTGAGCGAAATTGTTAAGGACTGCGGCTTCGGCGTATTCACAAGCGCTGTTGAAGGCGGCGGCAGCGTAAGAGGAATCACAGCAAAAGGTGCTGTCAAGACTCTTACAAGAAAAGAAATTGACAAGCTTACAGAGATGGTCAAGGGTATCGGCGCAAAGGGTCTTGCATGGGTTCGTCTCAATGAAGACGGCACTATGGCATCTTCATTTGCCAAGTTCCTTACAGAAGAAACAATGGCCGCTATCCTTGAAAAGGCTGACGCAAAGGCCGGCGACGTTGTTCTTATTATCGGCGACGTTAAGAATTCTATCGTTCTTTCCGTTCTCGGCGCACTGAGAAACGAAGTTGCAAAGAAACTTGATATAATCCCGAAGGATAAATACAACTTCCTGTGGATAACCGAATTCCCGTTTTTTGACTGGGATGAGGACGCACAGCAGTTTGTTGCCATGCATCACCCGTTCACCTCTCCTATGGACGAGTATCTTGACACTCTCGAAACAGATAAGGCAAACGTTAAGGCTAAGGCATACGACCTTGTACTTAACGGAATCGAGCTTTGCAGCGGTTCAATCCGTATCACAAATCCCGACCTTCAGAAGAGAATGTTTGCTCTTCTCGGTCTTTCAGACGAAGAAGCTTACGCTAAATTCGGCTTCCTGACAGACGCGTTCAAATACGGCGCACCGCCTCACGGCGGAATGGGCATCGGCCTTGACAGACTTATAATGCAGATGCTCGGCTGCGAGAGCCTTCGTGATGTTATTGCTTTCCCGAAAGACAAAAACGCCAGCGAGCCTATGACAGAGTGCCCCTCTGTTGTTGACGAGGTTCAGCTCGGCGAGTTGGGAATCGCACTTACCGAAAACAAAGAATAATCCTAAATGGCTGTCGGATATCAACTACCCGACAGCCATTTTTTTGCTGAAGAGAAAAGAAAACTTCTTAAAAAATTTATAAAAAGTGTTGACTTTTTATTTTACGTATGGTAAGATGGTAAGGCACTTGGAGAGATACCGAAGTGGTTATAACGGAACGGTCTTGAAAACCGTCGTACGGCAACGTACCGTGGGTTCGAATCCCACTCTCTCCGCCAAGGGCTCTGCCGAAAGGCAGAGCCTTATAAAAAAGAATACGTTAGAGAAGACGTAACCAATGGAGAAGTACTCAAGTTGGTGACGAGGCGCCCCTGCTAAGGGCGTAGGTCGGGTAACCGGCGCGAGAGTTCGAGTCTCTCCTTCTCCGCCAAACGAAACAGACACCCAATAGGGTGTCTGTTTTGTTTTGAAAAAAAGACTCGTTCCGGGACGAAGCGGAACGCCGCGCCCGGTGGGCGATGAAGGCATTGCGCTGAGGTGAAGAAACAAGGAGAATTGCGACGCGCTCCAAGCGAGCAAGGCGACTGTGTTTCTGAGGGGGCAAAACCTGCAAAGCTCTGATCCATGCATTTTTGCAAAGAAGAAAAGGAGCAATAAATTGCTCCTTAACTAAATCTTGCTTTCTGAAAGCATATTCTCTTTTGTATAATACTGAAATAAATCTCAGCAAGACAATCAAAGTCTTTCAAGAGGATTGTAGCCCATTGCAAAATATTTAAAAATCCAGATAAGCGGATTGTATTTAAAGAAATACTTATCAATCACTGTAACAAGATTTCTCAGGAATGTTGAAATATCATGAGTTTCGGGTACATCAACGCTTTCGAATTCAATCATGTTGCCATTTGAGTCAGTTTCGTGAAGAACGAACGGCTGGGAATAGCATATGCCCTGAGGACCTGTGATATAAAATCTCAGGAAAAGCTCAGCATCAGTGTTTAATCCATCCTCATGGAGGCAGATTTTATATGTTGATGTACCGTTTTCACCGCCGTCAATTACTTCTCTTTTGATTACGTTTCCGTTTGAAACCCATACGATTCTGTTTGCGTTCTTTGCCTCAACCGTAATTGTATCGGTCTCTTCATCTATGGAAAGATTTGTTACCATAGGCGTATCATTCATTTTGCAAAGCTCGTCAGCAGGCCAGAGGGTATCCGGTTCAAGCTCCGTAAATTCTCTTCCGCCGTCAAGCTCAACGCCGTTTGAATAGTGTGAAACAGAGAAGAACTCGCCGTTTTCCATGCATTTGCGCAGCTGCTGATTGCGCTGAGCATTGTCAAGCTCTGACCAGTCGGGAATAAGCATCATTGTGTATGCGTTATTCATCGTCGCATAATTGTGAGAATCCGAGAATGTAAATCCCCACGGAACCACACCGTTGGGAATGGTCTTCTGCAGAATCTGGTCATAAAGAATGCGATCGCATCTTGTATGCTCGTCCTGCGAGCTGTTGATACCCATGCCGGCAACGCATCCGCTGTATTCCCCTCCGACAGGATTGTCAAGGAAAACTCTCGCGAATTTATTTACATAATATTCGTCAATCGGCTGACCCACATGATTTCTCGACGTTGTGTTATTGTTTGTGTAAACATACTCGCCTATATGAGCGAGCATAACAACACCGCCGTCCTTTGATGTTTCACGGGCGGGAGTTTCATAATCGCCGTAAACACCGGCAAGTCCCTGTCCGTAGGTACTCCAGTAATGGGTGAGATGGCAGTCCGCAAAAGGCGTAGCCATATTAAGCTCGTTGCCGAGAGCGACGTCGACCATTCCGCAGTCATTGGTTCTTGAAAAGCCGTCAGAAACACCGGCCGTTCCCGTAAGATATGACTGATATTCTTCATCGCTGAGAGGCTCTATTTTCGTTTTCGCTCCGCCTGTGCGGTCTTTTTTAACAGCACGCATAAGCGGAATAAGCTCCGGGGATTTATTCCAGCCTAAATTATTTGTGCCGTGGTCGGTAATCGCAACCACATCATAGTCCATGTCATAATACGCCTGAACAGCCTCTTTTATTTTCATGAATCCGTCAGACGCAGTGGTGTGACAGTGAAGCTGAGTCTTGTATGCCTTCCACTCTTCCCAGTCAACATTTTTATAGGGATTTGTAATGATAAAATCATCACAGCCTTTTTCTGCGGCTGAAGCGGAAAAAGGAATTATACCTGTTACCATAATAACTGAGAGAAGTACAGAAATAATTTTTCTCATATAATCGCCTCCAGACTTATATTATTAATTTATCATAAATAAGGGCAATTTTCAATATTTTAAAAATATTTCATTAACCGATGATTGATAAAATATATTTCATCTGATATAATCAATACAAGAACGGAGTGATAAAAATGAAAAGGTCATTGTTTATAAGAATAACGGCGCTGCTGCTCGTACTTGTAATCGGTCTGTTTCTGCCCGCCTGTTCAGCGCTTCCCGAAAGCCCCGAGGAGGAAGTCACTACTGCAGACCTCCCCGTAATATCGGACGAAGCGGAAACGGAAAGCAAATACGACAACGAAGAAAAATCCGACAGGTCTCAGGCACCGCCTGCTGAAACGGAAACCGAAAAATCATCAATAACTTCTCAGACATCAAAATCTGCCGCCACTTCGCAAAAAGACAGTAAAATATCTGAAAACGGTAAATATGATACCAAAGATGAAGTTGCGCTTTATATTCATACATATGGTCACCTGCCCTCAAACTACATCACTAAAAAGCAGGCTGAAAGCAAGGGCTGGAGCGGAGGTTCGCTGAAAAAATATGCCCCCGGATACTGTATCGGAGGCGACAGATTCGGCAACTATGAGGGCCTGCTTCCGAAAGCAAAAGGAAGAACTTACACAGAATGTGATATAGGCACAATGAATGCCAAATCAAGAGGCGCGAAGCGTATCATTTTTTCAAACGACGGGCTGATATACTACACCGATGACCATTACGAAAGCTTCACCAGACTTTACTGATAAGGAGATATTATGAAACAGATAACATTGAACGGAAAGAAAATGACCGACAGGGATTCCGCGCATACATATATTGCCTCAAAGCTGGGCTTCCCCGATTACTACGGCAAAAATCTTGACGCACTTGCCGACTGCGTTTCGGAATTCTGCCTCGATAAATATATCCGTTTCAGTCACTTTGAAGAAGCGGAGAAAAATCTCGGCGAATATGCCGAAAATCTTATCGAAGTTTTTTCTGACATCGCAGAAGATAATCCGAGAATAAAATTCAAAAAGCTTTAAGTGTAAAAGACAGACGTCAGATACAGTCTGTCTTTTCTTTATTCAGGATATACAATTTAACTGTACCTGCTTGCAAATTGAGGATATATCGTTTAAAATGAATTTATATTCTTATCCCGACAGAATATGTTTAAAGGAGAAAAGAAATGAAAAATCTTGACGCAATGGTATCAAAAGCACTGAACGGCATTGTTTCCCTCGGCCAGAAAAAAGCGGACAGACAGCCGACTCCCGCATTGGAGGACGGCAAATTTGATTATGTTCCCGAAGCAAAAAGCGATTACTTTACCGCGGGATTCGGGAAAGCCGTTATGCTGCCTGACGATATTGACAGGCACAGATATTATATAGCCGGTTACGGTGAAAACAATCCCGCAAAAGGCGTAATTGACCCGCAGTACGCTCATGCCCTGTGGCTTGATGATAATTCCGGTCACGGCGGAATGCTGTTTATATCTCTTGACGTTGTCGGAATTCTTAACAAAGACGTCAACGCAATAAAAGAATCTCTTTCTGATTTTAAACGTCTCAGCGGCTGCCGTGCAATATCTGTTTTTTCTACCCACAACCACGCAGGTATTGACACCATGGGAATATGGGGCAGACTTCCGTTTTCGGGAAAGGATAAAAAATTCATGGACATCCTTTTTAAAGCCGTTAAGCAGGCTGCACTTGACGCATATGAAGACCGCCGCCGCGGAAAGCTTTATCTCGGCCGCGTTGAGGTTCCCGATATGCAGGAGGATATAAGACTCCCTGAGGTATATTCAAAAACGCTTACGCGCATACGCTTCGCTCCCGAGGACGGCACAAGAGAAATATTTTTCATTAATTTTGCTTCTCATTCAGAATCTCTTCAGGGCTGCAACAGTCTTGTAAGCGCAGATTTTCCGTGCTATCTGCGTGAGAAAATACGCAGAGAAACAGGCGCCGAAACAATCTACGGCGTGGGCGCTATAGGCGGCATGATAAGCATGCAGATAGATAATGAAGACCTGCTGAGAAAAGAGCACAGGCTTCTTGAATCCACGCGCAATATAGGCTGCAAGCTTGCGGATTACGCTCTTTCGATTAAAGAGGAAACAGAGCTTATGCCCAGAATCAGCTATATAAGGCATGAATTCTACTGCCCTGTTGAAAATCCTGTTCTTACAGTCGCCTGCCAGGTTGGAATTCTCACCGCGGACAGATACTCCATGCCCGATGAAAAGGGCACAGGCGCGCTTAAAACCGAAATAAGCTATATTGAAATTGATTCACTTAAAATTCTCATGATTCCGTGCGAGCTTTTCCCTGAACTTGCATACGGCGGATACCTTTCCGCGGAGGAATCCGCTGAGGGTAAATCGCCCGATATAAACCCCACTCCGCTGACAGAAACAGCAAACGATAAAAATCTGCTGATTTTCGGTCTTGCCAATGACGAGCTCGGCTATGTCATTCCGCCTAATGATTTTATGCTCAACGAAACTCAGCCTTATATGGACAATGCAGTCGACCGCCTGGGCCGCAGACATTATGAGGAAACGAACTCAATGGGCCCGCGCACAGCTCAGTTTATTTCTGATGCATTTATCAAGGTTCTTAACATAGTAAAAAAGACAAAGGCTGAGAAATAACAGCATTTCACGCAAATAAAAGGACAAGGTTTTTAAGCCTTGTCCTTTATATATATATCTGAATTTATCAATAGCCGTTATCGTCGAATATTTCCCCTTCGCCGTCCTTCTGATAGAGGCGAATCCAGTCGATTTTATAAGTTATCGGCCACTCTGTTTTATCTGTTACAGGGGGATTTTTCCACGAGGAATTTTCGGTAAAAATGAAGTTGTTGAAAATGATATAAATCGGGTCGTTAAAGCCCTGCATTCCGTCGCTTTTTTCGCCGAAATCCTGCGATAAATCGTAACGGAAATATATCTCCCCGTCAACGGTAAAATACATTTCGTCAGGTGTCCAGCCGAAGCCGTAAAGGTGATACTCGTTATTGAGATTCAGGCTTCTTTTAAATTTGTAGCCCCATTTTCTGCCGCCTGCCTGATAATGCTCTCCGTCAGAATACCACTTGTGAATATTCGGTGCAACAATATTTCGGGTATCGTATATCTCGAAAACATCAATTTCTGTCATGTACGGTACACTGCGGTGAATATCCTTTGACTGCATCCAGAACGACGGCCAGCAGCCTTCAACAAACGGCACATTTGCGTACATTTCAAGATAGCCGTATTTATAGCTCATCGCACCGTCTGTCGTTACAGATGTGTTGGTGGAAAATGTACCGTCCTCCTCTTTCCATGAGCGCATGACAAGCTCGCCGTCTTCAACCTTTACGTTGCGCTCGTCAGTGCTGTTTTTAATATCACTCTGATTCATTTTCGCGCGGAAATTCCATTTTGTTCTGTCAACGGAATCAGAGTTGAACTCGTCGTTCCATACAAGATGCATTTCACTTCCGTCATCGGGCGCGGCAATCGTTTCGGGCGGCTCCGCGGGGACATCAAGAGGCTTGTTGCCGAAAAGCTTTCTGAAAAAGTCACCGACGCGGTTAAAAAAATCTTTAATTTCATTTATTACTGTTTTAAAAAACGATTCTCCGTTTTCCGCTTCGGCAGACAAAACCGATGAATCAGCCGCAAAAGCCGGTACGGCAGCCGAAAAGATCAGAATAAAAGCCAGAATAACCGAAATAAATTTTTTCACGACTATACCCCCTCTTTATTTCAGGACGCAATACAAAAACAATCTGCTGAGACATTTCATATTCGAACTGTAATTTTTAATTATTTGTTTATGCAGTAAGTTGCGTCAGCGATAAATTTACCTTCGGTGAAATCAATACCCGTAAGCACAATTCTGTCTTCATAAACAGAAACAAGGTATCCCTGGGAGCCGTTGAGGGTATTCTGGTCAATCAGTCCGCGCTTGCCTTCCTTTATGCCGATAACTCTTGTTGAGCTGACGCTGGGAATATGCACCATTACGGCGCCGTCTTTATACTGACCTATGTTCAGATTCGGGTTGTATTTCTGCATTTCAAAGGCGAAATGGGAATGTCCTGTAAAGAACACAACATTTTTGTATTTCGCCATGTATTCCTTAAGCTTTACGTCATCATATCTGCCTAAGGTTCCCTCCGCGCCGTATGTTTCGCCGTGGGGTCCCATAATGTTGCCTACGCAGGTGCCGACAACTCCGTCATCTGACGGCAGGAATGAATGGTAAAACAGATAAACCGTGCGGTCTTTGTACATTTCAAGCTGCTCACCGAGCCAGTCAAGCTGTTCGGGTGTAACATTGTAGCCGTCCGCTGTATAATCTGAAGCTACCTGAGACAGGAAAATAAACACATCACCGTTCACGTTTTCGGGCGCGTATACAAAATCAAGAGTGTCTCTGACAACAGACTGAACACCGTCAGCTTTTTCATCTGAATACACACCGACATTCATGTAGTCATACCAGTGATTTTTATCGTATGTTTCTCTTGAATCGTGATTGCCGAGGCAGGTGTATACAGGATAATCGTGCTCAGCGGCAATTCTGTTGAATTTAATAAATGAATCCTCTTCATCTTTTCTTGAAACGTCTCCGCTCATTCCCACGAGCTGAATATCAAACATATCAAGGAAGTTAAGCGCGTTTGTAAATGTCAGAACAGAGTTGTCTTTAACAGGGAATTTATATCTGTTAAAATGCACATCGCTCAGAGCGCCGAAATTGTAAATGAGATTGTCTGAGGGCTGCTTCTCGTCTTCAATATCATAATGTGCTCTGCATATGCCGCCTCTGTAGACTAAAACTGTTTCGGCGTCATCGGGAATTGCGGCAAAAGAAGAAATCTCCGTGCTCCCCTCACCTTTTTTAACTGTTACCTCAGCAAGCTTTCCGTAATAAATATCGTGATTGTCAACCTCGACAGAAAGCTTTGTATTATCATCGTCGCCCCAGTAAATATCATATTTTCCGCCTAATGGCGCTTCCACGGTTATTGTTCCCTCCGCAGAACCGGGACGGTCGTTTGCAAAATCGTAGCTGATATGTATATTCTGACTTTCGAGCGTAAAGCTGATGCCGTTAATTGATAAAACCAGCGGCATAAGTATAGCTAAAATTTTTCTGATAAAATTTTCCCACATAATTCACCACTCCTCTTTTTTATTTATTATAACAGTATTTTTGCAACAGTCAATATTAATCGGCCGCTGTAGGGCAAAATAGGATTAAAACGCGTAACTGAACACATTTCTGATAAAAAAGAGGGTGCAGAAATCAATCTGTACCCTCTGTGTTTTTATACTTAGCTTATTTATCCCCGTACCATTAAAGAATTCTCTCTCCCCCGTGCAGCTGCGGATAACGTGACGCATATATGTACTGCGGTTTCTCTTTGAATTCAAGCTTGAAAACCGCCACTCCCGCGTGTTTATCCGGGCAGTCCTTCGGCAGATTCTTTATAATCAGTCTGTGCTGGAGAGCTTCAAATTCAAGCTCCTCACCTGTCGCGAGAAGAGTTATCCTTTCGGGCGGTACAACGTACCCGCCGACACCGATTTCTGGCTGTCCGCACCAGATTCTGTTCCACAGATAAATATTATTGCCGTTCTGTGTTTCGTATGTTACACCGTTGCCGCCTATTCTGCCCTCAACTCTCGGCAGGCCGTAAACGGATTCGCCGTTCTCTGAAAGCCATGCGCCGACTCTTGTGAGAGGTTCAACAACCTCCTC
>JAZUHE010000166.1:0-15038 GCA_045641565.1 Acutalibacteraceae bacterium | reverse complement strand
GCAAATGCACCGTATCGGGCGGAACGGTTATTGCCTGCGGGTCAAGTCAGATGGCAGAAAGTCCCGACAGTAATTCTGCACAGGGCTTTATTATGCAAACCGTTTCGGGCAAAGAAAACGAAACATTGTGTTTGCTCGATGAAACCGGAAAAGAAATCATCAGCAAAGAGATTCCCTGTTCGTTTTCTTCTGCTTTAATCAGTTCTCCTGATATTGCTGTCGGTAATACCGTAACCTTGAAAGTCGGAGATACCGAAACGGAAATCACGGTTTCCAATACAGTCGAAAACGGAATGGGCGGTATGGGCAACAAAGGCGGATTTAATCAAGCTGACGAAAAAGGTCAAGGCGGTCAGAATCCGTTTGAAGACGGTGAAAGCAACACTCCTACCGAGCTTCCAAACGGTGCAGAGGAAAACGGAGCATTTCAGCAAAGGCCTGACGGTGATAATGCTCCGCCTCAAAAACCGGACGGAGACTTTCCCGGCGGCGGTATGCCCGAAGTACAGAACGGAAATCCGCCCGAAATACCGGACAGCGAAAATCAGGAAAGACCGGAAATGCCTGACAAAAATATGCAGGGAGAAATGAAAAGGCCTGACGGTGAACAGGTTAACGGTGAAAATAAACAGCCTGATTCGCAGCCGGATCAACCCCAAAATTCAAATGAATCATCACCCGAAGAAAATGCCGACATACAAAAGAATAAGCAAAACAATTATTCATCTAATAAAGTTGTATGGATAATGACCGCAGTTTCAATAATCGTGTTAGCTGTCGGATTATTTGTGGCACAGAAAAAGAAATATTGATAATATAATTACAGCGGCAAGGATAATCCCTGCCGCTGCTCGTTTATTATGAGTAAATTAATTCAGCATTTACAATCTCCATTGCTTGATTGCGAATATTGTTCATTTCCCGAACCCAAAGCATTTGATTTTCGGTTTTGAGTGTTTCTGTGATCCCTTCTTTTTCGGCAAGTTGCTTTACAAGCCGAAAGAACATATCATCAGCTTGTTTGTTGATGTCGGCAAGGTAACTGTTCAGTTTATCAGTTACTCTCAACTCAATATAAAGAGCTTTATTATACTCCTTGATAAACCGTAAGTGCTGCTGTCCCCATATTCCGACAGATCCGTTTTCTTCGGCAGGTTCATCATCACCTGCGATGAAATAATAGTCACCGATGAGTTCATATTTAAGACCTGTTTTTTCATCTGTAATAAATTTTTCCATAGTATTATTCTACCTTTCATAATTATTTTTTGAATGTTTATCTCGCTCTTTATTGTGCGTTTCAGGTGCGGAAATCGGCTCGTATTCGATGTTTTTAGCCTGTTTTTTGAATCGCTCGAGTATTTCATCAATAAAATCTTTTACGGCTTTAGGAGCGACTTTCAGCGCTTCAAGAAACGGTCTGCATCTTTCTGTCAGCTCTGATATTGTTCGTTTCAGTTGAGATATTTCAGATTGAAGCGACCATATTCGCCGTGTCAGTCTTTCGTTCTCATTTTGCAGATTTTTCATTTCTGTTTCCGCCGAATAACTTCTTTTTGCAAGCGTAGTCAGCTTTTCAAAGTCTTCTGCTGAAACGGTATATTTACCTGTGATTGATTTTTTACCTGAGCTGTTTATCTCAGTAAAAGTCATAAACGCATCGTGATTGTCATCGTATTTTATTTGTTCTTTTTCGATTTTCCCTGAAAGCTCTGATAACCGTTTTTCATCTTGCTTTATTTTGTATTCGAGTGATGTTAGGTTTTCTGTTGTACTTCCCCGTTCTCCGCGGACAAAACCGGTGTATCCCGCATTCTGCATATGGTCAAAAAATTTATCTTGCAATATGCTGTAAGATGCGTGATAAATCTGCTTTCCTTTACTGTTAAGTATGGGGTTTCCATCTTCGTCCACAGCCTTTTCAGAGCGCCATTTCTTTGAATGACTGACCTGATGAATCACCTCTTTCACCGTTCCGACAAGTTCAGGATTTTTGCAGCGCTTTGTCCATTTCACTTCTTTATCTACAACCGGCAAGGCCATAATATGCAGATGATAATGATAAACAGGTCTTCCGTATTTTTCGGTAATTGCTGTGTTTAATTCGTCTGCGTGCATTACTGCCGAGATGATATTTTCTTTTCCATATATCTTTTCGGCAAAGTGAAATGCTTCTTCATAGAACCGGCAGGCGTATTCATATCCGCCGTTTCTTTCAAAATATTCGGTGTTTACATCCATTATCATCTCGTCAAAAACGGATGCATCAGGTTTCAGACCTTTCAAGGATACTGTCCCGTCAGCAATCAGTTTATCGAGATATTCATTATAAGTTAAATCACCGCAGCTTTTAAAATTTACATTCATCGGAGATCGGGAAAGGTCAACATTCATATTCTCATAACTTTCATTTTTACGCTCAATGTGTCGCTCGAATTTGCCCACCGACGCCCTTGTTCGTGTTTGAATACGGGCAACACAGAAATTGGTTTTCGCCAAAAATTTCACTCCCTTTTTTTCTGACAGGATTACATTGATTCTTGTTACACATCTTTTTCAAAGTGTGTAACCCACTATGACACTTTCAGCACTTCGGCTGCAAAGATGCCGTGGGCTCCCTGAGAGGCAAAGAGCCGCCTTTGAAAAAGGCGCTCTCTGCACACTCCGCCAAACTTTTCCGTGACGATCCGTGTCGATGGTGACGGTGTTTTGGACACCGCCGCTGCTATCAAAATCATCGACACGACCGTCACGCATCGTCACGCCGGGACAGGTTCAACCCGTCGAAGCAGTATTCTTCGTCCTTCGTGACACCGCTTACTTTGATAAGAAATGTTGTAATCTGTCAGCATAAGAGAAGCATTAACATTTAGTTTTAAAGACAGTGCGTTGGGTTTCATCTCAAGTTTAAGTGCATCGCATAACTCTGTCGGTGTACCGACCCAAACATCACCGACCGAAAGAAGAAAGTTTGAGATTTGTTCTATCAACGGATCTGCAGGAGCCTTCCAAAGTTCAGTTGTTGATTTTAAACAATCCCAAGTTAATGTCTCCGGATTGCGCTCAAGAATCATTCTTAAATCTTGTTGGTCTCTGCCGGTAATATCAAGAAAACCTCTGCTGCTTGTGCGGTCAATTTTGTATAAAAGCATAGCACCGTCCGCCGCACCCAAGAGACCGTTTGTACCGGAAATGGTATCAAACTTATCACTTGAATCTTGTTTTCGGGTGTGATGAACTATCAGCATAGTAACCTTATAACTGTCTGCAATAGCTTTCAACTGAGCCACGATATCATAGTCATTTGCATAACTAAAATTGCCGGCATTGCTTTCACGAACTCTTTTCAAAGTGTCAATTATAATAAGTCCTGTTGTCGGGTGGTCTTGCATGAATGTTTGAATTTGGTCTCTGAGACCTTCGTTTACAGTTTTGCTTTCTGTTGCGAAATATAAATTTTCAGTGCTTTCGGCTCCGAACATTTGATATAATCGTTTTTGTAAACGGGCGTAATCGTCTTCCAACGCAAAATATAAAACAGGACTTTTACGAACTTCGTGTCCCCAAAGCGGGGTTCCTGTGCTGACATGATAGGCGATCTGCGCCATAAAAAAGCTTTTTCCTAATTTAGGAGCTCCCACAAAAAGGTAAGTGCCACGACACAAAAGTCCGTCGATAAGAGGTAACTGAGAATCAAAGGTTGTGTCATAAAGCTCAGTCATGGACACAGCTTTAAGATATCCCGGAAGCAACTGCCGTCTTTGTTCCCGAAAATATTCCTCATAATCTTCAATCGGAGTATTGATTTCTTTCTCAAAATCGGATATAATATCATCAATATTTGATGGATTAGGTTGCTCTTCACTTGCGCCAACAAGTGTTTCAGGAGCAATCTTTTCTTTTTTATTCGCCATTTGTATCTCCTTTCAGCCCTGTTAATGCTGTAAGAATAAGGGCTAAGCTTTCGAGATTTTCACAGGTAAGTTCGGAGGCATCGGCTATCCTTTTCAGTTCAAAAATCATATCGTTCATAACTGTTTTCAAGCCTTTAAAGACTCTCGGATTCGGCAGAACAGTCAGTTCCCGGTTCATACAGCGACGATAGCAGTATTCCTGTTTCGGAAGTCCTGAAACGGAAACCATCTCATTTATCTGTCTGTTTTCTTCTTCGGATACCCGAAATCCAACTGTAATGTTTCTGATACGGTTGTGTTCATTTTGTTTTTGCATTTTAATCCATCCTCTCAATGTTTAATTTGTCTGCAATTTCTATTTGTGTTGTCGGGAACATATGAGCATATCTGTAAGTTATATCTATACTTTCATGCCCGACACGGTTCGCTATGGCAACTGCCGAAAAGCCCATTTCAATAAGAAGAGAAACATGGCTATGCCTTAAATCGTGAATACGGATTCGTTTGACTCCTGTTTCTTTACAGCCGCGTTTCATTTCACAATGAAGGTAACTTTTTGTTATCGGAAACAGTAAATCTTTTTCAGAATAGCCGTATAGACTTTTGTAATAATCCTGTATTTCATCAACTAAGAAATCCGGCATCTGAATAACACGCTTGCTCTTCGGTGTTTTCGGATCAGTTATAATATTTTCGCCGCTTATTCGCTGAAGCGATTTTGTTATGTGAACCGTTTTCTTTTCAAAATCAAAATCCTCGATTGTTAAAGCTAACAGTTCACCAAGTCTAAGCCCGCACCAATAAAGCATTTCAAATGCATAATATGAAAGGGGCTTGTCCATCATTGCATCGGCAAATTTCAGATATTCCGGCTTTGTCCAAAACAGCATTTCATGAGTTTTTTCTTTACCCATATTGCCGACTTTCGCTGCCGGATTGCTCTTTAATTCATAGAACCGAACTGCGTGGTTGAAAATCGCACTGCACTGATTATGGATTGTTTTCAGATAGGTAGGAGAGTACGGCTTCCCGTTTTTGTCCTTGTAGTTAATCATCTCATTTTGCCAAGAGATAATGTCAGCCGGTTTGATTTCCGACATTTTCTTGTCCTTGAAATATGGCAAAATCTTATTGTCAATGACGCTTTCTTTCATAATCCAAGTGCTCTGCTTTAAGCGATTTTTCAAATCTTTTTTATAAATATCGGAAAAGGCTTCAAATGTCATATCAAGGTCGCCTTTCCCTTTTTGCAGGAACTCTCTTTCCCATTCGAGAGCCTCGCGCTTTGTGGCAAAACCTCGTTTCACTTTTCGTGAACGAGTACCCTGCCAATTATCATAATAGACGGAAACATACCAATTTCCTTTTGAATCTTTGTAAGCTGCCATTTGTCATCACGCTCCTTTTGCATTGTTTTCAGCCATACCGTAAAACTGCTCTTCAAAATACTTTCTGCTGATTTTGCCACGAATAACCGTGAATCCCTTTTCTTTAAGCTCTGCATTAAACTTTCTGATAAGTGCATAGGCAAAAGACTCGGAAACACTAAGTTCTTCCATGATATCGTTTGCAGTCATCATAATCTTTGACATGAGAATCCCCCCTTCCTTATATTATTTTGTTTGCCGTTTTACCTGAACGTCGTTCCTTTCCGATATTGCTCCGAAGTTGCTTCGCTCCGTATGACGATTCCCATACATCTTGGCAAAGCGGTATAACATTCAGACGGTCATTAAATTGTATTTAGAAAACGCAGTTGTTTGTATTTGCATTTTCTAATACGCATTATATCAGCTATTGACAAAATATCAATAGTTTTGTATTATGTTGTTTGGAGTGATGTGCATTATCCAAAATTTTATGATTTTGCATTTTCTAAAAAACGAGGTGTAATTATGAGCAAGGATTACTCAGAATATCGTAAAACCGAATATGAAAAATATCGTATTCGCAGGGCTAACAGTAAGAATGTTAGATTTGACTATTTCAATAATACTGTTGCGTTTAGACCCGAAGAAAAACGATTTATTATCTCCGTTGACAGTGTCAGGGAATATCAGACCGTGCAGGAAGTCATTGATGAGGTCGGTCAGGAAGATGCAGAAAAAAACGGCACTGAATATCATAGTATTCGCTTTACCGAAGAAGAAAAGGAGGAAGCCGTTAATGATACTCGGGAATGGGTTAATGTTATGAAATCCAAATATGATCTCCATGTAAACGACGATTTGGGTTTGTTTGCTGATGAGTACGGAGAAATTGAGGATTCATTTATTAATGTATTCAGCGGATCAACAATTAAGGTAAATTACGGTGAAGGCATCCTTGATTTTATTTATGCTGATTTTGTTACCCCGTTGAAGGAACAACTCGAATTTGCTTCTATCGGTGAGATGCTGAGAAAAGCATATCTTACAAAAAACAATATAAGTGAAGCCGATGAAGAAGATAAGGTTGATAAAATATACAGTCGAGACCAAGAAATGGTATTTGATTTTAAAAACTATGAAATTACTTTTCTTGATTTGAAAAAAGTACTCTATTCTTCTTTATATACTGCAATATGTCCGCCGGTTTTCAACGGATATGCTTATTCCGCAAAACAACGTATTCAAAGATACGGAAATTACTTGTTAGAGCTTCAAAAAGAATATCGGGAGCTAATTAAGTTTTGTTATGATGAAGATTTCTATCCTGATATACTCGGAAATAAATATCCGAGTGAAAGATTAAGCATATACAGAGAAGCTCACGATTTGCCATCCTTCTTTGAAAGGAAAGAAGAACTTGAAATCTCAAGGAACAAAATGAGCGGAAAAGAGATGCCTTTTGGTGCTCCAACCGAAAAAGTTATTGAGGCTATTATCAGCCTTGATAAAGAACTGACAGAAGAAGAAAAAGAATTCGGAGAAAAAATCGGCCTGACGGGGTATTCATTGCTGATGCATTTGCGTCATCCATTCTTTATGAGTGTTAAGTATAATTTCAGAACAATACCTGAAATGCTCGAATTGGAACTGACCAAGATGCTTGAACAGAATGTCAGATTTCGTAAATGTAAACGCTGCGGCAAATACTTCATTATGAAGGGAAACTATGATACCAACTACTGCGACCGTATTGCCGAAGGTGAAACGCGAAACTGTCAGGAGCTTGCGGCGCAGGAAAACTACAAAGCAAAAATAGCGGACGACAAAGCGATTCCTATTTACAATAAATACTACAAACGCTATGCTGCAAGAGTTAAGGTCAGGCAGATTAAAGAAGCAGACTTCAAAAAATGGAAATATCAGGCTATGTCCAAGCGTGATGAATGTTCAAACGGTATCATTACTCCGGATGAGTACATCGAGTGGATGGAAGCCGCTTTCCCGAATCGTACTCCGAAAAAGTAACATAAAACACAAAAATCCCTCCTATGCGAATTAAGCATTCTACATAGGAGGGATTACCTCTTATATATGAAATTTACTGTGAGAATTTATAAAACCGTATCAAAATAGTATCATTTTGACTTTGCAGCTCTGAAAAATGCCGTATTTACGCCACTTTTCGGGTTTTGTTTCTTATTCCCACTCGATTGTGGAGACGGGCTTCTCGGACATATCAAAGAGGACACGGTTTACGCCGGGAACTTCTTTGATGATTCTGTCACGGATTTTGAAGAGGAGTGACATTGAAAGCTCGGGAACTGTAACAACAACGGCGTCAACTGTGTTGACAGCGCGGATTACAACAGCCCAGCCCATATATCTCTTGCCGTCTTTGATACCGGTGGATTTCATGTCGGGGATAGCGGTGAAATACTGCCATACAACGCCCTCAAGGCCTGCCTTTGCAAATTCCTCACGGAGGATTGCGTCTGACTCTCTTACGGCTTCAAGTCTGTCGCGTGTGATTGCGCCTGTGCAGCGTACGCCGAGACCGGGGCCGGGGAACGGCTGACGGTAAACCATATTGTCGGGAAGTCCGAGCTCTTTACCTACAACACGAACCTCATCCTTATAAAGAAGCTTTACGGGCTCAACAAGACCTTCGAACTGAATATCTTCGGGAAGACCGCCAACGTTATGGTGAGCCTTTACGCCGTCACTTTCAAGGATGTCGGGATAAATTGTACCCTGGGCGAGGAACGCAACATCGTCCTGCTTTCTTGCTTCTTCTTCAAAAACGCGAATGAATTCTTCGCCGATAATCTTTCTCTTTTTCTCGGGCTCGTCAACGCCTGCGAGCTTGTCAAGGAAGCGGTCAACCGCGTCAACATAAACGAGGTTAGCGTCCATCTGATTACGGAAAACGTCAACAACCTGCTCGGGCTCACCCTTACGGAGAAGACCGTGGTTAACGTGAACGCATACAAGCTGCTTGCCTATTGCCTTAATAAGAAGTGCCGCAACAACGGAGGAGTCTACACCGCCTGAGAGGGCGAGCAGAACTTTCTTATCGCCAACCTGAGCGCGGATTTCTTTAATCTGCTCGTCAATGAATTCTTTGGCGAGCTCGGGTGTGTTGATTCTTTTCATAGAATCAGGTCTTACATTACTGTCCATATATTTGTCCTCCTAAAAAAATATACCATATTATACAACAATAATTTTTGTATTGCAATCACAAATTAAAGTATTGTGAAAATTTTTTTGCCAGAGGAGCCGCGTCAATGTGCTTCTCAAGGAATTTGTTGAATACACCTATTATTGTTCCGTTTAAGGCTGTCATTATGAGTGTGCCGACGCCGACACCGACAAATTTTCTGAAAAATAAAAGCGTCATAAGGCTCGCGACGGCAAGGCACGAAAAATCAAAGCAGGTTTTGAATTTTGAGAGCTTTATATTGTATCTTCTGCTGACGCCCTTTACAAAAAAGTCATACACCTGCGGATAAAGGTATGTATGGAAGAAAAGCGCGACGGAAAAAGCGGTCAGCAGCATTCCGAAAGCGAAAAGAGCTATGCGCACAGGCATTGCCATGCTGCCGGGAGCGGTTATCTGCGGATTGAAAAGAGGGATAACGCTGCGCCAGAAATCAAGAATAGCTCCGTATAACAGACAGGTAAGAAACGAGCTGAAATAAACAAGCTTTATTTTTTTCATCACAATGCAGAAGACGATAATAAGTATGCTCTGCAGAACGTATTCGCTCTGACCGAACGTGAGAAACGTAAGCTTCTGGCTGAGAATGTAAGCGGGAGCGACTATCATTGACACGCCGAAGTTTGCCGCCGTAACCATTGACACCGCAAGGGCAAGCAGAATATTGGCGATGATATATATAACCTCACCCGGTATATGTATTTTTTTATCTGTTGGCATAGAAACACTCCTTTGATATTTTAGAATTTTAACACTATAAATTTTATGTGTCAATGTTTTTATTGACGAAATAACAGGAGGATGATATAATTTTTTTATAAATAATTTGGAGTGTTTTTATGGGCGAGAGAATCAAAAAAGCCATAGGAATCAAGGGTGATTTCAAATCGACTGTTCTGCCTATGATGAACTACAGCTACGCAAATATTTTTATGGGCGGCGCGGGGTACATAATCAATATGTACTTCATGGTATTTCTGACAGATGTTGTAAATCTTGACCTGGCCAAAGCCGGCGTTGTTGTCATGATTGCAACGGTCTGGGATGCTGTTACTGACCCTGTTATGGGAATTATTACAGACAGAACCCGTTCAAAATACGGCAAGCACAGGCGGTATCTTCTCTGGGGGATTCCCCTGCTTTTTATTTCATATTCTCTGATGTGGAATTCCTTCGGCCTTGACGGTAAATCAAACCCCGGCGGAACAATGGCGTATTTTGTAATAATGTATATGCTCTATAAAACAGCCTACACAATAATCGGCGTGCCTCATACGGCAATGCTGCCCGAGCTCGCGCCCGAGTATAATCTGCGTACGCAGTATAACTCCGTGGGATATATATTCAACTCGGCGGGCATGGTGCCGTCATTCGGAATAGCCGTTCTGATTCTGTCGCTCTTCGGCTCAAACGACACTCTTTCGTCAGATGTTTCAAAGAAGCCGTTTCTGATTATAGGCATTGCGCTGTCGGCATTTTACTGCGCCGCTGTTTACGCAACGTTTAAGACAACGAGAGAGCCGAGCTCTTTAGACAACGAGCTCGAGCCTCTTGACGTGAAGTATGTTATCAGAGAATACGCCGATGTTTTCAGAAACAAATCTTTCAGACAGTATTTCTTCATGACGTTCACCTACTATATTTCAACGGGATTTTACAACAACACAAAGGTTTACTATATAAAATATCTCGCGAATCAGTACAGCAGATACGCTGTGTTCAACGCTGTCGCAGGAGTCGCCGAGGCTTCGGCTTTTCCGCTGAATTACGCGCTGACGATGAAATACGGCAAAAAGAAATGCGGAGGAATCGTAACTCCTCTGATGGTGGCGGGCCTCGCGATAGGTCTTTTTATGCAGACTGACAAGGGCGGCCCCATGTCGGTGCTGTGGTTCATTCTGATGATGGCGAGCATGATTCTTTATCCCTTCGGAATGTCAGGTCTCGGATTCGTTTCAAACAATATTTTCCCCGACCTCACAGACGTTGACGAGCTTATTACAGGCAGACGCAGAGAGGGTGTTATATCCACTTTTTCGACGCTTATCAAAAAGAGCATAGCGGGCGTTATGGCGGCTATGGTCGGCTTTACGCTGGAGGGCTTCGGCCTTGTGACAGGAGATAAGGTTGCCGATTATGAAAAAATAACAGGCTCGCTTTATTCACAGACGCCCGAAGCGGTAATGGGTGTCAGAGTCTGCGTTGCGGTGATTCCCATAGCGGCGGCGATTATTTCGCTTCTGCTTCTGAGGAAATTCAGAATGACGAAGGACGACCATGCTCTTATACGCGCCGCCGTTGCCACAAAGAAAAAATACGGCACAGTTACGCTTTCTGACGAGCAGATAAAAATATGCGAAATGATATCGGGTCAGAAGCACGAAAACACATGGCTCGGCCGTGATAACAACCCCGATGAGATTCACAGAGTTGAAATGAATGATGACGGGGAATATCAGATTCTTATTGAACAGGAGCTCGAGAAAAAAGCTCTTGAGGAAGAACAGATAAACGAAGAAAGGAAGAGGAAAAATGGAACTCATTGACCTTAATCAGAAAGAACCGAAGGCTATGCCCAAGGGATTTAAAACATCACTTAAAAAGTTTTTGTTTTATTTAGTACAGTGGACATGGGGACTGCCCGTAAATATCGCAGGCGGAATCGCTTTTCTCATCTGCACAAAGATAAAGGGCAGACGCTGGCAGAGATTTGGTTATTCCTATATCGTTTATCTGCCGTGGAAGTCAGGCGGACTTTCAATGGGACTGTTTATTTTTGTTAACGGGAACAGACCGAAGCGTTGGACATACAACACAAGAATTCACGAGTACGGCCACACCTGGCAAGCTCTTCTTTTAGGCCCGCTCTATTACATTGTTGTTGCGCTTCCCTCGGCGATATGGTGCAATTTCTTTGTGAATTACAGAAAGAAAAACGATGTATCCTACTATAAGCTTTACTGCGAAGCGTGGGCAAATTATTTCGGTCAGAAGTTTTCAAAAATGACAATGGCCGAAGAAAAAAGATAAACAAAAGGGACTGTCGCTCGGCAGTCCCTTAATTTATTATTCGCATAAAGTTTTTTCACCGGTTTTACCGTCAAAATACAGATGATAAATCCTGTCGTACTGTTCTTCACCGTTTACGGTTACAAAAGCACAGTCTTTCTGCCACTGAATGTCAACATTTTCAGGCAGAGCCCAGCCGCCGTCGTTGCATATTTCAAAGTCGAGACTGCTGATTGTCTTTCTGTTTTCTTTAAGAACAAAACGGCAGTTTGCGCTTCCGAACGGAAATTCGGGCTCGCCGATTTCATAGACGGTGAGAGTGTGAATTTTATCGTCAGATACGCTTGATTTTATAAGCTCTTTTTTAAAGTTGATTTTGTATATAATGCCTGTAAACAAGATGCCCGCAATGAGCATTAATGTGCCGATAACTGTAAGTATTTTTTTAATCATTTTTTAAAATCTCCATTTGCTTAAAAGGAATCCGGGTATCACAACCACTGCAAAAAACGCGAGGCTGACAAGGGTGAAAACCTTTATGAATTTCATGCCTTTTCCGGGGTATTCTCTGACGTAAATTCTGTAGTTTATTACAGATGCCAGCGAGCCTATGAGCGTGCAGAGCCCCGCGGTGTCAACACCGTAAAGCAGAGCGGAAAGATTTGTTGTGAACGGATAGAGTACAATGGCGGCAGGTACATTTGAAATGGCCTGACTCAGCAGAATTCCCCACCAGTATTCATTGCCGGCGACGGCGTTTTTAAGAAAAGCGGAGATGGTTTCGTTGGCCGCGATTGACGATGAAAAAACAAAAAAGCAGAGAAAAGTCACAAGCAGAACATAGTCGGTTTTCAGCAGAGTCTTTCTGTCTGAAATCAGCACGGCGGCGAGCACCGCGACGGCCGAAATATACCAGTATTCCGTGCGGCTGACTATTGTCCAGATTATCAGCGCAAAAAGGCAGAGGTAAATAATCCTTTGCTTTTTTCTTTTATCGCTCCATTCCTCGGTAACGGAATCCGCGTTGAATTCAATTTTTTCTTTAAGATTTCCGCGGTAAAGGAATGAGATGAATCCGCACAGAAGAACGCCCGAAAATGCGCACAGCGGCAGAGTGTGAAGCAGGAATTTCCATACGCTCACACCGGACTGTCCGAAGAGAAAAAGATTCTGCGGACT
The DNA here is from genome assembly GCA_045641565.1 of Acutalibacteraceae bacterium. Taxonomy (GTDB): domain Bacteria; phylum Bacillota; class Clostridia; order Oscillospirales; family Acutalibacteraceae; genus CAG-488. Next base: position 2,346 of record JAZUHE010000166.1, on the reverse strand, counting down.
TCCGAAAGGGGTCAGCATTGAGCCTCTTACCGCCGCGATATTTTCCATTGATATTACGGGCAGAATATATTTTTCCTTACCGCCCGCTCTGAAGAGCATAATTGTCAGCGGCACAAAAATTATAAGCGAAACGTCATTTGTTACAAACATTGACGAAAAGAAAACGGAAAAGACAAAGAAGAACGACAGCCCGAGCATGGAACCGATTCTCTGAGTCAGCTTTATGAGCGGTCTGAATATGTTTTCTTTTTTGAAGCCCTCAAGAACGGTGAGCATCATAAAGAGCGTCGCCAGCGTCCGCCAGTCTATATCATAAAGAAGCGCCTTCGTCGGCGGCGTAATAAACAGCGCGATTACGGCCGCCAGTATGGAAACGCTGAGCATTATGTCTTTTTTAAATAGTGCTTTTATTTTCTGCATAAAAATCCCTGTTTATTTTTTACTTTCCAGATAATTTTTTCTTCCTGTTTCGTAAAGATTGTTGCCCTGAGAGTCAATGATAACCGTCAACGGCATATCCTCAACCCAAAGTTTTCTCAGCGCTTCGGCGCCTAAATCCTCATATGCTATGAGCTCGCATTTCTTAACGCATTTCGCGAGCAGCGCACCTGCTCCGCCGATAGCGCCGAAATATACTCCGCTGTATTTTTTCATGGCTTCAATAACCTCGGGAAGTCTCGCGCCCTTGCCTATCATTCCCCTCGCGCCGACGCTCATCATTGTCGGTGCGTACGCGTCCATGCGGCCGCTGGTTGTGGGGCCCGCAGAGCCGATAACCTGACCGGGCTGAGCCGGTGTAGGGCCTACATAATAAATTGTCGCGTCGGTCGGGTCAAAGGGCAGTGCCTCGCCTCTTTCAAGAGCTTCGCACATTCTTTTATGACCCGCGTCGCGGGATGTGTAGATTGTACCCGTGAGCAGAACCGAATCGCCCGCGCGGAGTGTTTTTGCCTTTTCTTCCGTAAGGGGAAGTGTAAGTCTGATTTCCATTTATATAACCTCCGTTTCGTGACGGGTAACGTGACAGTTTATGTTGATTGCGCAGGGCATTCCCGCAATATGCGTCGGCATTGTTTCTATATTCAGGCCGATAGCGGTTGTTCTGCCGCCGAAGCCCTGTGGGCCGATGCCCAGCTCGTTTATTTTTTCGAGCATTTCATCTTCAAGCGAAGCGTAAAACTCATCTTCATTATGAGAGCCGAGAGGACGGAGAAGAGCTTTTTTGGCGAGCAGAGCGGCCTTGTCGAATGTGCCGCCGATTCCGACGCCCACAACCATGGGCGGACAGGGATTCGGGCCCGCGGTTTCAACCGTTTCAATGATAAAATCCTTGATGCCCTGAAGTCCTGCCGACGGCTTGAACATACGGATTGCGCTCATGTTCTCACTGCCGAAGCCCTTGGGCGCAACGGTAATTTTTATGCTTTCTCCGCTGACGATTTCGGTGTAAATCATTGCGGGTGTGTTGTCCCCTGTGTTGCCTCTGCGGACGGGGTCTTTTACAACGGACTTCCTCAGATAACCCTCTGTGTAGCCCTTGCGCACGCCCTCGTTTACGGCGTCGGAGAGACTGTCGCCTGTAAGATGAACGTCCTGCCCGATTTCAAGGAAAACACAGGCCATTCCCGTATCCTGACAGATGGGAACGCACTCCTTATCGGCAATCTCAAAATTTTCAATAATATTATCAAGTACACCGCAGGCAATCTCCCCGTCTTCGCATTCACGGCATTTTCTGATTGCGCAGCGCACGTCCTGCGGCAGATGACGGTTGGCATTTATGCAGAGCTTCGCCACCGTTTCGGTTATAGTTTTTACATCAATTTCACGCATGATAACACCTCGTTTTATTTTTTAACAGTTTATTCTCAACAAAGTTATTAACATAGTTCATAGGTATTGAAAATGCTATTGTTAAAACACAGACAAGAATAAAAAACAGTAAAAAATTATTTTTTAAAGCTTCACAGTCTTTCAGCAAAAAAATAAATAATCCGTGGTAAAGATATATTTCATATGATAATTTACCTATAAATGATGCTATTCGATTGTTGAACTGAAAAACAGGTATTAATGTAATAATAAGCAATGCAAAGAATGCACTTTGGAAATTGCAAGATATAATTTCAATTATGAAAGAATACCTATGAAAAACAAGATTAAAAGCAGGTATAATAGCGCAGAAACCGATAATGCCTATAACGCTGAAAACAATTATTTTATATTTTTTCAGTTTAGAGATATCAAATAATACAAAAGCAACTCCGAAAACAAAGGAAGTATTTGATATAAACCAATAGCTATAATCTTTGCCAAAGAACAGAAATTCACCGATTGTTAACAGTA
>JAZUHE010000165.1:0-5046 GCA_045641565.1 Acutalibacteraceae bacterium | reverse complement strand
AGCAGTTTTTGATGAGAGAATTTTTTTGAAGACAAAGAAAATCCGCATCACGCATACTGGCGTATTCGGATGCGGATTTGATGCAGTATTCGGGAAAATTATCCGTCAAAAACAAAAGTATCCTTACGAGACTGTGCCGTTATCAGCAGCCTGATTGTTATTTGCCGCTTTTTTCAAGCGAACCCATATCAATGAGCGAGCTTGAATTGCCTGTTACCTGGGGAAGAATGCCGTTCCACTTTTCAATTTTGTTGTTTTCGATAATCTCTTTTGAGAGAGACTTGCTGAGCGTATTATTGGCGTCAGCTTCGGCCTCGGCTTTTATCTTTATTGTTTCAGCCTCAGCCTCAGCATTTTTGATAGCCGTCTGCTTCTCAGTTTCGGCCTTGAGCAGCTTCTGCTGAGCAACCTGCTTCTCTTCAATGGCTGTTATAAAAGCCTCTGAGAAATCGAAGTTGATGATATTTACGTCTGTGACATAAAGACCTATCTCGTTGAGCTTTTCGTTGAGGCCTTTTACAAGTCCGTCAGAAATAAGAGCACGGTTTGTTACGCTTTCTTCTGCGGTATACTGCGCCGTTGTGGCCTTGAGTACCTCGTTTATGGCGGGGGTTACAAGTACGGTTTCAAAATCCGCGCCGATATTTTTATAAATGCTGTAGGATTTGCTTGAATCAACACGGTAGTTTACCGCAAGAGTTGTGGCTACGGTCTGGAGGTCCTTTGAAAAGGCTTCTGTTTCAACCTCAAGCTTTAAAATTCGGTTGTCTATTTTCACAACCTGCTGAACGAACGGGGCTTTAACATGAATGCCTTCCTGAAGCGTTGCGTTCTTTACCTTACCGAGGGTTACAACAACTCCGGTGTGGCCGGGGCTTACGATTGTAAAACAGTTCACCAGTACAATAAGTACAAAAACAACTGCTGCAACTATGGGTATAACCTTTTTAATGTTAAAATCTTTCATAATCTTTTTCTCCTTATCTGTTTGATAATTCTTTCATTTTGCTGAAATATTCGTCTGCTTCCTGTTTGAGCTTTCCGGAAATATAGGTGCTTACCATTGTCATCAGGGCACAGGTAAGTCGCTCCTTTGCGCCCTCGTCGGGGCCTTTGTAGTCTGATATAACGTTTTCGATAAGCTCTTTTATTTCTACTCTGGCAAAGTTGCCTGAATCCATACAGCGTATGATTTCACACAGGTAGTCATAAAGCGCTTCCTCGGATATTATATCGTCGCTTTCATCGTCGGCACTTCCGTTTACCATTTTCATAAGCTCGCCGATTCTGTCTATCTGCATACAGTCTCTCAGTGATGAAATAAGAAGAATTCGCGCAAGCTGTCTTGAAAAGTATTTTTTCTGCACCGGATGGGCAACAAACCCACGCTTGACCCAGTTCTGTATTGCTGACGGGTTCAGCCCTGTTATTGCGCACACCTGACTGAGTGTGAGGCCGTTGGCCGCGGCTATCATCGGTCTGAACATTGAAAACATTCCGTCATTGCCGGAATAGGGCAGCACCGTTCCCGGCACGTTCTTTTTCTGCATTGTTCTCATCTCCTTTGAGTTTACTTGATTATATCACAGGTTCGTATGACTGTCAATGTTTTTTTGAAAAATTTTCAGAAATATTTTTTTGAACTAATTTCTCTATATTGACGGTTTTCTATTGAAAACAAATTATAACTGTGATAAAATTAATCCGAATGTAAGCTTATTCAGGCAAATTTAAAACATTCAGATTTTCGGAGGTAATTTTATGAATTCATTCAAGAAGTATGTTGCAGAATTTATCGGTACTTTTGTGCTCGTATTTTTTGCCTGCGGTACAGCCGCGATGGTTAAATGCGATACAACAGCCGGCTATCTCGCAACGGCACTTTCATTCGGCCTTGTTATTGTTGCCATGGCGTATTCAATAGGCAATATCTCGGGCTGTCATATCAATCCCGCGGTTTCAATCGCAATGCTTGTAAGCGGTAAGCTTAGTATCAAGGACTTCATCGGTTACGTTGTTGCTCAGTTTGCAGGTGCAACAGCAGGCGCGGCAGCTCTTATGGCTTTTGCAGGCAAAGAGAGCGGTCTGGGCACAAACGCACTTTTCAACGGCCAGGTTGTTCCGTCTCTTGTTATTGAGATTATTCTTACATTTGTATTTGTTCTTGCTATCCTCGGCGTTACATCAAAAACAGAGAATAACGCTGTTGCAGGCGTAGTTATCGGCCTTTCACTTACTCTTGTTCATCTTCTCGGTATTGCCTTCACAGGCACATCCGTTAACCCCGCAAGAAGCTTCGGCCCCGCACTTTTCGTAGGCGGAGAGGCGCTTTCAAGCGTATGGGTATTTATAGTTGCTCCTCTTATCGGCGGAGTGCTTGCAGCACTTGTTTACAAATTCCTTGACTCTAAAAAGGCAGAATAAAAAATATTTTATATAAAGGATGATATTGTATGCAGTTTGACGTTGCAATTATCGGCGCAGGCGTCAGCGGTGCGCTTATCGCGAGAGAGCTGAGCCGCTATGATATGAAGGTTGCACTGCTTGAAAAGGGCAGCGATGTTGCTGTCGGTTCAACCAAGGCAAACAGCGCAATCGTTCACGCCGGATTTGACGCAGAGAAAGGAACATTAAAGGCAAAGCTCAATGTTGAGGGTACAGCTCTTATGCCCGAGGTATGCAGAGAGCTTAACGTGCCTTATAAGAATATAGGCTCGCTTGTTGTGGCGTATTCTGAAAAAGAAATGCAGACCGTAAACACTCTTTATGAAAGAGGCGTTAAAAACGGAGTGCCTGATATGCGCGTTATTGACAAGGCTGAGCTTAAAGAAATGGAACCGCTTATTTCAGACGATGCCGTAGGCGCTCTCTGGGCTCCCTCAGCGGGAATCGTATGTCCTTATGAACTTGCTATTGCTTCAGCTGTCAACGCCGCCGCAAACGGTGTTGAGTTTTACCGCAACTGCGAGGTTAAGGCTGTGAGTGACGACGGTGAATATTTCACTCTCGACACAGCTCAGGGTGATATAAAGGCTAAGTACGTTGTCAACGCGGCAGGTGTTTATTCAGATACCGTTGCCCGTATGATAGGCGACGACAGCTTTAAGATTATCCCGAGAAAAGGCGAGTACTATCTCCTTGACAAGAGCGAATGCTACAAGGTGAAGCATACTGTATTTGTATGCCCCACTGAGATGGGTAAGGGTATTCTTCTTTCTCCCACGGTTGACAGCAATGTACTCGCAGGCCCCACATCTGTGGATATTGAAGAAAAAGACAATGTGGATACAACAGCTGAAGGCCTTAAGCTTGTTTCAGATAACGCTCCCAAGTCAATTCCCTCAATCAATTTAAGAAACTGCATCACATCATTCACAGGTATCCGCGCTCATACAGACCGTAAGGACAATGACTTTATTATCGGTCAGAGCGAGAAAAACGAAAGATTCATCAACGCGGCAGGCATAGAGTCTCCCGGACTTTCATCAGCCCCCGCAATCGGTAAATATGTCGCCGATATCATACTGAAGCTTTTCCCCTGTGAGAAAAAAGCTGATTTCAATCCCGTAAGACCTGCTCCCGTACGCTTCCGTGAGATGAGCACGGAGGAACGCAAGGCTCTTATTGAAAAGGATAAACGCTACGGAAGAATTATCTGCCGCTGTGAGACTGTTACAGAGGGCGAAATAATCGATGCCATCAAAGGCCCCGTAGGCGCTGTTGATATGGACGGCGTAAAGAGAAGAACGAGAGCCGGAATGGGTCGCTGTCAGAGCGGCTTCTGCGGCTCAAAGGTTGTTGAGATTCTCGCCCGTGAGCTTGGTAAAAATGTCAACGAAATCACGAAGTACGGCGGAGAGTCGAAGATAATTTACGAAAGGACGAAATGAGGTGACGGCAATGTTGAATTATGATTTGGCTGTAATCGGCGGCGGTCCTGCCGGTATGGCGGCGGCGCTTGAAGCGAAAGAGAACGGCGTTGAAAAGATTATCATTCTTGAAAGAGCCGCTACCCTCGGAGGAATCCTCGAGCAGTGCATTCACGCCGGATTCGGACTTCATTATTTTAAGGAAGAGCTTTCAGGCCCCGAATACGCTCATCGCTTTATAGAAAAAGTTGAGGCAACCGATATCGACGTTAAGGTTGACACAATGGTGCTTACAATCGGTGAGGATAATGTAATCACCGCCACCAACAACGCTGACGGTCTTCTTGAAATCAAAGCGAAGGCCATAGTTCTTGCCATGGGATGCCGTGAAAGACCCAGAGGAGCCATAAATATTGCCGGCAGCCGCTGCTCGGGAATCATGACAGCAGGCACGGCGCAGAAATATGTCAACATTGACGGTTATATGCCGGGCCACAAAATCGTTATATTAGGCTCAGGCGATATCGGACTTATTATGGCAAGACGTATGTCTCTTGAGGGCGCGAAGGTTCAGATGGTATGTGAACTTCAGCCTTATTCCAACGGACTTACAAGAAATATTGTTCAGTGTCTTGACGATATGGGAATCCCCCTTAAGCTCAGCTGTACGGTTGTAGCTACCCACGGCAAGGAGCGTCTTGAGGGCGTTACAATAGCCGATGTTGACGAGAAGCTTCGTCCGATTCCCGGAACAGAAAGATTCGTCGAATGTGACACTCTTCTGCTTTCAATCGGACTTATCCCCGAAAACGAGCTTTCAAGAATGGCAGGCATTGAGCTTGACAGAGTTACAAACGGCGCTGTGGTTGACGAATACCGTCAGACTGAGAAGCCCGGAATATTTGCCTGCGGCAACGTGCTTCAGGTTCATGACCTGGTTGACTATGTTACAATCGAGAGTAAGCTCGCGGGTAAAGGCGCGGCGAAATATATCAAAGGCGAAACGGAAAAGGGTGAGTACATTCCCACTCAGGGCGTTGACGGCGTAAGATATATTGTTCCGCAGAAGATTAATTCAAAAACGGACGACGACGTTAATCTTTATTTCCGTGTCGGTTCTGTTTATAAGGGCGCAAAAATCGTTGTTACCTGCGGCGATGAGGTTATTCTTTCAAAG
>JAZUHE010000164.1:0-4902 GCA_045641565.1 Acutalibacteraceae bacterium | reverse complement strand
GACTCATATAAAGCTCTGGGCAGGCATTGCAATGGCTCTTGCCTTCGGCCTTATCGGATTCGCCGATGACTATATCAAAGTTGTAAAAAAGAGAAATCTCGGTCTCACCATTCCGCAGAAATCCATAGCGCAGATAGTTGTATGCGTAGGTTATCTTACAGCTCTTTATTTCGCTATGGGCAAGGTTCCGTATATGTACGTTCCGTTCGTCGGCAATGTAAAGCTCGGTGTATTTTTCTGGATTTTAGGCATCTGCGTTCTTTACGGCGCAATTAACGCTGTTAATTTTACAGACGGCATTGACGGCCTCTGCTCAAGCGTTACGGTTACCTGCGCCGCAGGATTTATAGTTATTGCCGTTATGAAAAATGTTTTCGGCATGGGTGTTCTCGCTTCTGCTCTTATGGGCGGCTGCGCAGGTTTCCTTATTTACAATCATCACCCCGCAAAGGTGTTTATGGGCGATACAGGCTCAATGTTTTTAGGCGGCATGGTAGTTGCTCTTGCGTATGCCATAGACTGTCCGCTTATCCTTGTTTTCCTCGGAATTCTCTATGTTATCGAGGCAATGTCCGATGTTATTCAGATAGGCTATTTCAAGCTTACTCACGGCAAAAGAATCTTCAGAATGGCTCCGATTCATCATCACTTTGAGATGGGCGGCTGGAGCGAAAACAAAATAGTAAAGGTTTTCTGTGCGATAAACCTTATCGGATGTGTAATCGGCATTATTCTTATGAAATTTTAATGTGTTACCAATAACGGTGAAAGGAGGATATAATGGGCAGCTTTTTTGATGTTGACAAGATTCGCAAAGTCATAAGCGAAACACCCGTAATCAAGCCGAAGCCGAAAGACGGTGAGGATAAGGGTCTGTTTGCAAAAGGCGGTTTTGATATTATATTCCTCATTCTTGTATGTGTTCTTCTGACTGTCGGTATAATAATGATGTTTTCGGCAAGCTATATAACGGCAAAATACAGCTATAAGTCTAATTATGACGCGCTGTATTACCTTAAAAGGCAGGGTATATTTGCAGTGCTCGGCGTCGCTGTTATGCTTGCTGTTTCAAAAATAAATTATAATGTGTTCAGAAAGTTTGCGCCTTATGTCTTCGGTGTATCATTTATTCTTCTGATAGTTGTTCTCATTATTCCCGCGCCTATCGAGGGTAAAGAGAATTTTAAACGCTGGCTCACAATTCCCGGCATTAATATGAATATTCAGCCGTCGGAGATTGCAAAATTCGGGTTGATAATATTCCTTGCGTGGAGCTTTGAGCGGCATCAGAAATTTATTGAAGCCACAAAGGTGACAACATTTGTTTATTTCGGAATAGTCGGTCTTTTTGCTCTTCTTGTTTATGCAGAGGACCACCTATCCGGTGCAATTCTTATGGGTCTTATAGGTCTTGCCGTCTGCTTCCTCGGCGGAGCTGACTGGAGAATATATGTAATCGGCATAGCGATTGTGGCTCTCGCGGCACTTATAGTTCTGACTAATCCCGAAAAGATACTCAAGGGTTACATGGCTGAGAGAATTAATTCATGGCTTGTAAAAGACTATGAAGATGTCAATGCACGCTGGCAGACTAATCAGTCGCTGTTCGCGCTCGGCTCAGGCGGATTCTTCGGACTCGGCCTTGGCAATTCAAAACAGAAGTATCTTTATCTTCCCGAGCCGCAGAACGATTTTATTTTTGCGATAGTAGGCGAGGAACTCGGCTTCCTCGGCTGTGCTATAATAATTATTCTTTTTGCTCTTCTCGTATGGCGCGGATTTGCCATAGCTCTCAAATCCCGTTCAACCTTCGGCAGACTTCTGACAATGGGAATCGTTATTCAGGTCGGACTTCAGGTTGCGCTGAATATAATGGTTGTAACGGATACCATGCCGAATACAGGCATAAGCCTCCCGTTCTTCAGCTACGGTGGCTCGTCGCTGCTGATGCTTTTAGCTGAAATGGGTGTTGTTCTTTCGGTTTCGAGAAGCTCAAGGATTAATAAAACATTAAAGGCGTGATTTTATGTTAAACGGTAAGAAGATATTATTTGCCGCAGGCGGTACAGGCGGACATATTAATCCCGCTCTCGCTGTGGCAGGTTACATAAGAGATAATTATCCCGATGCGCAGATACTTTTTGCAGGAACTCCCAATAAAATGGAAGCGACTCTTGTTCCTGCCGCAGGGTTTGATTTTACACCTATAGAAATCAGCGGATTTCAGCGTGACCTTTCTCTTGAAGGCATAAAGGCTAATATCAGTACAGTGATAAAGCTTATGAAATCCCTCCCGAGAGCGAAAAAAATCATCCGTGATTTTCAGCCCGATGTTGCAATCGGCTTCGGCGGATATGCCAGCGGCCCTGTTATCAGAGCAGCCGCAAAAATGAATGTGCCGTCAGCGGTACACGAGCAGAACGCGTTTCCCGGTGTAACAAATAAAATGCTCGCCAAAAAGGTTGACAGAGTAATGGTGACAACTGCCGCCGCGCAGGATTATTTCAAAGCAAAAAATCCGACCGTTGTGACAGGTCTTCCCGTAAGAGGAGAAATTATCAGCGCTGACAGAGAACTCAGCAGAGCGGAGCTCGGTCTTGATGACAGACCGCTTGTGCTTTCTATGGGCGGAAGCCTCGGCGCAAAATCAATCAACGAAGCTGTGGAGCAGATGATTCTTTCCACATACGGCGATAAGAAATGCTATTATCTTCACGCAACTGGTAAAAACGGCGTGTCAATGATTGATGAAATGGGTCAGAAGATTGACCTCGGGAATAATAAGCATATTATGCTCAGAGAGTATATAAACGATATGGACAGATGTATGTCTGCCGCAGACCTTGTAATCTGCCGCGCAGGCGCAAGTTCAATAAGCGAACTGCAGGTAATGGGCAAGGCGTCAATTCTTATTCCTTATCCGTATGCGGCTGAGAATCATCAGTATTACAACGCAAAAGACCTTGCCGATAATAACGCGGCTATTCTTATAGAAGAGAAAGACCTTGACGGTGAGAAACTCACTTCACTTGTCAATCTTCTTATTTCCAATCCCGATAAGCTTAAGCTTTACGGTGAAAACGCAAAGAAAATGGCGGTAACAGACGCCGCAAAACGTATTACTGAAAATCTTATTGAAATTGTAAAGTAACCCTTTTTCCCTGTCTGAATAATATGTAAAAGAACAGATACGTTTATTGTTCAGACAAAGGGGTACTTATCATGAAAAAATTATACATAAGAGGCAGAAATCGCCTCGAGGGAACCATAGCTGTTCACGGCGCCAAAAACAGCGCACTCCCCGTGCTCGCGGCGTGCGTTGCGGCTGAGGGTGAGTGCATTATTCATAACTGCCCTGATTTGACAGATGTGCGTGCGACGCTTAATATTCTGTCATGGCTCGGCTGTTCAAATAAAAAAGAAGACGGAGCGGTGATTATCGACTCATCAGTTGTCTCTGAGAATGAAATTCCCGATATTCTGATGAGGGAACTGCGTTCTTCTTTTATTTTTATGGGTGCGCTTCTTGCAAGAACGGGGAGAGCCGTTATGTGTGCCCCCGGCGGATGTGAAATCGGGGTAAGGCCTGTGGATATTCATCTGCTTGCCTTTGAAAAAATGGGCGCTCAGGTCATAAGAGAAGACGGCAGAATAATCTGCGAAGCACCTTCAGGCCTTATGGGTGCTGAAATCAATCTGTCATTCCCGAGTGTCGGCGCTACAGAAAACATAATGCTCGCGGCATCTACTGCAAAGGGCGTTACATACATAAAAAATGCGGCTCGTGAGCCCGAAATAGAAGACCTTGCGGATTTTCTCAAGCTTTGCGGAGCTGAGATATACGGAGCAGGGGACAGCACAATTCAGATAGTGGGTAAAGAGCGCCTTCACGGCGCGGAATTTACCGTTATGGAAGATAGAATTGTTGCGGCGAGCTATCTCGCAGCCGCGGCGGTTACAGGTTCATCAATCATTGTTGAGAACGCCGTCAGAGAACATTTAAGCTCGGTTATTTCTGTTTTTGAGCAGTCGGGCTGTGTGTTCAAAAGCGAAAACAGCAGAATATATATCAAATCGCCATACAGACTCAGATGTATGAAAACCGTTCGTACCATGCCGTATCCCGGCTTCCCGACGGACTGTCAGGCTCTTGTCATGAGTATGGCGGCTGCGGCGCAGGGTACTACTATAATTAACGAAAACATATTTGAAAGCAGATTCCGTCATGCGGCGGAGCTCAACCGCATGGGAGCCGATATTACCGTTGCGGGAACATCGGCTGTTATAAACGGTAAAAGCAGGCTCTACGGCGCGAATGTAAGCGCAACAGACCTGCGCGGAGGCATGGCTCTTATACTTGCCGCTCTCAGCGCCGAGGGGGAGACAGTGATAGACTCCGTTGAGTTTATTGACAGAGGCTACGAGAAAGTGGAACGTGATTTAAAGCTTCTGGGAGCTGATATAAGGAGGGATAATTTTGGCAAAGCTGACACAGGAAGAGATTAAAAATATGCTGCCCGAAAGGCGTAAAGCATATGAAAAACGTAAAAAAAAGGTTGAGCGAAACAGAAAAATCCTTGCAGGGTTTATATGTGTTACGCTGATTCTTGTAACTGTACTTGTATTATCCCTTACGGTATTTTTCAGAATAGACACTGTTTCAGTTAAAGGAGACAGCTCTTATGATAAATCTCAGATAATAAACGCTTCGGGAATATCAAAAGGCGGCAATCTTTTCCTCTGTAATCCCGATAAAGCGTCAGAAGGCGTCAGAAAGAACCTGCCGTATATATCAAAAGCGGTTGTTAAACGCAAGCTGCCCTCAACAATTATTATAGAAATAACACAGGCGGACGCCTATATAGCGGTTGAAACAAATTCGGGTACGGCGCTTGCCGATAA
>JAZUHE010000163.1:0-28759 GCA_045641565.1 Acutalibacteraceae bacterium | reverse complement strand
AATGAGCAAAGAACGGACAACCCGGAGGGGCAGGTTACTTACCCTGTTTTCACAGGACGGCCGGGCTACCTACCGGCTCTGGCATACTTTTCAGTACACGTTGCGTTTTTATCTTTGCTTTATATAATCAGGCTTTTCAGCCGGATTAACATATTCTGATTTGTTTATAGACTTATATCAAATTAATCAAAAGGGATATAATGCTTACAATAGCATTTAAAAGGCTTAAAACCCAGCCGTGACCCGAAAGAATAAATTTGAGCTTGAAAATTTCTTTGTTTGAAAGACCGATATCTTTAAGGTATTCTTTTGCTTCTTTTTTAAGGTCGGCGTTTTCGGGGTCGACACCGAAAACATCGGAAAGAGACTTTTTGAATACTCCGTTTTCTATTATTTTATACGCTTCGTCTTTTGTTGTAAGTCCGTAATAATTCATGTAAGTTATCATATAGTCCGAGGAAATTTCATCGTAGGAAGCACCCATAAGACACTCTGTTATTGCAATAAACATACCGGTGCGGTCTTTTCCTTCACGGCAATGCACATCAAATTTACCGACAGGATTATTAATTATATAACGGAAACATTCCGCGTATTTTTCTTTATTTTCTTTTTCAGCAGGGTTTATACTCGCTTCCACGGCTATATGGTTTACGGCTTTATAATAACTTTCGGAATAGCCTTCATATTCAACAAGAGCGTCGTCTGAATCTCCGAGATTTATAAAATGGGTAATTCCGTTTTTTTCGCTGGCTTTGTCGGCATATTTATTTCTGTTTCTTGTGGGGTCAACAGGAGATGCCGAGCGGTAAAGAACGCCGTTCGCAATATTTCCGACTGTTACGGCTCTGAAATTTGCAAACTCTTCATCACTGAGGTTCGGGTAATCCTCTCTTGCGTCGGTGTAAATGAGATTTCTGACAGTAAATTCGTCAAGATAACCTGCAGCCTGCTTTAGGGTTACAGTGAACAGCGTGCTGTCTGAAAAGCCGTTTTGGTATTCCCAAGTGTAAGTTTTATCGGGAAAAACTGTCTTATTTGCAATTCCGTAAGTTTCGGCAAAATTGCCCATATTTATTGCAAGTTCAGTTTCCTCCACACCACCGGAAATCTGGCAGAACATACCGGCTTTACCTGAATCAACATCCGAGAATGCTATGCAAAGCGGTACATCTATGCTTACCTCGCCGAACGATACCGTTACAATATCTCCGAGTTCAAAATTTTCGGAAATAACATCGTGAGAAAGGTTTATTTTGACATTTCCGTATTTTGATATCTCGACAATGCCGTTCGCAGTAACAGCGTTTACGGCAAACGAAGAAACGGGAATAAAAGTTAAAAGCATCAATAACGCCAAAACAACGCTTAAAGCTTTTTTCATAGAAACACCTTCTGGGAAATAATATTTTATAATTATAGCATGTTTTTATAAGAACGCGGGACAAATAAACGCTTTTACGTAAAGAAGTGAAAAACCCCGCTTGCGCTCGGTGTAAAATAAATATATCATTATTTATTTAATCTTTCAAGGGCGATGTTTATTATAACGATAAATGAATCGTTTTTTGGATATGAAAAAGCGGGGAGCTTTCACTCCCGGCATAATTATTAATTATATCTTAATACCACCACATAGTTTTTATCCTTTCCTCTTTTAAATTGCTGATTTTATTATATATCCCAGAAATAACCTTCCTCGTCCCAGCGTGTATTCCAGCCGAGTTTTTCGGGCGTGATGTCGTTTCCTGCTGCGATGAAAATATCCGGAACAACGCCGCCATTAGCCATTTCAAGTTCTCTTTCATTTAATTCTGTCATCATTTTTCTTACCTCCGAAATATTATTTGTTTGCCGGTCTTTATCGACATACAAGACCGCAAACTTTGTTATTTACATTCTCCTGTGCTTCCTTAACTTTTCTGAGTGCGTCAATCGCGTTATGAGAATTGGTCTTTTCAATAGGTATAATCAAGCCGCATTCCTTGCAGACAATAGCATCACCCTTTATGATGTCATAAATAGTAATTTTAATCCTAACGCCGCATCCCGGGCATTTGAGTCCTGAACCATTTTCATCGTCAGCATTCTGACCGCCGACTACATTTTCCATTGCCATATCATTAAGTTCATATCTTGTGTTTTTCATAATAATTAACCTCCGTAATTTTCTTGTTTTTGTCTTACACTTCTTTATACGAAGGTTTTAAAAAGAGGGCTAATGATTTTTAAAAATTTTCTGCAGATATGAAAATCCAGAAAATATCTTTAATCATACCGAATGCACCATTTTCTATTGTAAAAAACAGTGTCAGGCACTATAATATAATTTAAGAGACTGAAAACATAGCTTGTTATTTAAGGAGAAGCGGATATGGCAAAAGTACATTTAATAGGCAACGCGCATCTTGACCCTGCGTGGCTGTGGCGCTGGCCTGAGGGTTATTCGGAGGCCCTTGCGACATTCAGAAGCGCGCTTGACCGAATGAAGGAATTTGATGACTTTACTTTCACCTGCGCAGGTGCGGCATATTATTCATGGGTTGAGGAGACTGACCCCGAAATGTTTGAGGAAATAAGAGAGAGAGTCAGAGAAGGCAGATGGATAATCGCGGGAGGAATGTGGATTCAGCCCGATTGCAACGCACCATGCGGTGAATCGTTCGCAAGACAGTTTCTATATTCACAGAGATACTTCCTTTCACGCTTCGGCAAGAAGGCAACCTTCGGCTATAATGTTGACTCCTTCGGTCATAATGCAATGATGCCGCAGTTTCTGAAAAACAGCGGCATTGAGCGGTATGTTTATATGCGTCCCTCTGTTGAGGAAAAAGACTATCCTTTTGACGGCTCCCTTTTCAACTGGTATTCTCCCGACGGCTCCTGCGTAACCGCTTATCATATTCCGACTTTATACAGCAGCGGAGCAAACGAGGAGCTGCCACGTGCCGTTTCACAGAAAGAAAGAGCCGAAAAGCTCGGCATTCCCGAGACCTGCTTTTACGGAATCGGAAATCACGGCGGCGGTCCTACCGTTGCGGCAGTTAAAAATCTCAAAAAGCTGATTGCAGAGAGCGAAAACGGCGACTATGTTTTCTCGTCACCGATTAAATATTTTGACGAAGTATCTCGCATAAAGCATCCCGATTACTGCGGCGAGCTTCAGCACCACGCTGTGGGCTGTTACACCGCAGTTATGGAGATAAAGCGTCTTAATAAAATTGCGGAAGCAGAGCTTATTTCTGCCGAAAAGTATGTTTCACTTGCCGAATCATTCGGATATAAGATTGATCACGCCTGCCTTAAAGAAGCGTGGGAGTCCGTTATGTTCAATCAGTTCCACGATGTTATGGGCGGCTGCAGTATTTACGATACCTGCAAAGATGCTGTAACAGATTATGAATCGGCAATTCATAACGCAAGAAAAGTCAAAAATCTTGCACTTCAGAAAATTGCGTGGAATATTGACACGTCAAAGGGCGTTGAGCCTCTGCTTGAAAGAAATCATTGCAGAATATGGAACAGGGACGAGCTGGGTACACCCATAACATATTTCAATCCTCACGCATGGCCTGTAAGGCTTCCCGTTCGCACGAAAACAGAGGTTATGCCTGTCATTGAGGACGAAAACGGCAGCATTGTTTATCATCAGAGCGCCCGCTGCTCCTGCACCAACGGCGCGGAAAAATATGAGAATCTGTTTATCGCCGAGCTGCCCGCGCACGGCTGGAGAACCTATTGGATTAAACGCAATGTCCCCTTTGACTGTTCTCATTCCGCAGGCTGCCTTGAATACGGTGACACATATCTTGAAAACGATTATATCCGTGCTGAATTTGATAAAGACACAGGCGCAATTACTCTGCTTTATGACAAAAAGCAAAACAAAAATCTGATAGAAAAAGCAGGCGGTGAAATCGTTATTGATGAAACCGACTGCGATACATGGGCTCACGGCACATTCAGATTCGATAAAGAAATCGGCAGATTCAGCAGCGCGAAATGCAAGGTTTCGGAAGCGGGGCCGCAGTTTGCCACATTGAGAATAGAATCGTATTACGGCAATTCGACGGTTAAAAAGATGATAACTCTTTACCGTGATATGCCCGGACTTTATATATCTTATCTCGTGACATGGAACGAAAAGCACAGAATGCTCAAGCTGTCTTTTCCGTCTGTTTTCACTGATGAGGGCGAGATTTCTTCAATCCCCTACGGAACAATAAAGAGAATCCCCGACGGCAAGGAACAGCCGATGCAGAATTTTGTTTCAATCGGAAGCCTCGGTATTGTTACCGACACAAGAACAGCGTATGACTCACAAAACGGTGAAATAAGAGTAACGGCTCTCAGAAGTCCCATATATGCCGACCATTTCGGCCAGCGTGACGATATCTGCGACTACACCTCACAGGGCGAGCACAGGTTTAATATTCAGCTTCTGCCCACAGGTGATGCAGACGCTCTCACAAGAGCCGCCGCGGAGCTTCTCACCCCTCCCGATATTATTCTCGGCACATATCACAGGGGCAGTCTGCCCCAGACCTTTGAGGGAATATCCGTTGAGGGCGGCGAAGTGATGATTGATGTGCTCAAAAAATCTGAAGACGGCGATGCTCTGATTTTAAGAGCTCACGAAGTAAGCGGTGAAAACGCAGATGTTAAAATAAAGCTTCATGCGTATAAAACAGTGTTCAATGCTCAGTTCAGACCGTATGAAATTAAAACATTCAGAATAGAGAGCGGTTCTGTAAGAGAAACGAATTTTATTGAAGAATAACAGATTCAATCATAATCAATATATCATAGAACAGGGTGAAAAGGAATGAAAAAGGATTTATATATTCTGTCGTATGACCACGGCGGATTTGTACTGTGGGGAAATGTAATTGAAGCCCGACTGGATAATGTCAAAAGCTGGCTTGACAAGTACCCGAAGTTTAAAGTGGGACTTGATTATGAGGCTTTCACTTTTGATGAGGCTGAAAGAACTTTTCCTGTTCTTAATGAAAAAATCAAATCCATGCTCAAAGAATACAAAGGCAGATTCGGTCTCGGCTCAACTACTTACGGTCAGCCTCTTTCGCTGTATATTTCAGACGAGAGCAACATCCGTCAGCTCACTTACGCGATAAAATCAAACCTTGAGCATTTCGGAAAAACACCGTCTGTTTATGCGATTTCGGAATTTGCTTTTAATAATCAGCTTCCTCAGCTTCTGAAAAAATGCTGCTATGAAGCCGTGCTTTTCCGCACTCATGTTATGAATTACGGCTATCAGTCCGATTATGACAGTGCCTTCGGCATCTGGAAGGGCAAGGACGGCACGGAAATAAAGGCAGTACCGACGTATAAAGACGCAGGTGTCGGTTACACAAACTGCACCCTTGACAACTGGATTTTAACAAGATGGCCCGGAGATTCGCAGTATTCTCTTGATGATTTTGTTGAAAAATTCGGCAAATATGAGCCGCTGCTTGCGTCAAGATATGATGATGTTTCCAATGGGAAAGAGGAGCTTATTGCCGAAGTCGAGGGCCGTGACGGCTGGAAATTTATCCTTCTTGATGAAATGAATGATATTTACGGTGAAACTGATGAAATTCTGCCCACTGATGACAATGATTTTCACGGCAGAATGCCATGGGGATATATCGGAAATTATATCTTTAATGCTGTCAGAAAATGTGAAACGAATGCGGAAACAGCGGACGCCACAGCGGCCTTCTGCAAATCCGTTAGCGGAAATCCCGATATAAAAACTCTTGAGGAAGCATGGAAAAATGTGCTTGTGTTACAGCATCATGATGTTACAATATGCGGCCTGCTCGACGAGGCGGAGCGTTTTTCAACAGAGTCTTTGAAATGCTCTGAAAAAGTCATTGAGGATTCAATGAGCTTTATCGCGGGTAAATTCGGCGATGAAACAAACGAGGGTATTGTCATATTCAATCCTAACTCTCACGAAACAGCTCAATGGGTTGACACGGGATTTTCTTCCGAATATACAATGGTCAATAACGAAACTAAAGTTGACTGCGAATACAGAAACGGCAGACTGTTTGCCCGTGCAGAAATACAGGGACTTTCCTGCGTTAAGCTTGATGCAGTTAAAAAACAGATTGACACAGCTTCAACCGTGGGCAGATACAATGAAAAAACAGGCGTTCTCACTGCCGGCTTATATAACATCGGGCTGAATGACAACGGTATCCGCTATGTTGAGTTCAGCGACGGCAGCGGCAGAATCATCGACAACGGCGACGGAGCCCTGTTCAGAGGATATGTGGAAAATGTCGACTGTAAATCAAAAGGCAAGTGGGATATTCAGCTTAATAATTTTACAGCCATTGCCCGTCATACAGGTGAAATCGGCGGGATACCGTTCACTTTTGAAATGATAATTGATTTAGAACGCCCCGAAATAGAGTGCAAAGCATCGTTTGAAATGAACGGTCAGAAAGTCGGCAGAACAGGTATCACAAAGGGAATACATACTGATTTTGTTGTCAACGGCTCTGTTCATGAAGAAAAGCTTCGGTTTGTAATGAATCTTTGCGTTGATAACAGCAGAAAAATGGACAGAGATTTGCCCTTTGCCATTGCAGAATGGGACCAGCAGGTTTGTGAGCCTGAAACATTCTGGTACGAAGGCTCAAAGGTTCTTGTTGACCATAAGGTTTCAAAAGAAAAAGCGTTCAGTTCTCCCGTTTATCTTCAGGGCATCAACTGGGCAAGTGTGTATGACGATAAGCTTACCCTTGCCGTTCTTAACAGAGGCTGTATCGGCAATGTTGTTGAGGGCAAAACGCTTTCGGTTCCGCTTATCTATGCAAATGAGTATATGCAGGGCACAAGGATGCTGACAGGTAAGTATCATAATGAATTTGCATTGCTCCCGCAGTGCGGCCATGATACACTGAAAATCCATAAAAGCGCAAAAGCATATAATCATCCGTTTGTAACCGCAAAAACTGAAATAAAAGAATCTGAAGTCTGCGGCAGTACACTTGCTTCCTGCGATGACGAAAACAACACCGTTATTATTACGGACGTCAGCCCTGTTGATAACGGCATTGAAATAAGGCTCTGCAATTATTCGGATAAACAGAGCGGATGTAAAATTTCCGTCCTGGGATGCAGCGAATATTACGAAACAAATCTTCTCGGAGATGTTACAGAAAAAATCAATCCCGACGGGTTTATTATAAATCCGTGGGAAGTTAAAACTTTACTTTGTCAATAATAACGAAAGCTCCAATCATCTTCATGCCGATTAATCAATGAACCTGATGGAAGATTAAAGAATACAATATTATTCTCGAGGAGAATTCAGTATATAATCCAGTCCACCAAAATAGCCCTCCGAGGTTTAATCCCGGAGGGCTGTGT
Source organism: Acutalibacteraceae bacterium (assembly GCA_045641565.1). Classification (GTDB taxonomy): domain Bacteria; phylum Bacillota; class Clostridia; order Oscillospirales; family Acutalibacteraceae; genus CAG-488. The sequence continues at coordinate 21,367 of JAZUHE010000163.1, read as the reverse complement.
TGCTGTTATGCTATTATTTGAAGTATGCTATTACTGATTTATTACAGTTTTGATTTTTGAATATCCAACACGCATAGTTCTATGTTTCAAAGTTTAAATCGAACCGTCGCTGCACGGTTTATCTTAGGTTTCATTAAGTTATCCCGGATTGTCTGTTGAACATTTAATTCCAATTATTCATCTCGACAAACAGGGATTTGGCGATTCAATGATTTGCTTTTGAAAAAGGGCAGTTCTTTCCGTGGCATTGATTATTCTTTGAAGAAAACTCACAGACAATTTCGGATTTTTCCATTTCTATGCCGAAGTGTTCTTTTACAAAATCGACAGCAGAAAGAATGGAAAGGTAAGAATCCCGTTTACAGCAGCGGGGACCGCCCACTGAACCGATAGCGTTAAGAGATTTTGCAGTCATACGGTTGGACAATCCGAAAGGTTCACCTGAAAGCGGTGTGGAACCAGAAATGATGGAAATAAACATTCCGGAACTGATGCCGGCACCGCAGGAGCCCCAAAATCCGCAGGCACCGCCGGGAACACTCTGACCTCGATTTTTCATTTCTGTCAGTGCTTTTTTTAAGTCAATATTACCGCCCGAATTCTTGTACGCCGTCAGCAATGCCGCACCGACTATAATGTGATGCTCCGGCCCGTGCATATGGCAGAACGGAAGCTTCATCATTTTATTAAGAATTTCAATGGGATTTTTCGAAGTTTCCGCAAGGCATACGCCGAAAATACTGTCAATTCCTTTTGTGTGACATTCATTGCAGACATAATGACCTTTTACACACCTTGTCTTGCTGAGTTCTTTCTTATGACAAATCGCACACTCCATTTCAATATCTTCATTCAGATATTCGAGCGAAGCTTTGCATATCAAACATTCTTCTTTCATATATTTCCTCCGCAAATTCTGATTTATCGTGATTCTTTTTTTATATATTCTACCAACAGACTTCCACGTTTCTGACTGATTTTAACTGACAATTCCGACAGTTCTTTTCCGCTCATTTCAGATTGAAAAGCGTTCATTTTTTCGTCTGTGAATTTCACATTGTAGACAGACTCTTCATCGAAATCGCCCGGTGAAAGTGAAAAAGTATCGTTTTCTGCCTTTCTCTTTCTGAAATAATATATGCAGCCCTCGTTTTCACAGTCGAGTCTGTATGCCGCCCATTTTTCGAGTTCCATATCCGGCCCGGTTATTTCAATAAATCTTCCGTACCAATAGTGTCGGCATCTTCTGCACTCTTCAATTATCGGGCGAACATCTTCAAATGAAAATCTATCGCTTAATATATCAAGATTCAGAGCAATACCACCTGTAAAAACGCTTCTCACGCTGTATGCGTCAGCTGTCCACGACGCGCAGCAGGTAAACGGAAGATAGCGGCTGAGAACAATGGTCTGAAGATTGTTCCATAAAGTATTCTCGAAGCCTTCATGCTCCGGGAAACAGCCCGTATCGCTTCGCCACAAAGTTACACTTCTTTTTATCATTTCAAGGTCAAGCCGCCTGCCGCCCGAGGAACAGTTATCCATAAGTAAATTCGGAAATTTTTCAAAAAGTGTGTCGAGCATCTTATAATAGTTTTCGACATAATGCATTTCGGTGATGCCGCACCTGTCCGTTTTATCGTTTTTACGCCAGTATTCAAGAGGACTCATATTGAAATCCTGACGGTAAACATCAATACCGTTTTCACTGATTTTTTTGCTTAAAAGCTCTGTCATGTATTCTGCCGCGGCGTTATCGGAAAGGTTAAAAAGACTGTTGTTGCTGTTATTCAATGAAATCAGCCATTCGGGATGAGCCTTGTAAATATCGGTTTCTTTTACAATTCTTTCAGGCTCGAACCAGACAATAAAGTTCATTCCTTTTTTGTGAACTTCATCGGCAACAGGTTTTAAGCCGTTCGGGAAGCCCGAAGCATAAGAGTAATTGCCGATACCGTCTGGGAAGCCTTTTATCATCCATGAAGCGTCAATCCAAAGAGAATCAAAACCGCATTCTTTTGCCTTTTGAGCTTCCTCAATCTGACCCGCTTCGGTATTCCAGTACGGATTTATTTCAGAGCCGCAAAGGCCCTGAAAATATCTGTCAAAAGGCTGAATTGCAATAGGCATTTCGGGAATTTTACCATTCGGTCTCGGAGTAAATTTGTCAGAAATAAGCGCTCTGAACTCCTGCCTTGCCGATTTTATGTCTTTCCCCTCAAAGACAAGCACCAGCGGCAGTCTTACCGATTCCTGGGGTTCAAGATAAAAATCGCTGTCGCATAATCCGACGCAGACTCTGAATCCGTTTTCGGTTTTATAAATATCTGCGCACCACTGACCTGTCCAGCCAACGGCAAAAATAAATGTTTTTTCTGTGTTGTGAATTTCAAAGAACGGGAAAGCACTCGTATCGGAAGGCCTTCCTCCGAAAGGCTCAATATGTATATGGTCAGGCAGCACTTTTCTGACCGGCAAAAAGCTCTTTTCTCCGCAGGAATCTCCGCTTATTGATTCAAAATAAAGCCCGCCGGGAAGAGTAAATTCTTTATCAAGGGATTTAACCTCGGAAAATTGAGCAGTATTTTTCGATGAATCAGATGAAATACGCAAAAGTGAAGTAAAAGCGTTATCAAATTCACTTATTTCAAGTGAAAATTCAGCGTCCGATTCTTTGAGCGTATATCTCAGTCCGTCATAATTCATATTTTTCGGGTTAAGCACAAAAGGCTTGCCTGAGATTTTTAGCGATGCAATTCCCGATGATATTTCTTTCATAATAATTCCTCTGCAAAATCTGATTTATCTGTGTGCCGACTGCTCGCGCACAGCGTCAAAAGCTTGATAACCGCTGTCACGGCTTGTCAGCGGCGACTCGCCGCAAATTCTGATTTTCCGATACCGCTGCAGCATTTCAATCGCAGCTTTGGGCAAGCTTTTCAATTACGGTTTCACAGCTGTCAAAACCGTTGATATTCTCGATTAAAAGATTCTTTATTTCGCCGCATACAGACAGCACGACTTTCGCTCTTGCTTCAACATTTTTTACTGTGATGTTATATGTCTCTTCCTCGGTGGGATAATATTCGCCGTACAGATGTCTGTCGCCGATTTTTACTCCTCTGTCACCGCGGTCAAGTCTTTCATCATTCTGCGAGGTGTCATAAACACCGTCAACGGTAATATCGTGAAGATATGTTCCCCCCTGGTTGAGCAGGCGGACAATTCCGCATTGAGCGGCCGCACGGATATTTTTTACAGTAACATGATGAATGCTTTCTTCAGCATCTGCGGGGAAAGGATAATAGTTTTCTATTCTGCTCTTCAACGCGGTCAGAGCAACGGTGTCATCCTCGGTAAAGCCCGTAATGTTTTCAATGAGAAAATCGTGACAGCCGAGCCGAAGGTCAATTCCGTCGGAATTTTTTATGTATATTTCATCATATCCTCTGCCTGCAAAGCCGTAAAGTCTTTCTCCCGTTTCACGGTCGATTACCGTTGCGTCAGAAGCAAAATCTATATCGTGTATGTGCCCGTCCGAGCAGGCAATGAAATTCAGAGCCCACCAGCGCATATTTATAATTTTCAGACCCGAAACAGACAGCTTTTTTACCTTTGAAAATGTGAGAATATTGTTTACTATAATATACGGTCTGCCGTCCCTGCCGCTGTTCTTTTCTGACAAACCGTTATATTCTCCTCCGTCAAGAACAGAATTGCCGACGCCGATAATATGAATATTGCTGTCGTAAACGTCTTTCTTTTCTGCGCTCGCGTTTCTGAACATCTGGCAGAATGTATTATCCGCCATTTTCAGATAACAGTTATCAAGAATGAGTGTAACATCAGACGGAAGCAGAATTGTTTCTTCTATCTCATAATTGCCGTTGAGTCTGATTTCATTACAGCCTTCGCTGATTTTCTGCTTAATAAGTCGGTTTATAATGCTTCCGCCGTTTTTTATTAAATCCATTTTACATCCTCAGCTTTCTGCAATGATAAAGTTCAGTATCCGGTCAATTATTCTTTTGAAGAAGCCGATAATGCGGTTCATTACTGTTACTTTTTCTGTGCTCAGGAACCCGTCTCTGTTATCCGTGCCGTCATCCTCACCGATATATCCGCCGAAAAGCGAATAAACAAGGCTGAATGCCAGCTTTTCAGTCGGAGTTGCGAAGCCGAAACGCTCACAGTTTCTTTTCATAACCGAATCTGCAATGCCGTCTGACACGCCTGCTTTTTCAAGCAGAGCATTGGCACCACCGAGCAGCTCACTGTCTGCAGCCGAGGCAAGGGACAAACGCAGAACAACGGCAACAGCTTTTGTCATTACTTCGTACTGAGCTGAGCCTTTGGTATATAGCTTTCTGCCCGTAACCGTTCCTTCATAGGCATCACATATCATTCCGCGAAGGGTGGTGAATTCACTTTCGGGAACAGCAAGACCGTATCCTTCTGCAACCGACGACAGACTGTTTTCGCCGTAAAGCGGCATATCAAGATAATCCGTCACGCTGTTCAGCGCGGTGCTTATCAAAGGATAAAAGGAGCTGTTCTCTTTAATTCCGAGGCCTTCGGCGGAAAGAATATTTTTGATTTCCCGTCCGATTCTTTCTTCGTTCTGCTCATAGACAAAGGCGTGATAATCCTCTGCCATGGCGGCAAGCTGTGCTTCTGAAAATCCCGAGCACACACGGGACAGCGCTTCTGAATCTATTCCGCCGACGTTTGCGGTTTTATATGTGATGCCGCTGTCATCAACGGTAAAAAGCTTGTACTCCGCAGGAAATTCGCTCAGAGCTGACATGCTGAAATCATAAACTGTTCTTCCGAACGCATCGGTAAAAGATTTCACGTCATTAAGATGAGAATGCCCCGTAATGCAGAGCTCTATCCCCATTGAGGCAAACCTCGCGGCTGTAATATACGGCGTGCTGACAATAAAGCCCTCCATTGTTATCCTCTGGAACGGGTTATGCTCCAGCAGATTGTGGTGCATCATCAGAATAGGCTTTCTCCCTGTTTCTTTTGCGTGCTTTGCCTGTGCAAGGACCCACTTCATTCTTGAAGAATTCAGATCCGAATGAAGTGAATAGCTCTCGTCGCATGAATCAAGAGCAATAAGCGTGTATTTTTCGTTAAGGTCAACGGCGTATGAGCAGGTGCCTTCGTCAACCGAAAATGCCTCGTCATATCCGAATTCGTGATAGACGGATACGAATCTGTTATGGTCGGTAACGGAGCCGCTGCCGTTATCGTGATTGCCGTTGATAACATAAATCTGCTTTCCCGTCTTCTGCTCAAAAGCACGGAATTTTTCCGCAACATTCTCGTGCTCCTGCGCGAAATCACGGCCGTATGTGGCAAGATCGCCGGGAATAAGAATAAAATCACATTCGTCATTCTCCGCGCACGCGTTCAGAAACGAATCAATTACAAAGCCGCTCGGCGCGGTATATTTTCCGCTCTGGGAGTTGAAAGATACCTTACCCTCTGAATCAATCTGTGTATCGACCGTGCTCACGGGGTGAACGTAATGCAGGTCCGACGCCACGGCAAATCGAAGCTCATCCTCAGATGAAGAAGCGGCAAAGCAAGGCATCACTGAGCATGATGCAATAATTATACACAAAATAACCGACAGAAACTTTTTCATATATTTCTCCCTCCGAAAAGTTTTGATTGATGTTATTCCTGTAAATCGGAATCTTATATGTTTAATGCTTCATAAAGCAGATTACACAGTTTTTCATGGTATAGAAACAAATAACATTCCTTCTGCTTTTTTCACAATGATATCACAAAAGATTAAACTGTTCAACAAAAACATAATCTTTACTCTATAACAGTAAGACAGAATAAAGCCAGCCACTTTATTTATATCATTAAGGTTTTTATTTGCCAAGGTAACATAAACATCACCGCCTCAGGTTACCCTTTGGCGGTGATTATATATTTCAACTGACTATTTATCAGATTTATTAAAGTATTCGGCTGAATGGTTACATACAGGGCAGATATAATCTTCGGGGAGAGTATCTCCTTCATATGTATGCCCGCAGATGCTGCATACCCACACGTTTTTTACTGCGGGTTTTGGCCTCGGCTTAATATTTTTCTGATAGTCCGTATACGTTACGGTTTCTTTATCTGAGATTACCTGCGCCTGTGTTACAGAGCATATAAACATTGTATGTGTTTCTGCGTCAACACTCCGCTCAACCTTAAGAGAAATATATGCATTGATATAATCTGTCAGAACTATCAGCCCGTTGTCTGCGCGGATACAGTTTTCATTTTCGAATTTGTTTCTGTTTCTTCCGCTGGTGTAACCGAATTTTTCAAATATTGCGAATGTTGCATCATCAGAAATGCAGTTCACATTCATCATTCCGCTTTCGCCCATTTTATTATGTTTAAAGTCCTGATTGCTTTATTTATCCCTCCGCCACAATCCGTGAAGATTGCAGTAGGCATAAACCGCTTTGATTTCATCACCCTCGCAGATCGCGAAGCAGGCTTTCGGCTTGTCACCGGGTTTCAGTTCTCTTCTCTGATTTCCGTTTGCTGTCTGGATTGCTATCCATTCAATGTGATGCTCGGGCATCATCGGGTGCTCCGCTTCACCGACAGTAACGTGAACCAGTCTGCCGTCAACTGTGAATACGGGAACGTGCTTTTCAACCGCTGCATCAACAGTGTTGGCTTTAATCTCTGTCATTTTCTCACCGCAGCATACAATTGGTACACCACTTTCTTTGACCGTCGCGACTATATTGCCGCATTTGTCACACTTATAAAATTTCATATCCATAATTATGCTCCTTTCTGTTGTTTTTTCTCTGACCGGTCTTTGAAATTCATTGATTTTTACAGCTGTATATGTTAGTATCTTTTTGAGAAGTTTTCCTCTTCTCGATTACATAATAACAGCTTATTTTGTAAGTTCCACTGCCGCAAGCGAAGATTCCACTTCACTTTTTACGGTAAAAACACTTATTTATGAAGGAGGCGAGTTCTATGATGTCCGATTCAAAAACCATGCCCGAAATAATGAGTCTTAATCCCGCAGAGCTCATTGAATGGTGCAAAGCAAGAAAAAAGTCCATGGGATTATCCAATCAGAAGCTCTCAGAAATGTCGCTTGTTCCCGTTGGAACAATTGACCGTATTATGGCCGGGAAATACACAGAATTCAGATACAGTTCAATTCAACCGCTTTTATCCGTGCTGATTGAATTCAACAAAGCAACACCCGTTCCCGATGAAACGGACACGGAACAGTCTCAGTATTATTATGAAACTATTGAAGGCTATAAGCTTGTTGTTGAAAACAAGAATCACGAAATAGAAGAGCTGAGAAAAAACTGCGAATTTCTCGCAAAAGAAATCGAATTTCTGAAAAAAGAAAACGAGTCAAAACAGCAGACAATTGATAATTATCACAATCACACCAAATGGCTTGAGAGTATGATTGACGATATGAGACAGATAATGCTCGGAAAATGATAAGAAACATTTTCCCCTTTCAAATAACATAATGGCAAATACTTTGTAAAGTTTCAATACCAATCATAACCACCCGTTCATTTCATTTTGACGGGTGGTTATGATTATGTCCCAATATAAAACAATTCAAAACATGAGAATTGTATTTTTTCATTTCACCTGTAATAATCAACAATTCGCGAAAATAACAGCTCCTTTTATGAGTGAAACGCAATTCACGGAATAAAAGGAGGTATGTTTATGAAAATACTGTCAAAAAAATTAAATACAGGTTGGTCAGATGCTTAATAATCTCGGTCAGCGAATCCACTCAGCAAGAGAATCAGCAGGTTTCACTCAGGAAGCTCTTGCAGAAGCAATCGGTGTATCACGAACAGCAGTTGCCCGCTGGGAAAACGGAGATATTGAACCGAAGCTCCAGAATTTAATCTGCCTCGCGCAAAGTCTGAATGTCAGTACAGACTGGATTTTAGGAATACAAAACAAAGCAGATTTTGAGGCATTGTCCGGCGAGGCAATATGTGCTATGAAAAAATTTATCAGTGAGATTAAAAATTCAGTCTGAATTAAAATGTTACCGTCAGTTATCAAAATGTAACTGGCGGTTTATGTTATTCAAACAGATAATAATATATAATAAATTCAAATATGTTCATAAAAAATCTGGAAAGTGTATTACGAATCATAATTATGAAAAATCAGCTGTTGGAAAGTGATCTCAGCGAAAGACTAAAGCATCTGAGAAAATCAAAGAATCTGACGCAGGAGAATTTTGCGGAGATAATAGGTGTTTCAAGAACCGCTGTTGCCAAGTGGGAAAACGGTTATGCCGAACCGACACTTCAGAATATTGTCAGAATATCCGAAATGTTTGATATCAGTTCGGATTATCTGCTTGGCATTTCAGTCGTTCACAAAGACATCTTTGCCGATTTGTCTGTTGAAGCGACATACGCTTTGAAGAAATTTATATTTGAAATATTAAAAACGGAGGAAAAACAATGAAAAAATTATTATCATTTCTGATGGCAGCTGTACTGCTGTGTTCAGTGCTTATTCTTTCGGGATGTGGGAAAGAAACAACATCTGACGAGAAAAAAGGAAGCAAAACGTCTGACGGAAGCTCTTTGATTAAAGATGCAGCTCTTCCTGTATTCAAAACAGACACTACAATCGAGGAAACCGTCATTTATGAAAAAGACGGCGTGAAAATTATTGCAAATGCTATTGAATTTGAGAATGATGAAATGGTTATTGATTTCACATTTGAAAACAACACGAAAAAAAATATTTCAATTGTTTCAGGCTCAATAGGATACAGCTGCAATGCTGTAAATAAATGTATGATAACAGGTGCATATATCAACAGCGATATAACAGCTGGTGCAAAAGCTGTTGAAGAAATGGTCATTGACCTTATTGAACTTCAGATGTACGGAATAACAGAAGTTTCCGAAATTGAAGTCGGATTTGCAATATCTGATGGAAATAACAATGAAGTATATACAGGACCTTTGAGCATAAAAACATCTGCGAATGATTATGATTCTTCAGAAATAAACTTTATCAATTCAATTCAGAATAAAGAGTTGCAGGACGGAATGGGATATTCTGTAGAATACGTAAGTAAGGATAAAGTCTTTGATAACGCCTCTGTTTCTGTAACATCAGAAAGTTTTGTTACTACTTCTGACGGTGAAAGAATGCTTCTTATGGAACTGAACAACACATCAGACTCACAGCTTATATTCTGCACTCAGAAGATATCTGTAAACGGAATCAAGCTTTATGAAACCCTTTGGTCATCATATAAAATCAATGCAGGTTCAAAAGGAATTGAAGAAATAACAATAGACGATGTAGTTGATAAAGAAATCCTTGAGAAATACGGCATAAAAGATATCAGCAGTATTTCAGTTTACGGAAGTGTTAAGGACGCTAAAGGCAATTCGGTTGTTAAACCTACAGAATTTAATATTACTGTATCATCAAAAGAAAGCAAAGCGGACGTTTCCGGAACAGAAGTATATAACAGTAATAACATAAAGATTATTTCAAAGGGTTTCTGGCAGAGCGGTGATGAATATGATGACGATATTCATCTTCTGCTGCTTGTTCAGAATGATTCAGCCGATGAAATAAATGTTGAATCGGAATATGATACGCTGACATTGAATTCAATAATGACAGATAACACTTCAGATGATTGTACCGTTTCTCATTCATCATACGGAATTATGGATATCGAGATTGGTTCATATGATTATGAAGATACCGGTATTACCGGTGTTAAGGATATTAAGACAGCAACACTTGAATTTAAGATTACAACCTCAAGCGGAAAAGAGATTGATTCACCGAAAATTACAGTCAACGCCTGAATAATTCATAGAAATATCCCTCCTTGTATCAGAAAAAAACTGTATAAGGAGGGAACTTTTATTGTATGGCATTGAATAGATACCAAAACAATGATATAATTACAATAAATGCTATAACTCTTTGTTTAGGAGGAATACTATGGGACGTATGTCAGTTAAGGAAAACAAAAACATATATCAACTCAAGCGCGAGGAGCTTGGGCTTTCGAGAGAAGAAGCAAGCGAGAAAACTAATATTTCAGCCGATAAAATAGAAAAAATAGAAAATCGAGGCGTTGTACCTTACCCCGAAGAAGTACTCGCTATGGCTGAAGGATATAAAGAACCTGCGCTCTGCAATCACTATTGTTCAAAGGAATGTGCAATAGGAAGACAGTATGTTCCCGAGGTTTCAATTAAGGATCTGCGTCAGATTGTTCTTGAAACTATTGTATCACTTAATAATATGCAGCAAAAGCAGCAGCGCCTTATGGAAATATCCATTGACAATACTGTTGATGATGATCAGATTGCTGACTTTATCGAAATTCAGAACGAGCTTGAAAAAATCTCCGTATTAGTTGAAACACTGCAGTTCTGGTCAGAAGAAATGCTTGCCGAAGGTAAAATAGACAAAGATAAATACGAAGCAATTAAAGCAAAGCTCAAATAATAAAGCTTACTTGTCGGAGCGCCGGTAACGGCGCTCTGATTTTTTATGCCTATTTCGCCGAAAAAGTGAAAATATGCGTCTCTAATGCGCTGTATTATTCATTTATTATTTGCCTGACCGGTAATATAATTTTTATGCAAACAGAGGAACGCACCTCAACAAAGCGTAATTAAAAGGAGATATTATTATGAACAAAACAGAAAGAACAGAAGAAATCATCAATCAGTTAACAGCCCTTGAAAACAGGAAGTACAAAAAAGCAGAGTATCTTCCCGAAATGCTCAGACTTCAGAGTCAGATGGCAAATGTTGCTTTTAATGCAACAGAATCAGAAGCAAGAATATGGGATGTTTACAATCATCTTGAGCAGTTAAATACTGAACGCGGAAATATCGCTGATGAAGAACTTGCAAGATTTAAAGAAGACTGCAAAATTCTCGACAACAGAATTAAAGCGGAAATGTCAGGCGGCAGAGGCGAAAGTTTTACATGTCAGAGCCTTGAAAAGATTAAATCTGAAAATATGATTCTCAGAAATGTTGAGCTTGAAATTGACGGAGTCAGAACAGAAATTGATTTTATTGTTTTTACAAAGAAAGCAATATTCATCATTGAAGTTAAAAATTCAAAGAGAGATATTTTCATAAGCGATGAAGGTGACTATTACCGTTACGGAAGATTTATGCGTCTTGACTGCAATATCAGAGAAAAAATGAAGCAGAGGGAAGACTTCGTTACAAGGATTCTTAATGACTCAGGTTTTTTAAGAACAAATATCGTCAGCCTGCTTGTATTCACTAACAACAGAATTGAAATTGAGAACAATTGCAAAGAAATTGACACAACTTTCCTCAGTCAGCTTCCTTATAAAATTGACAGATACAACGGATGGAATATGTTTACAGAAGACTGCATTGATGAAATGGCTTGCACAATAAACAATGAAGCACTCATAGGAGAATACACGTTTGATACTGATACGGACATTCTTAAAAGAGATTTTGCAGAGCTGATAGCAGCCCTTGAACCCGAAGATAAGAAAACTCATGGATTGCTTGAAAAAATAAAAGCGATGTTCGGCACAAAAGACGCAGCATAACGGAGGTAATAAATATGACAAAATCTCAGATGATAAAGTGTAATGCGATTATTCATGCGGCATCATTGGGTGCAGCAGGTGTAGGTGCGGGATTTGCACAGGTACCCTGTTCAGACAGTGCAGTTATTACACCGATTCAGTTAGCAATGACAATATCGCTCGGTAAAGTATTTAACAAAAAGCTTTCAAGCTCTGCCGCAAAATCTGCCATGGCAACAGGGACAGCAACCATGATTGGCAGGACAGCATCTCAGGTAGCGGTAGGTTGGATTCCCGGAGCAGGCAACATTATCAATGCCGCGACCGCAGGCGTAATAACTGAATCTCTCGGATGGATCCTTGCAAAAGAATTTGAGAAAGAATTAGCTTTACCGGAACAGACAGCATTACCTGAATGCGCATAATGGGGTGGTTAAATGATTACTTTGTTTACTATAATCGCTTATTTAGCGGTAATGTACCTGCTCATGAAAGTGACGCTGTGGGTTACAAAGATATGGCTCAAAATATCAATCGGCGTACTTGAAGTAGCGTTGGTAATATCTGCATTATGTATTCTGTTTTAATTCGCTGAATTGAAGAAAATAGCACGCCGTAATACGCTTCATTGACCATTTATTATCAGCATAACCTGAGTTATACTTTACTCAACAAGAAAGGGGTGATACCTTATGACTGCAAAAGGAAGAATCCACGCAATCAGGCTTTCGGAGAAAATCAAAAAGAATCCGGAGTACGCCGCAAAAGTAGGAATCGCATCAGACATAAAGGAATTGCCAAAAAACAACACTAATCTTAAAAAGTGTTCTTAAGTTGAAAGGAAGTAAAAATCATGAAAAACAAAGCAGGCAAAATAATAGCAACAGCAGCAGGTTCAGTCGCAGCAGCAGGCGGTTTATTCTATCTTTTCGTTTTAGTAACTGCATGGCTTTAATACGGAGGATTGTATAATGAAAAACTTCAAAAAATCAATAGCGATTATTCTATCAGTTGCAATTCTCATAGGCGCAGGTTTTACGGCAGGATATTTTTACGCAATCAAATCGCCTGAATCGACGGTAGTCAGACAAAATGGCACAGATCTGAAGCTCCCGTTTGAAACAGAAAGACGCACAATAACAAAAGAAGAAATAAAGTCCGAACTGATTCCAATAGAAGAAATATCAAGCTATGAAAGTAAATACGATGTCACCAAAGCTGTTGATGAATCAAGATATGTACTCGATTTCGCTGTTCCCGGCACTAAAAACTCAATTGAAATCAAGTGCAGCGGTATAGTAAAAGTCGGATATAACTTTGATAATATAGACATTAAAGTTGATAACGAAAGTCAGAAAATATACATAGCACTTCCTGCCCCGAAGGTAAATGATAACTACATTATTATGGATACCGTTCAGTGCGCTGAAAACAACAGTATCCTTAATCCGATAAACTTTGAGCAGTACAAAACTTTGATAACAGAAATCGAAGATGAAGGATTAAAAGATGCTGAATCAAAAGGCGTATATAAAGATGCCGAAAACAATATGCACAAGCTTATAGAAAATGCACTTTCAAAATTTGATGGATTTGAAATAATATTTATGTAAAAAGGAGAAATAACCATGACTAAACAATTAACCGAAGAAAAAGTTTTAAAAGAACTCAATATTCCAGATTTTCGCCATCTTACAAAGGATCATTACATTTCACTTGCCACAATGCTTGATAAAATGGATCCTGAAGTAGCCAAGAAAGCAATTGAACAATTCCCTGATTTTGCAAAAACAACAATAAACGTACTTAATGATTATAAAGGCATAATTGATAAATCTTTTGATGACGATAAGGAGAGTGCAAACGAATGTTATTCACTTTTTAACAGAATTCAAGGCGCTCTTGAAAAATGTTTGGATATTGAGAATATTTCTTTTGAAGAAAAGAAATATTATATTGAACAGATGAAAATCATTGCTCAAATGGCTGCTTCGAAAGATTCTGAAGGTAAAAAATTTAAATGGTCCAATCTTGTTGCCTGTGGAGGTATTGTTATTGCAGCATTAGGTACACTGGCTGCTATTTTAGGCGGTAATACAAATTTCAAATTGCCATTAAAAAATGACTGAGCAAATAATAAGAGACATTCTAAAGAGGTTTGACAATTGTAAGTCAAACCTCTTCTATTAGCTAAACAGAGAGGGTACAGAAAACAATCTGCACCCTCTTATTTCATCTGTTCAAGAATATATTTTTTATACGAAATAAATTCGGAATTTCCGGGCGTTACGGATAAGACATAATTTACTTTGCCCAAAAGAGATCTGAGATAATCGCAGGGGCTATCCGTTGATCCGATTTTCTCAAGATGGCTTTCAATCCCGAACCTGCGGCAGTAATATATCTCCTGTCTGATTTTTCTTTTATATTCAGACGGGATATTTATCTTCTGATTTACAATCAGTCCCGTAACCTCCTGCCGGTTCTGCCTTTTAGCCGTTACGGTTTTACGCGTATTAAGGAAGAAATGTTCCTTGAATAATTCATTCCTTACAAATGAAACGATATCGGGAATTTCTCCGTTCCCCGAAAAAGTCATGTCGTCGCAGTATCGTGTAAAATCGATGTTTCGTGCTTTACACCACTTTCCTACTCTTAAATCGAAATCATAAAGAATGATATTTGAAATTACGGGAGAAGTAGGAGCTCCCTGCGGCAGAGAGTCTTTATAATAGCAGAGCATGGTCAGAAGAATGCGGATATTTTCAGAATAAATTTTTGCGGGGAAAGCTTTTTCTTTAACCGTTGAATATAAAATACTGTCAAAAAAATCCGCAATGTCGAGTTTGACAATCCAATCCTTATTTGTATGCTTTGAGGCGTTTTTCACAGTTCCCGAACAGATTTTATATGCTGTAGCATAAGGAGAAACACACATGCTGTTCAGAAGAACATCCGCAATTTTTCTTTGAATATATTTCAGATTACTGTCGGGAACGGTAAGTCTTCGTGTTCCGCCGCTTTTCTTTGGAACAGATACCAGATGATAATGTCTGCCGACGGTGTTTGAAACTGTATAAAGTTCTTTTGCGGAAATGCCTAAATCTTTTTCAAGAGAGGAAAGCTCTCTGTAAACAATCATATCAACTTTCCTCCCTTCATAATCAGAACAGTACAAATCTGTATAGCGAAAGTCGGAACTGTGTATAAGTACACGCAAGTGTACGGGTCAGCATTCTTCCTCAACGAAGTGGAGGAAAATGCCCAACACAGCGGAGACCGAGCTTTAATATACGAAGTCTTTATGTACCGTAAGCGACTCGCCGACGGTCGGTTTCCCGAAACACTACTGTTCTGAATATTTTATAGCACAACAACCATCTTATTTCAAGAGATAAACGGCAAAAACATTCGGACTTCAGCAGATGATTTAACGCATATAAGAAATCATTCTGCTTGTAATGATAACATTTATATTATGTAATGAAGGTTTTTGGCAGAACGCTTTGCAAAAGTCATATAAAGAACTTTTGCTCCGCGGAATACCGGAGTTTTTCCGGAAGTAACATCGTCATTTTCATCATCATCGTCATAATAATAATCGTCATCATCCTGGCCGTCTGTTGCTTCAAGTTTTATTCCGCTCGCAGGGACGATTACTTTACCCTTTGCCATATCATATGTCATGGACTGTTTATCAAAATATGCATTAAGAACGAATTTACCGTCATCATCGTAAAACTTAATAAAAGACATGGAGCCGTCATAGTCATAAAGATTCGTCGAATACCTGAGATTATGAACACTTTTTCCGTTATCAAAGTATAAATATACTCTGTAGCATTCACTTTCGGTGGTCATGATATTTAAATCAGCAACAGCATCTCTGAATCCAAAGCCATTATTAAGTTCAAAGGCAATTGCACGAAGGCAATCATAGTTAAGGCTGATTTTTCTCGAAAATTCAATAACTCTGTCAATTTCATCATAATACTCCGGATTCAGTTTATCAGTAAGATAATCTCTGATATCATCGGGAGACGGATAGTCGAATCTGAAATGATAATGGAACCTGCCGGGACGGTTAATAATATAATTGTTTAGTCCGTATAATTCATTGCAGGTTACGATAAACAGTTTTTCTCCTCCGGATACGCCGTCAAACAGACTCAGCAGCGAAGCCTGCTCGTCATTATTATTGTTTGATCTGAAAGTCTTGTCAAATTCATCAAACAGAATCACGCATTTCTGATCAATGCTTTCGATAAAACGGGCAATACCGGGATAGCATGCGTCAACTATGATTACCGGATATCCTTTTTGCAGAGCTTCAACGCATACAAGCTTTGCAAACATAGATTTTCCTATACCTTTGTCGCCGCTGAGTATAACGCCGAGGCTTCGTCCAAATTTTTTATATGTCTCAATTACTTTTCTGACTTTAGTAATATGAACACCGTAAGATTTTTCAGCAACAAAAATATTCTGCCTCTGAATCAGGAAACAGCCTTCCTGCTGATTATATCCGATATCAAAAGTTGCCGGCGGAATACAATCGTATGTTTTTACACTGTCGTCATATATTTTAAATTTACTGCCGCTTTGAATTGCTTTCATTGCAAGTCACCTTCCTTTAAATACTTTATACAAATTTTTCCCAAAATGTATCAATCAAAAAAATCATCTTCTGTTTCTTTGACATCTGACTCAAATTTATATTCCGGATCTGTGCATATAAATATGCGGCTGATTTTATCCTCTTCATCAAAATCAGCAAATACAATGGATTCATAGTCATCCGAGTCTCTTTCGGACAGCAAAAGACATCGCTGTCCCTCTTTATATTCTACGTTTTCATGTGAACCGATAATCGTTGCACAGTTTATACTATACGGATTTGAGCGCGAAGTTTTGACATATTCAATATGGTTAATAATCTCCTCTTTTCCTTGAACTGTGCTGCCGGTTGTTTCGGAATAAAAAGAGCAATCATCCGACAGATACTTGCCGAGATTCTTTGCAGCAATTTCTTTTTCAGTCATAACTGTACCCAAATATCTTAGTATATGTTCTCTGTCAAAAACAGCGCCGTCGCTGTACTCATCTACCATAGGATCACCCGAAAGGACAGCCAGAGCGCATACAATGGAACCCGGTTTTATATTATTACGCTGAACTTCTTCAACCTGTTCCAACGTATGAACAATTTCCAGCTTGCCGAAAAAGGTATCAATATAGCAGTCGATAAACATAAAATTTTGTTCGCCGCAGATTTCAACCATTCCTTTTTGAACAGAAATTACTTTTCCGCATATTGCCATAATGTCATCTGTTTCGTTAGATTCACCGCTTTCGTGGTGATTGTCAAGAAATGCCACAGGTAAAATTGAACCAACGGCATTGCATAGTTTTCCCAATTTACAGTCAACTGTTTCATTGCTTTCGTATTCATCTTCATCCTTATAATATTTAATATCATAAGGGAAGGCAACCACCTGAAGCGCTATACGCTCTCCATTAAAGTAAGACGGAACAATATCGGGTTGTGCTATGTTTATTACACACATGCTTTTGTGTTGAATCGGGCTGGCAAGTATTTGCCTTCTCCCCTCAAGCGGATTATTTATCAACGTATTAAGTATCTGAAAAGTCCATCGGTCAGGTCCGCTGCAATGTGTGTAAAAGTCGCTGAATTTCAGCGTCTGGTCTTTTTCGTCAGGAATTGTAGTTATTATGAATTCCGGGTATCCTGTTATTTTTCTGAAATCAATATGATCGCTGCCGTATGTGGGAATAACCTTTCCTTCTGCTGCAATATAAGATAAAAAGTTGCTCAGCGTTTCATCCGATTCCATAATAGAATCCATTCCTAAACATTTTAAATAATCTGTTCCCATAAGTCGTACCTCCTTCGTTTGAATCCATTATTGCACACTTTTTATTCGATTTGGTCTCCTTTAACGCGACATTTTTGAAAAATAGTCCCGCAGAGCACCGAAAAGCGGACTGCAATATGTTGATTTAACTTTTCAAACCGTATATACTAAAAGAAATAAATAAAAAGCAGGTGAGAATATGTTTAAGTTTTCTCAAAAAGCCGATATCAAACAGCTTACCGATTCTGCCAGCGAATATGTTTTTCGGACCAGAATTGAGCAAAGAAAAAAAGCAAGAGAAGAAAGCAGTCAGTCCGATGGAGTAAAGTACAGTCTCCGCGGCGGTGACGATTATGATATTGAGAGAATACAGTCTAATATTCAAAAATACAGGAACGGCAATTTGTCTGCGCTTGATCTTATTGGTAAGATAGACGAAACAGCCAATGAAAGTTTTGTTAATAAATTGCTCGAGCACATAAGACTGAAGCAGGTTCGTGATTCAAAAATTTACAAGGCCGCCAACATAGACAGACGTCTTTTTTCAAAAATTGTCTCCGACTATACATATAAGCCTGCAAAAGATACGTGTATTGCATTGGCGCTGGCGCTTAATCTTTCTCTGGAACAGGCAAATGATCTGCTTGAGCGTGCAGGATACACATTATCACACAGCAATCACAGAGATCTTATTATTGAATACTTCTTCAAAGAAGGTTTTTATAAGCTTGACGATATCAACGAAGTGCTTATAAATCTCAATCAGAAGCCGCTCGGAAGGCTGTAAGAAATTACCCGCTGACAGTTTTGTCAACGGGTATTATTATTTGTAAATTATTTTTAATTTTTCGAATAAAGCTGCTTTCATTCGTGATTTTTGAAATGGCATATTATTATAAACTGATAAAGGACGTGATAACATGGCATTTCACAAGAAAAAAGAATGGCTTACCGTTGATGATATAGCAGCAGAGATGGGTGTAAGCCGCAGTTATGTAATTTCGAATATTAAAAACGGGCATCTGAAGGCATTTCATCCCGAACGAATTTACCGTATCAGACGCGACTGGTACGAAGCATGGACAGGCGGTGAGTCAGATGACTGAGTATTTCAGGCCGAAAGAGCTTGCCGAATGGTTAGGCTTTACCGAAGCCTATATCTACAAACTGAGAAAGCAGGGCAAGCTCCACTTCATTATCATCAACGAGATGAATTATATCTCTGCTTCTGAAGTTGAAGAATGGATAAACAGCAACACAATAAACTGATAAAAGACACTCCCTCAGACAGTCAGATTTTGACCGCCTGAGGGATTTTTCATATTTCCTCTTCCTTAGCAATAATTTTGAGAGTCCCCTCTTTCTTTTTCCGATATGTTTCAGCTATTGCTTTTTCTGTTATTGCCGATAATATTCTCGACTTAATTGAATTCTCATACGGCTTTCCGCTTGACTCTCTGATAAATATACTTTTCAGCATCGAAGATGCATCTTTGCTGAGATAGAGCTTCTTCTCTATCGGATACGCTTCAAGTCCACGGTAAAACTCAATTCTGTCAGTTGAAGTATTAACCGTCTCTTCCCCTGCTGAACTATCCGGCATGGAGTAATTAGCTTTTCGCTGACCGGCCATTTCGTTGATATACCCTTTGAACTCCGCAACTACTGTCAGAGAGTTCCAACTAAATGAATATCCGTGGCAGTACATTACCCGAATGTCAGACTTGTTTTCGCATTGTCCCATTTCGTTGATAATTGCCAGAATTTCACCGTCGCTTTTCTGTCCGAGCTCCGCAAGCGTCATACCGTCCTTTGGCGGAGGGTTGTGCCTTTGCGTTTTGTCATCATCGTGAGAACCGCTCATGTATTCCCGATACTGCTCAACGGTAGTATACGGAACAACATCAGTTTTTGCCTTTTTCATCTGTTTCACCTCGTTTCATATGTTGTTCAGGCGAGCTTCACCTGTCATTAATAAATATGATAGACGCGGAAGACGGAAGCGCAAAGGCAAGCGTGCGAATAAATCGGCGAACGGTAACGGCGATTTATTCGCACCTCCGAAACACACCTTGCATAAGCACAGTCATTCTCCCCGGGCAGGTGTGTGAAGGAGTGATCATGAGCTTTTGCCGTGCAAAACAGGCTTTGATTCTTTCCCGAAAGAATGGGGCCCCGAATTATCGTTTCGATAATTGGTACGGGGTACTTTTGTGGGCTGCCAAGGCAGCCGACTGACATATTAACTACAGAACACTTTTATGCGAGAAAGGAAGAAGTTAATATGTCAACAAAACGGCTGACCAACCACAACGGTCGAAAGGGCAAGGATGGTGTTTACAGCGCCAAGCATAATGACCGTAACTATGATGTTAAACATTCAAAAAATGTTGACCCAACAAAAACAGAAAACAACAGGACTTGGCATGTTTATCCCGAAGAGAATTTAACATTCGAAGAAGCCGAGCAGAAATTCTATGAGGAAAATTTCGCGTCATACCTTAAGCAGAAGAATGACAGATATATCAAGGGGCGTCATCCCGAAAGAGTGCAGACGATGGACGAATTCAGGAAACAGGAACGAACGTGTCCTGAAGAGGTAATTATGATGGTCGGCAATATTGACGACAGCATAAGTCCCGATGAGCTGTGGAAACTCTGCCTTGAAAAAATTGAGTGGGAAACAAAAAATTTTCCCAGTGTAAAAGTATTGGATATCGCCTTACATACCGATGAAGAAGGAGCTCCCCATATACATGAACGCAAGGTCTGGGTTGCGACTGATAATGGAGCCTTAACCGTTAACCAGACAAAAGCACTTGCAGAAATGAATATTGACAGGCCTGACCCATCGAAGAAAAAAGACCGAATGAATAACCCGAAGCAGACTTTTTCCAAGTTAGTTCACAGTCATTTTATCGAAGTCTGCAAAAGTCACGGCATTGAAATTGAAGAAGTTCCGAAAGAGGCTTCAGAAACAGGGTTATCATTAATAGAGTTTAAATATCGAAAAGAAAAAGAGAAACTTGAAGCCGCGGAGAAAAAGCTGTCCGAGATTTCGGAAAATCTCGAGACAGCCATTAAGGAACGGGATAAAGCGGTTACGGAAAAAGAGCAGACAGAAGCCGATACTAAAATAAAGGTAGAACAGCTATCAGATGTTGTGAACGAGTATCTTAATGTAAAAAAGAAAAAGAAGGTTATCAAAGAAGATACCTTCGAAATGTCAAAAGAGGAGTATGAAAAATTTGAAGCGGATAAGCTGAAAATGGCAGAAAACGCACAGATAATACTTGACGCTCAGAATATCGGTCAGAAAAGAGAAGAAGTAACAGCGCTCAGAAAAGAGTATGACGAATTACTTAAACTAAAGAAGGCTGAAGAAACGGAACATACAATGCTGGCAAGAGAGTTACCGAAACTGCGTGAAGAAAAAGAAGAGCTTAAAACTTATATCGAGAAAAACATCCCCGAAAAGATAAAGGCTATCGAACAGCGTGATCGGCTGTCGCTGCTGGAGAGCATCGTCGCCGAAGCAGGGAGAGCACTGAAAACTCTTGATAAATTTTTAGACGAGCATACAAATATAAAATATCACAGCATAATAAGAAAGATGGTAAGAAAAATTGCGGATATATTAAGCAAAGCAGGCGCTGCAGAGCAGGAAAACACAAGAGATATCAACCGTGAGCGATGATGATATCATTAACGGTATCATCATCGGTTTCGTTAATGGTATCATACTTTCGTTTATGCTGTTGATGAATAATATCCCGAACGAAAGGTAAATCTAAAATAGATTTAAGAATTTCGTAATTCACGAACATAGGTATTGACAAGTTTTAAAAGTTTATGATAAAATAAAGTGCAT
>JAZUHE010000162.1:0-7822 GCA_045641565.1 Acutalibacteraceae bacterium | reverse complement strand
AGTTTGTTTCCTTTCGGCGGGTAATTCTTTTGTCCGACAAACCGGGATTTGCAGACGTTATTCATTGAAAATACAGATGATAATCACCATTTGCTTTTTTATCAATATCTTCTTCTGTTGTAAAAGCAATTTTTGCTTTACGATGTGTAAGCGAATAAATAATATTGTTCATTGTTTTATCATCGGTACTGCTTGCAAAAGTAATTTTAGGCGATAACTCAACCTCATTTTCACCAAAAGCATCTTTGGGATATCCAAATTTAATCAGGTTTTGAATTGTTGTATCTTCAAGTTCTTTACATAACCCATTATTTTTCGCTGTTTCAAGTTCTAAATCCTTTTCAAATAGGTACCAAACCACAAGGTTTTCAGGTCCTATGTCTACGGCGCCATAGAAAAAATGTTTTGAAATACGAGGAGTGCTATTCGAAAAATGCTGCACCGTTTTTTCAATAGCTTTTTTTATGATTCTGTTGCGATGAAATTTATCAAACACAAAATCCCCTCCGCAAATTCTGATTTGACAACACCCATAACGAGCATCGGATTTTGCCGCACAAAATCCACACCCCGAAAAACATCCTTATCGGGCTGTCGCTAAACCGGCAGGCATTATTATTTTAGTTATATTTCGGCAGGTAGTCGCCGTGAGCTTCAATAAGGTCATCGCAGAGATGGATGATTTCGTCAATGGAAAGCTCTGATGAAGTATGCGGGTCAAGAAGCGCTGCCTGATAAATCGCATCCTTCTTAAGAGTAACGGCGGCTTCGATTGTAAGCAGCTGCGTATTAATCATGAGTCTGTTCATCGCAGCGAGCTGCTCGGGAAGCCTGCCCTGGCGGCAGGGCTGAATTCCGTTCTTGTTTACAAGGCAGGCAACTTCAACGCAGGCTTCATCGGGAAGATTCTCGATAAGTCCGTTATTAATTACGTTGCCGCCGATTTTATAAGGAATATCAGTTGTAATAGCCTCCATAATATATGAAGCGTATTCCTTTGTTCTCTCGTGAGTAACCTTATCGTTGAGATAATTCTCTTTTTCGCTGTTCCAGCGCTCAATCTGATGTATGCATCTTCTCGGATACTCATCAAGAGGAATGTTGTATCTTTCAATCAGCTCGGGATATTTTGACTTAATGAAAAGATTGTTATACTCAGCGTTGTGCTCACTTGATTCGGTGCAGTAGTAACCGAAGCGTCTGATATACTCATATCTTACAAGGTCAGTGTGGTCTGTAACACCGCTTTCAAGAACAGCTGCTGCTCTCTTTCTGATTTCGGGATAAAGGTCGTTTCCCTTTGCGTCTTCAAGCTCCAGAAGCCAGCCCATATGGTTGATACCTGCGATTTTTTCTCTTATCGGCTCCTCATAAGGAATCTCCAGCTTGTCAAGAAGTCCTCTTGAGCAGGTCTGAACACTGTGGCAGAGGCCGACAGACTTAATCGGCGTAAATCTGCCGAGATAGCCTGCGAGCTGAGCCATGGGATTGGTATAGTTAAGGAAATACGCATTGGGACAAACCTCCTGCATATCGTCCGTAAAGTCCTTAAGCACGGGGATAGTTCTCAGCGCTCTGAAAATGCCGCCGATACCGTTTGAGTCAGCAATAGTCTGACGAAGACCGTATTTCTTGGGAACCTCAAAGTCGATAATCGTGCAGGGGTCATAAAGGCCGACCTGAATCGCGTTGACAACAAAATCAGCGTTTCTCAGCGCGTCCTTTCTGTTCTCAACGCCGAGATATTTCTGCACGTTGGCTCTGTTTTCGTTTATATTTCTGTTAAGTGCGGTTACCATTATGTAAGACTCGTCAAGTCTCTGAGGATCGATATCATAAAGAGCGATATCGCACTCTCTGAGTACAGGTGAAAGCATAACGTCACCCAATACGTTCTTAGCAAAAACGGTACTGCCCGCGCCCATAAATGTAACTTTCATAAATAATCTCTCCTTTTTATCAGGTTAGCTTGATTTTATCATACGTAAAAGAAAAATACAAGACGATTGAAAAATTAAAATGTATGTGATATTATTTTTATGAGGTGATTTTATGCTTACAGAAAAATTTATACTCAACGAAGAAAGAAATGTTACTCTCACTTCATACATACAGGATTCATCTCCGGAGCTCAGTCTTCTTGACAAGCGCCCCGCAGTCCTTGTTCTTCCCGGCGGCGGATACTTCATGTGCTCCGACCGTGAAGCCGAGCCTGTCGCCCTCGCCTACCTTGCGGAAGGCTACAACGCCTTTGTGCTCAGATACTCGATTCTTGAACATTCATTATTCCCGAATCCTCTTGACGACGCCTGTCAGGCAATATCTTTTATAAGAGAAAACGAGGAAAAATTCCATATTATTCCCGATAAAATCGCCGCCATCGGCTTCTCAGCCGGCGGACATCTCTGCGCTTATCTTTCCAACACCGAGGGATACAGACCGAACGCCTCGATTCTCTGCTATCCGTCAATTCTCGACTCCATGGGCGAAAAGCTTCACAACCACGACATGACAAATGTCAACGAGCTCGTTACAAAAGATACTCCGCCCACATTCCTGTTTTCCACCTGTGCAGATAATCTCGTGCCGATTATGAACTCGGTAAAATATATCGAGGCTCTCGCCGAGAACTCAGTTCCCTTTGAGACTCATATTTTCCAGAACGGCGGCCACGGCCTTTCTCTGGCGAAAAAAGCCACGGGATACATAGAAGAAACAGCGGCTCAGTGGGTCAGACTCAGCCTTGACTGGCTTAATAAAATATTTGAGTTTTAATTCTTAGAAATATAAAACTAAACAACAAAAATTCGCGGGTCAGCTCTTCGAACTGACCCGCGGTCTTATTATTTATCTTCTACCTTTTTAGTGTGCCATATATCCTGAGCATATTCGTTAACGGCTCTGTCCGCGGCGAATCTGCCTGCGTTCGCGATATTCATAAGCATCATTCTGTTCCAGCGGTCTTTATCGTTATAATAGATATCCTCCGCCACCTGCTGAATTCTTCTGTAATCCGCAAAATCGGCAAGAACCATATAGGGGTCGTGATGAACGATTGTCGAGCCGATTTCGGGGAAGGCTTTACCGTTTATTCCGCCGTTGATGAAGTCAATGACCTTTCTGATTTCGGCGTTATTCTGATAATAGCTCATGGGATTGTAGCCGTCACGCTTGAGATTATTGACCTCGGGCGTTGTCATGCCGAAAATAAGAATGTTATCGTCGCCTGCGGCCTCGTGAATTTCAACGTTCGCGCCGTCCTCGGTGCCGAGAGTAACAGCGCCGTTTATCATAAGCTTCATGTTGCTTGTGCCGCTGGCCTCAGTGCCGGAGAGTGAAATCTGCTCGCTGATATCAGCCGCGGGCATAAGTCTCTCAGCGAGAGTTACGTTGTAATCCTCAAGATAAACCACCTTGAGTCTGCCGCGTACATCCGGGTCATTATTGATAAGGTCAGCCAGAGCGCAGATGAAGCTGATGATTTTCTTGGCCATAAAGTATCCGGGAGCCGCCTTTGCCGCGAAAATATATGTGTGCGGCTTAAAGTCGCCGTCGGGATTCTCTTTTATGGCGAGATATTTAGAGAGAATATTGAATGCGTTAAGGTGCTGACGCTTGTATTCGTGAAGTCTCTTGACCTGAACATCAAAGATGGAATTCACGTCAAGGTCAATGCCGTAGGTCTTTTTGACGAGCTTTGCAAGCTTGATTTTATTGTTGAGCTTAATCTCCTCAAGCTTTTTAAGTGTTTCGCTATCATCAGCGAATTTAGTAAGCTTTTCAAGCTCCGCGGCATCATAAACGAAGCCGCCGCCGATTGATTTGGTAAGGAACTCGGTAAGCTCGGGATTGGCCTGGCAGAGCCAGCGTCTGTGAGCGATACCGTTTGTTACGTTCTTGAATTTATCGGGAGTTACTGTGTAGAAATCGTGGAAAACGCTGTCCTTGATAATCTGAGAATGAAGAGCGGAAACACCGTTTACACTGTGGCTGCCCGCAACGCAGAGGTTCGCCATTCTGACAACACCGTTGGAAATAACGGCCATTCTCTCAACCTTGTCGGCGTCGCCTGTCGCGTTCCATACAAAATAACGGAAACGGTTGTCAATTTCTTTTGTTATCTCATAAATTCTCGGAAGCAGGCGCTTATATAAATCCTCAGGCCAGCATTCAAGAGCCTCGGCCATAACGGTATGATTTGTATAAGCGATTGTATTTGTTACGATATTCCACGCGTCGTCCCACTTGTAACCGCATTCATCAAGAAGAATTCTCATAAGCTCGGGAATAGCGAGAGTGGGATGAGTGTCGTTGATATGAATCGCGTTCTTCTCCGCGAAATTCTCAAGAGTTCTGTAATGTCGCAGATGGTTGTTGACAATATCCTGAACCGAGGAGGAAACAAGGAAATACTGCTGTCTGAGTCTGAGGCTCTTGCCCTCGGAGTGATTATCCGCAGGATAAAGAATCTTACTGATAACCTCAGCCATAGCGTTCTGCTCCATGGCGCGCATATAGTCGCCCTGATTGAACATATCCATGTCAAGTCCCGGAGCCTTAGCGCTCCACAGACGGAGAACGCTGACGCCCTTGCCGTCCTTGCCCGCGACATACATATCGTGAGGAATAGCCTTGACTATCTTGTTGTCGTGCATTGTAACCGAATGGTAGGCATTGTCCCAGTGGTCCTCAATCCAGCCCTCAAAGCTGACGTCAACCGCCTCGTCCTCACGGGGTACAAGCCAGATATCGCCGCCGGGAAGCCAGAAATCGGGAAGCTCCGTCTGCCAGCCGTCAACAAGCTTCTGACGGAAAATACCGTATTCGTACATAATCGAGTAGCCTGTCGCGTAGTAACCGTCAGTTGCGAGGCCGTCAAGATAGCAGGCGGCAAGTCTGCCCAAGCCGCCGTTGCCGAGACCTGCGTCAGGTTCGCAGTCATAAAGTCTTTCTATGCTTACGCCGTAATCCTTAAGTACACCTGCAACAGTGTTTGTAAGATTGAGATTATAAAGGTTGTTCTTAAGAGAACGGCCCATGAGAAATTCCATGCAGAGGTAATAAACCTTTTTGGAATCGGATTTTTTATAATTTTCATAAAAGCCTTTTCTGCTCTGAACCATCATATCACGTACAATGAGGGCAATGGCCTTGTAAAAATGCTCGTATTCTGCTTCGTCGGGCGTAACGCCGAAATTATGTGAAAGCTTGGCTTCAATAAGCTCTTTCATCTGTTTCTTTGTCATTTTGCCGTTCATAAAAGTCCCCCTTTTAAGTGCTGATACTATTTTATACCAGACTTTTCAAAAATACAACATATAAATGTACTTTGTTTATGAAATTAATTCGGCTCATTTTTGTATACTTTAACGAAATAATTTATTGATTTTTCTGATTTAGGCATAAATATTGATATTTTGCACAAACATATACCTGATTTCGAACACTGATAATCAGTTTTATTATCTTCAGAAAACGCTGAAATATTCCCGATTCCAAAATTTCGCGTCAAATCTGTCATATTTTGTACATTTTTATTCTTGACCAAAAGCCGTATGAGCGTTAAAATTTATAGCGGTATCGGGAGGAAAACAAAATGGAATATTACAGCGTGCTTCTGCCGTTGGCACTGATAATGGCAATATCTAAATTTTTATCAAAGGCAGCTACAAAAATAAACATGCCGCAGGTTGTCGGTATGCTTCTCACAGGCGTAATAATCGGCCTTGTAAACTACATACCCAATCAGGAAATCCTCACTGAAACATCAATGGAGGGCCTCGGCTTCATAGCGAAGCTGGGAGTCATACTCATAATGTTCTCAGCAGGGCTTGAAACTGACATCAAGCAGATAAAATCAATCGGCGCCCCTGCAATGGTTATCACAATCGCGGGCGTAGTTGTTCCCATGGGACTCGGATTCCTTGTCGCCTGTCTTTTCAACGGCGGCTTTTCAGCGGGAAAGGACGTTCTTCTTAACAACCTGTTTTACGGCGTTATACTGACAGCCACATCCGTGAGCGTTTCGGTTGCCACTCTCAAGGAACTTGGCAGACCCAGCTCAAAGGTCGGCACAACCGTCATCGCCGCCGCAATTATAGACGATATTATCGGCGTTATCGTGCTTTCATTCGTAATCGCAATGAAAGGCACCGACGGACAGGCTCAGTCACCGATTAAGGTTATTCTCATGACAGCGCTTTTCTTCGTTGCCGCGGGGCTTTTCGGCATGTGCGCAAAGCAGATAATGCAGCTTGTGGAAAGGCGCTATCCCCACCACAGACTGCTTCCTATTTTCGGAATGGCAACCTGCTTCTTCTTTGCTTACGCAAGTGAAAAATGGTTCGGCGTTGCGGACATTACAGGCGCGTTCGCCGCAGGACTTTTCCTCTCAAGGAATCCCGAATCCAACTACATTGTCCGACGTACCGACATAATGGGCTATATGATTTTTACCCCTGTTTTCTTTGCAAATATCGGTATGACGGTAAAATTCAACTCAATAAACACGAGCATGATTCTTTTCGGAATCTGCTTCATTCTTGCGGGACTTTCAGGCAAGGTGCTCGGCTGCGCAGGAGCGTCGCTTCTCTGCAGGTACTCTCCTAAAGACTCGCTGAGGGTCGGCGTCGGCATGATGGCAAGAGCCGAGGTTGCCCTTGTCTGCGCTCAAAAGGGCGTTGAGAACGGAATGATTGACTCCGCTATAATGCCGTTCATTCTCATTCTTATAATCGTTTCAAGCTTTGTCACTCCCATGATTCTCAAAAAGAGCTACAGGAAAGAGCCGATAATCGCTTAATGTCGGGGTAACTGTTATCTAATTTGGCACTCGGTGCTCGAACTCAGGCTATAATCTGTATTTACCTCTCGGTCACGCACAGAAAAGGCGCCCCTTTGGGGAGCTGTCGAGCCTGCGAGACTGAGGGGGGTAAACCTCACCGTCAAAATCAAAATTTTTGTTGCCTCCCATAAGGGAGGCTTTTTTATCGGAGAAACTGTTATCTTACTGAAAATTTTTATTTACAAAATCATTTATATATGTTATTATAAAGTTGGAAATTTTCGTCGGATTTTTCGGCGTTCAAGGAGGTAATTTCTATGGATATTATGGATTTAGTTTCAAAAGGCATTATCAAAATCACAAAAGGTTACGGCAAAAAATACGGCAAGAATCATGACACTCCCGAAATAGCAGACGCTCAGCCTGTTTCTTTCAAGGGTGAGAAATTCAATGTAGGTTTTTCAAGAGATGAAATCATGCCCGACACAAGCACAGACAAAACATACTGGATTGCAGGTCACGGCTCAGGCCATAAAATGGAAGGCACCAAGACTCCCGTTTACGCCAGCGCTGTATGGATTGACTGCGGCAATGACGAAGGCATTTTATGGATAGGCGCGGATATCGTCGGCTTCACAGGTGTTGAGGTTAACAAGGTTCGCGGCATGCTCGCTGATTTTGCTAAGGAAGTCGGCTGCAAGTGCATCAACATCAGCTCAACTCACAGCCATTCAGGCATTGACACAGTAGGTTACTGGGGCAAGCCCTTTGCTTCTGTTCCCTCAGACGGCAAGGACCCCGAGTATATCGCAATGCTTATGAATACAATGGTTAAGGTTGCCAAAGAGGCTTACGCCAACAGAAAGCCCGGCAAGCTCTATGCAGGCAATAAAGAAATTAAAGACGAGCTCGCAAACAGACGCGCGCCCAAGAAGAAACCCTTCAAGAAGGTTACAAGAATCCGCTTCGCTCCCGAGGACGGCAGCAACGAAACATGGATTATCAATTTCCCCGCTCATCCCAATTCACTGGGCGGCT